>CAZTZM010000027.1:0-27888 GCA_964618005.1 uncultured Myxococcales bacterium
GCCGCCGGTGCCGCTGCTGCCGCCCGTGGCGCCGTACTCGAACGCGCCCAGGTCGGGCGCCTTGCCGACGTACGGGAACCCGACGTTCGTTCCCTTGTCGATGAGATCGCTCCCGGCCGCCAGGTGCAGGAAGGTGAGCACCGGCAGGCTGCCGTCGGCCTGCCGTGCGCTGGCCATCCCGCCGAAGGCGGTGGTGTTGGTCGGCGGGACGCAGACCGTCCCGCCCGGCGAGTAAGTGGCGGGACAAGACGACGGCGCGGCGAACGACGTGCTCTGAAAGTCGGCCGCCGAGACGGTCACGCCGAGGCTGGAGTCCCAGGAGTTGAACATGTCGCTGATCGGCCCGCCGTTGTTGAATTCGGAGGTCAACGTCTTGCCGAAGGCCAGGTTGTTGCGCAGCATCCCGACCGAGGTCACGGTCGTCCCGCTGAGCCCCAGCATGTCGAAGTCGGCGCCGTTGTCGTACGAGGTGTTGTTGTAGAAGATGGCGTTGACGGGGCCGTGGTTCGCGTAGAACCCGCTGGCCTTGTTGCCGACGGACACGTCGAACTGCAGCACGTGCTGGGGCGGCGTAGCCGGGACGTTCGTCTGCGGATCGCCGTACCCGCCGCCCTTGAACCCGTTGCCGTTGCCGGCCGAGAGCGCGACCGGGCTGCTGCCGCTCAGCTGGTCGGGCTTGTAGCCCTGCCACCAGGCCCAGGAGTTCTCGACCGTGCAGGCGGCCGCCGAGTTGATGAAGTCCCAGCCGTCGTCGCTGTTCCACCAGGCGCGGCAGCCGTTGAAGACGTTGCCGGAGTCCCCCGACCGGGTCGGGTGGCAGCCAAACCCGTCGGCGCTCTGGCCGTCGCCGTTCGAGGTCAGCGTGTCCTCGTTCTCGTGCGAGTCGCAGTTGAGGAAGGTGTTGTTGCCGCCCTCCTGGATGAAGAAGCCGGGGCCCATGTTGTGGTGGGCGTTGAGCTGCTCGAACTTGTTGTTGCTGCCGCCGTAGACGTAGACGCACCACGACTCGTGGTTGTCGCTGTTCAGCTGCAGCGTCCCCTTCAGCTCGAGGCCCTTCAGGTAAAGATAGTCACCCTCGACGCGGACGCTGGAGTGCCGGCAGTTGTACTTGCTCGTGTCGGTGATGCCGGAGAAGTCGAACACCGGCGTCTCGCCCGGATACGCCCAGTAGTTGATCATGTTGCCGGCGGTGCCGCTCTTGCTCAGCACGATAGCGTCCACGGTGGCGGTCGTGCTTCCGTTGCAGGTGTTGCTGGCGGACGTGATCGTGTACGTGCCGCCGCGGAAGTAGACGGTGTCGCCAGCGGCCGCCGCGGTCTGCGCGCGCCCCCAGCTGGCGAAGGGCGCCGCCATCGTCCCGGCGTTCGAGTCGCTGCCGGTCGGCGCGACATACCAGGTGTTCGCTGCCCGTGCGGCCGGCGCGGCCGCCAGCATCAGCACGCTGAACGCAAAAAGACCCTGCGTCCCTCGAATCCGCGTCATTTATATTTCTCCGGGGTGAGGCGTGAGGCGATCAGGTGTCGCCAACCCCGAACTAAGGGTGCGCGGAGAGTGAGTTGGTGCAGTGTGACACATGTCATGCACCAATCCGGGCGGCCCAGACCCTTGCACGAAGACCGGAGGCATCGCGGATGACCCGAACCAAGCTCGTCCCCACCTGTGTTTTCTTGGGCTGCTTCACGCTGGCGGCCTGCGGCACGAACGGCTCGGGTGACACCGGGACGGGCGGCAGCGCGATGGGTGGCAGCGGCGACGGCTCCGGCGGCGTGGGTGACACGACGGGCCGCGGCGGATCGACGGCCACGGGCGGCAGCTCCGGCCTGGGTGGCAGCGTCGGAACCGGGGGCTCCACGGCGGGCACCGGCGGCAGTGGGACAGGGACCGGCGGCGCGATCGGCACCGGTGGCAGCGGCGCCGGCGGGTCCACGGGGACCGGCGGCGCGGGCACGGGCGGCAAGGCCGGCTCCGGCGGCGCGACCGGCTCCGGCGGCGCGGGTGCCGCGGGTCACGGCGGGACGGGCGGGTCCACGGGAACCGGCGGCACGGGCACGGGCGGCAAGGCCGGCACCGGCGGCGCGACCAGCACGGGCGGCACGACCGGCACGGGCGGCAGCGGCAGCTGCACGACGGCGCCCGGCTCCGAGATCGGGACGTTCACCGACCCGACCACGTCGACCAACATCGCGCCGCCCGATCCACCCGGCATCGGCTTCAAGGACACGCAGGGGAACCTGGTCGACGCGCACGGCGGCGGCATCATCAAGGTCTGCGACACCTACTACCTGCACGGGGAGTATTTCTCGAGCACGACGACCGACAACGACTTCAACGGGTTCTCCATGTACTCGTCGAAGGATATGGCGACCTGGAAGAACGAGGGGATCTTCCTGCCGCAGCAGGCCAGCGGCCTCCTGGGCCCGAGCCGCAAGGGCGAGCGGCCGCACATCGTGCAATGCCCCTCGACCGGCGAGTTCGTGATGTACGCCCACGCGGCCGACACCACCTACCAGGTCGACAAAGAGGTGGTCTACGCGACCGCGCCGGCGGTCACCGGCCCGTACACGTTCAAGGGCGTCCTGGCCAGCACGGGGGCGTCGTCGACCTGCACCGTCACCAGCGTGCCGCCGTCGTCGTGCAGCGGATCGATCGCCGCGCACAGCGACATGAGCGCGCTCAGCGACGGCAACAACGCCTACGTCGTGACCGAGAGCGGCTGGGTCTACACGCTGGCGTCGGACTGCCACAGCTGGTCGAGCGCCAAGCAGTACTCGGCCGTCAACGGCACCTCGGGCGGCATCGAGGCGCCGACGGTGTTCAAGGCGGGCAGCACCTGGTACTGGATCGGCTCGTCCAAGACCGGCTGGCGCGCCAACGACGACTTCTACTCGACGGCGCCCGCCATCACCGGCCCCTGGACCTACCAGGGTTACCTGGCGCCGGAAGGGAAGCTGACCTGGATGACCCAGTCGACCTGGGTGCAGCCGATCGTCGGCACGCAGGGGACCACCTACGTCTATTGGGGCGACCACTGGTACGGCAACCAGGACACGACCGCGCCGGGAAAGCACAACAACCTGGCGACCTACGTGTTCCAGCCGCTGGTCTTCACCGGGACGCTGATCGGCCTGCCGACCTACGAGGTCAGCTGGAAGCTGGACGTCGGCGCCGGGACCTGGACCAAGAACTGAGCGCGGCGCGCCCGGCGCGCCACCTAACCGTCGCTTGACAGTCCCCCGCCCGGGGACTAAACGCGACGGCTCAAATTGCGGCCCCGGATCCCACCCTCTTCGCTGGCCGCCGTCTGCGTCGCCGCCGGCCTGCTGCTCGCGGCGCGACCCGCCGCCGCGCAGGCCGGGCCGCCGGCGGCCCACGAGGACGCGGCGTTCGACTTCATGAACCTGCTGGCCCACAACGGCCTGCACGACATCGACGACGAGAGCTGGAACGCCTACGGCCAGTTCACGTACATCTCGAACTGGAAGCTGCCGTTCAACGCGCTCCACACCAACCTGAACGGCAGCATGAACTCGCTGCTGCCGACCTACGAACGCAGCTTCACCGGCAGCTTCACGCTGTTCTTCGGCGTGCGGCTCTGGCAGGGCGGCCAGTTCTATTTCGTTCCCGAGGTGATCTCCGAGGAGGCGCTCTCGAACCTGCGCGGCATCGGCGGCGCGATCCAGAACTTCGAGCTGCAGAAACAGGGGTCGCCGCGGCCTGAGCTCTACCGCTCGCGCACGTACCTCCGGCAGACGTTCAATTTCGGCGGCGAGGCGATCCGCCAGACTTCGGATCCGATGCAGCTCGGCACGGTCGTCGAGAGCCGCCGCCTGGTCCTGACCGCCGGCAACTTCTCCTTGCTGGACGTGTTCGACAAGAACTCCGTCTCCTGGGACCCGCGGCAGACGTTCCTGAACATGGCGTTCATGACCTATGCGTCATGGGATTTTCCGGCCGACGCGCGCGGCTACACCTATGGCGCGACCGCGGAGCTCTACTGGGACGACTGGACGCTGCGCGTCGCCCACGTGATGCCGCCCGAGGATCCCAACGCCCCCTCGATCGATTTCCGTTTCTGGAAGTTCTACGGCAACGCGCTGGAGATCGAGCACGACCACGTCATCGCGGGCCACCCCGGCGCGATCCGCGTGCTCGGCTACCGCAACCACGTCGACACCGGCAGCTTCAACGACGCCATCGCGGCCTTCCAGGCCAATCCTGTCGCCAACAACGCTGCGGTCTGCGAACCGACGGTTCCCTACAACTACGGCTCGACGAACAGCACCGCGCCGGATCTGGTCTGCGTGCGCAAGCCGAACGTCAAGCTGGGGATCGGCCTCGACCTCGAGCAGTACCTGACGCCCGACATCGGCCTCTTCTTCCGCGGCATGTACTCCGACGGACAGAGCGAGGTCGACGCGTTCAACTCCGCCGATCGCTCGCTGGCGGTCGGCGCGGTCGCCAAGGGCGGATCGTGGAACCGCCCGTTCGACGTGACCGGCGTCGGGTTCGGCATGAGCTGGATCTCCGCCGCCCACGCACGCTACCTGGCGATGGGCGGCGTCGACGGGTTCGTCGGCGACGGGTTCCTGCAGCAGGGCGCCGAAGGGATCGTCGAGGGCTTCTACAGCTACAACCTGGTGCGCGCGATCTGGCTCTCGGGCGACTACCAGCTCCTCTGGAACCCCGGCTACAACACGGCGCGCGGCCCGGTCCACATCTTTGGCGCAAGGGTCCATGTCGAGTTCTAGCCGCCTGGCCGGTCTGGCGGCGCTGGCGCTGGTGAGCGCCGTGACGCCGCGCGCGTCGGCACAACAGGCGGCGCCGGGGTTCTCGGTCGAGCGCTTCTATCCGTCGGCGCCGGGTGCCGGCTGGATGGTGATGGACGACCTCGACATGCAGGGGCAGCTGGGCGGCGTGATGGGGTTGACGCTCGACTACGCGCACGATCCGTTCCAGGTGGCAGGCGCCGGCCAGCAGCTGAACGTCGTCTCGAACGCGGCCTTCGCCGACTTCGGCGTGGCGGTCACGCACCGGCGCTGGCGCTTCTATCTCAACTTCGACGCGCCGCTGGTCGCGCGCGGCCAGGACGGCGTCGTGGACGGGTACCAGTTCACGGCGCCGCAGATCACGCTCGGCTCGCACCCCGATGCGCTGACGGACGGGCGCCTCGGGACCGACGTCCGGCTCTGGGGGGCGCCAGACGGCCGGTTTCGCCTGGGCGCCGGCGCGCAGCTGATCGTTCCCAACGGCACGCGCGGCGAGTACACGACCGACGACACGTTCCGCGCCATGCTGCGCGCGCTGGCCGCCGGCGACGTTGGCCGCTTCACGTACGCGGCACAGCTCGGTGTCCACATCCGGCCGCTCGACATGCGGCCCATCCCCGATACCCCGCGAGGGAGCGAGCTGCTGTTCGGCGCCGCGGCGGGCGCGCGCTTCTCGCCCTGGCCGGGGCAGGCGCTGATCGTGGGTCCAGAGATCTTCGGCGCCACGGCGTTTCGGTCGTTCTTCAGCGCGAGCGGGACGGCGCTGGAGGCGCTGCTCGGCGCGCGGCTGGAAGGGACCGCGCCCGGCGGGCGGCAGGTGCGCGTGAAGCTGGGCGCGGGCGGCGGCCTCAACGACGCCTTCGGCGCGCCGGAGTGGCGGATCGTCGCGGCGGTCGAGCTGTTCAACCGCGACCTGGCGGCCACGCCGTCCCCCTGACCGTCTGGTCAGACCTCGGCGCGGCCAACTGTGTGATATTCGACTCCCGATGAAGCGGGCTTCCCTGCTGTCTGCGGTCCTGCTGGGCGGGCTGGCGCTGTTTCTGGGGGTCGTCAGCAGCCACTACGCGTTCAACCAGTGGCTGATCTGGCGCTACCTGTGGGTGGCCGCGCTGGCCCTGTTCTGGGGGATCAGCTGCTTGTCCTTCGGGTACTTCTTGCTCGAACGACTGGGGATCGAACGAGACCCCGACCAGCCGGAGGCGGTGCTGGCGTTCCCGCTGGGCGTGTTTGCCTTCGAGACCGCCGTCTTCTTGCTTGGGCTCGCGCATCTGCTGGGAACGGTGACGTTCGTGTTGTTGCCCGTCGCGTTCCTCGGCGCGGGCGCCCGGCGGCTGGCGCGCATCTGGCCGGCGCTGCGGGCCGCCCAACCCCCGCGGACGTTCTGGCAGCTGGCGATCTGGCTGTTCGGCCTGGCCGGAATCGGACTGGTCTACTTTCAGATCCTCTTGCCGGACGGGTTCCACTGGGACGCGCGCTGGTACCACCTGCCGCTGGCGCAGAACGCCGCGCTGGAGGGCGCGATCCGGCCGTCGCCGGTCGGTTGGTGGCTGGACGGCTACCCGCATGCGGCCAGCTTCGCCTACGCCTGGGCCTTCCTGCTTCCGCACAGCATCCAGTTCGACCGCCTCGAGCTCTGCGCGCACATGGAGATGGTCGTCTTCCTGGGGACCGTGTTCAGCATCCCGGCGATGGTCAGGGCGCTCGCGCCGGGCGTCCGTGCCTCGGAGTCCTGGGCCGTGTTCTTCCTGTTTCCGGCGATCCTGCTCTTCGACGGCAACCTGTCGGGCGAAGCCGATCACTTCGCCGCGCTGTTCTGCATCCCGCTCGCGCTGAGCCTCATCCGTCTCTGGCGATCCTGGAACCGCAGCGAGGCGATCCTGTTTGGCGCCTTCCTGGCGGCCGTGCTGGCCTCCAAGTATTCGGCCTGGAGCATGGCGATCTTTCCCGCGCTGCTGGCCGTCGCGCGCGGCGGCTGGCTGGCGCTCTCACGCCTCCGGGAGCGTCGCGACCCGCGGCCCATCTTGGTTCCGGGGCTGCTGGGCGTCGTCACCACCCTCGCCCTCAGCGGCCAGCATTGGCTGAAGAACTGGCTCTGGTACGGCGATCCGCTGTTTCCGGTGCTGTACCAGCATCTGCACGTCCACCCCTGGTCGCCGGAATCGCCGGCCAGCTTCGCCCTCTTCACCGGTTTCTCGGCGGTTGCCGCGCCCGGCGCGCGCGGACTCCTGGACGCGCTCGGCGCGACCTTCACCTTCTCGTTCGTGCCGAACGACTGGCCTGAATTCCACCACGACGTGCCGATCTTCGGCTCGCTGTTCACGCTCTTCTTGCCCTGCCTGCTGTTCGTGCGGACGCATGTCCGACTGTGGGTGGGCTACCTGGGCTGCATGGCGGCCATCGTCGTGTGGTACGTGGTCAACCATCGCGATCGCTACATCCAGGCGTGGCTCCCCTGCATGGTGGCCTGCACCGCGGCGGCGATGGCGCTGGTGTGGCAGCAGCGCGCCCTTCGCGTACGGCTGGCCGTCGTCGCGCTGGTGGCCGCCCAGATCGCCTGGGGGAGCGACGTGCCGTTCTTCCCGGCCCAAAATCTGATCGGCGACTCCCAGATCCGCGCCGTGGCGGGCTTCATCGCCTCGGGCTTCTTGAACACCCCCAACCGGTTGCGCGTGTTCGGCGACGAAGGGCTGGTCGGAGCGGCCCTGCCGAAGGGCGCCGTCCTGCTGGTGCACGAGCGGCAGACCCAGCTGGGCTTCAACGCGCGCGTCGTCGACGACCAGTGGCAGGGACGATTGAGCTATGGCTGGCTGGGCTCGCCCGCCGCCATCCAGCGCGAGGTCTCCAAGCTCGGCGTCACGCACGTGGTCTGGGAGCACTCCGAGGCATCCGGCTGGAACTCACTGGCCAGCGATCTCGCGTTCTACGGGTACGCGCTCAACTACGCGATCGGGCAGCGCCATCTGGGGCGCTTCGGCATGGGCCGGATTCCCGCGACCGTGCCGGACATCCCATTCAACGATCGCGTCCTGGTGTTGATGTGCGGCAATCCCATCCCGGACGGCGTCTATCACCTGCGCGCGCTGGCCAACGGGCAGCCGGAAGGATCCGCGCCGGCGCCGGAAGCCGTGGGCGATTTGGCCGCCGCCATCCGTGACGCCGGTTTCCTGGCCGTGAATCCGGCCTGCCATCCCGACCTGCCGCCGGAGGCCAGCAGCCTCTTCCATCCGCCGGTCCCGATTCTCAGAGGCGGGGTGCGGCTTTACGCCCGCCGCCTGCCGGGCGCCGCGCCGCCGGCGCCATAGGGGCCGGACCCGGTTCCGTCCGATCCCGGCCCGGGTCGATGAAAGTCGCCCGCCCGGGCCACACACCTCCTCGTCGTTCGTTCGGCGCCAGTGCGGGGGCCGAACGCGGGGAGGTTGTCCAATGCAAATTTCGTCGTTCGTGTGGCTGTTGATGGCCGTGCTCTCCGAGGGCCCCGTGGGAACCCAGGCCGCGGCGCCGCCCGGGCAGAGCGGCCCTTCGCTGTATGAGACGGGGCGCGTGGCCGGGAGCAACGTCGCGGGGACCGGACTGCGCATCGAGCAGACGCGCGCCAACCGGCCGGCGCCGCGTGAGACGCCGGTCGCCGCCGTCGACGAGACGGAGCACCCGAGCGCGCCGTCCGTGGCCGGCGTGATCGATCGGACCGCCCTCTCGCGCGAGATCCACGCGCGCTTCGCGCTCTTGAACAGCTGCCCGGGCGAGGTCGCGCGGCGGGCGCACGTCGTGCGCGCGGGCCTGCGCGCCAGCCGACTGGTGCTGCGCTGGACCATCTTGCCGAGCGGCCAGGTCGCCGAGACCGGGGTGGTGGCGGCAGCGCCCGCCGACGTACGCGTCATGGATTGCGTGAAGAAGCAGATGAACGTCTGGTCGTTCGCCCGTCCGCGCGACGGCTCCGTACGCGTCGAGCGTCCGTTCCGCTTCAGGTAAAGCGCTCGAAAAACAGGTCTTGTACAACAATTGTCAGATCGGGCGCGGCCGGGCATGGTCGTCGGCGCGCATGCCGCCCCAGGCCTCGGAAGTTCGCCCCTCGTCCATCGTGCTGGTCGAAGACGACGAGGACGTTCGGGAGACCACGAGAGAGCTGCTCGAATCGCTCGGACACGAGGTGCTCACGGCCCGCGACGGTGAGAGCGGCGTCGAGCTGATCGTCCGCCAGCGCCCCGACGTCGCGCTGATCGACATTCACCTGCCCGGCATCGACGGGTGTGAAGTCGCGGCCCGCGTGCGCGCACGCCTGGGTCCCGGTCAGGTCCGCTTGATCGCGCTCAGCGGGCTGGGCTTCGCCGCGGATCACGCGCGGTCGCAGCTGGCGGGATTCGAAGCGCACCTGGTGAAGCCGCCCGAGCTCGATGAGTTGGCGCGGCTCCTGGCGCGGCCGCCCCGGCCGGCGGCGTAACAACACTTACTTGCGGCGGCTCGGCCGCCGGCTGGAGCGCGCCGACCCCTGGCCCTTCTCGCAGTCCTCCAGAGCCTGCAGATCGCGCTTGGAGATCAATATCGCCAGGGTCTTTCCGTAGCGGGTGACTTTGATCCGTTCGCCGCGCGCCGAACGACGAACGACGTTTGCCAACCCCTGACGCGCTTGCGCTGTCGAGATTCGTCCAGTCATCAGCGCAAAACGTAAGCCGACGGATCAGGCTGTCAATACGCGCGGCTCGCGCGCGAAAAGCGGCGCCTCGCGTGGATCTCCGCGAGGTCAGCCGAGATCGTCGAAGAACAGCACCTCGCCGGTGGCGAGATCCAGCTCGGCGCCGACGACCGCCAGCCCGCCGGTCTCGGCCAGCCGCTCGAGCACCTCGGAACCGTGGCGCAGCTGATTGACGGAGGCGCGCACGTTGGCCCGCATCGCCTCGCGCTGGAGGCGGACCGGATCGCGCGCCAGGTCGGTGGCCATCAAGCTCTCGATGTTCGGGCGGACGCGGTTGACGATCGACATGATGTTGCGCGAGGTGGTGCCGGGCGGGCTGCCGATCGCCGAGATGGTGGCGCTGATCGCGCCGCAGCGGGTGTGGCCCATCACGACCACCAGCCGTGTCCCAAACGCCTCGGCCGCGAACTCGACGCTGCCGATCTGCGACGGGGCGACGATGTTTCCGGCGACGCGGATGACGAACAGATCGCCCAGGCCCTGATCGAAAATGATCTCGGCCGGGGCGCGCGAATCCGAGCAGCCGAGCACGATGGCGAACGGCTTCTGCGGCGCCTGATCGTCGCGGTGGCTGTGGCTCAACATCGACTCGACGCTGCGGACGCCCTGGACGTAGCGGGTGTTGCCCGCCTTCAGCCGCGCCAGAGCCTCGCGCGCATCGGTGCCTGTGGTTGGGGTCGACATGCTCCCCGTATATCCCAGCTGGCTGCGGATCCCTATATTGAAGACGAGGGAAACATGCAGCCCCTCGCGAAGGCCAAGCGGCTCCGGATGTACGTGAGCGAGAACGATAAGGTCGGGCACCGACCCGCGCACCTGGCCGTGCTGGAGTTGCTGCGCCGCGAGCGCGCCAGCGGTGCGACCGTGCTGCACGGCATCGAAGGATTCGGCGGCTCACGCGTGGTGCACACCGCCAACCTGGGCGACGTGGTCGAGCGGCTGCCGGTGATCATCGAATGGATCGACACGCCCGAGTCGATCGCACGCCTGTGGCCGCGGCTGCGCGAGATGCTGCCGGCCAGCCTCATCACCTGCGACGACACCGAGGTGCTGGGCGGCGCGGGCGCGCGCACGGGCTGAGCAGCCGCGCTGCTGGACGGCCGGACGCCGATGGCCACCTTTGCACCTATGGCCATGAAACCAAATGACGACACCGTGCCCGAGCACGCCACGCGCGAACCGGAGATCCTGTCGCCGGACGAGATGGCGCGTCGGGCGACGCGCCGGCTGGAGTGGGAAGAGCAGGAGAAGACGGTTCGCTGGCCGCAGGCCGACGATCCGTTGCGCGATCCGGGCGAGTGCTCGCCCGCGCCGGAAAAGCGCAAGTGAAGTCGGCCTCCAGCAAGCGCGCGCCGCGGCGCTGGTCGCAGCACGTCACCGAGACCAGCGACGCCCTGGACCTCGAGCGGCGGGTCTTCAAGCAGAAGAGCCCGCGCGCGGTGGCTCGGTCGCTCAAGCGCTCCGCCGAGCACAGCACGCGCCGCAAGTCGTCGCCGTATCAATCCGCGATGTCGATGCTGACGTTCTACTTGAACCGGGCCGGACGAAACCTGCCGGCCGCGGAGAAGAAGATCCTCATCCGGGCGAAGGACGAGCTGCGCCAGCTGTATCACCGGCCGGCTGGGCGCGGAACACGATGATCGCGACCTGACCGGTCGGGACCCACTCGCGCGCGAATCCTTCCAGGCTGTTCTCACGCAGCCCGCGCCCCGGGTCCATGGTCAGGATGCGCTGGTCCTTGCGATCGATCGCCACCACCACCTCGTAGTGCGCGACGGCGCGGCCGCCGGTGAGCGGCTTGGCCAGGCCGACCAGCACCGGCCGCCCGCGATCGAGCTGGTCGATGAGATCGAGGAACGTGCCCGGCACGACGAACGCCTGCAGCCCCTTGGCGCGGGCGGTGTCGCGGAGCGCACCCGCCCGCACGCCTTCGCGGTCGGGCGGCGCGAGCGCGGTCATCTCGGCCAGCGACGTCTGCACGCCGAAGTGCGCCAGCACCATCGCCAGCGCCGCCGGGCCGCAGTCCGCGTCGGACTGCTGCCGAACGAAGGGCACGTCGCCCACGAACCTCCACGACGCGTCCTGCGCGATGGCGGCCGCCCGCCGCGGCGAGACGTCCTGCGCGCTCCCGGCGTAACAGCCGAAGGCCGTTACGCCGAGGAGCAGAAGCCCGAGGAGCCTCGCGCGCACACGCCCCCCTCAGATGAGCAGGATGAGAAGCACGATCACCAGGACCAGGACGACGCCGCTGCCGACGTAGATGACCGCGTAGCCGCCCTTGAAGTCCTGCAGATTACGCGACTGCTGTTCGCGCGTCGCGAGGTCCGACGCCTCGGACGCCGTCGTCGCGGCCGCCGCCGTCGTTCCAGCTTCCGTCTTGCCGCTGGTCGACGTGACCAGCCCCGGAAGTGGCGCCGGATCGGCCGCCGAGAGTGACTTCGCCGAGCTCACCGCCGGGAAGCACCAGATCGCCAACAACGTCGCAACCACCAAACCCCGAATCGTTTTCATTTTTCCCTCCATCTGTAGGGAAGAAACCTAAGCACCCAGGGGTGCCACGGAAGGGCTTCGGGACGCTGGCTCAACCTTTGTGCCGCGCGCGATCAGCCGTGCGTGGCACCCGCGCGAACGCGCGCGACGATGTGTTTGATCTCGTCTTCGGTGCAACGCGCGCGGATCAACTCGACGCGCAGCGCCGCCACCGCGGCGTCGACCCCCTCTTTGAAACCCGCCTCGCGACCCGCCAGGAACTCCACGCTCTTGTAGCTGCGCGTCTGGCGATCGGACGGCGCCAGCGGGTCCATCTCGTCCAGATGGGTCGGCTCGTCGTCGAACGGTTCGGGCGAGTCGTCGTCGGGAACCATTTCAGGCAAAGCGTACCACCCTCGCGCGACGGTTTCCCGCCGGCTGCGGACGTGACAGTCTGCGCGCCCGTGAGCTCAACCAACCTCCGCGGACGCGGCCTGGCCGCCGTGCTCGCGGGTGCGTCGCTCGTCGGGCTGTCCGCGATCTTCGTCAAGTGGGCGGTGGCCGGCGGCGCCACGATCCTGACGGTCGGCTTCTACCGCATGGCGTTCGCGCTGCCGTTCGTGCTGGGGCTCGCACGGCGGACGGGCGGCACCGGCGACGCCGCCGGCCGGCGCTGGGCGATCGCGGGCAGCGTGATGTTCTCGCTCGATCTCGCGCTCTGGCACGCGGCGATGGGACGAACGACGGCGGCGAACGCCACCCTGCTGGTCGGCGGTCTGTCGCCGATCTGGGTGGCGCTGTACTCGGCGCTGATCCTGGGCCGGCGCTACCGCGCGCTCGGCTGGCTGGGCCAGGCGACGGGCCTGGCGGGCGCGCTGGTGCTGGCGCTGGCGCGTGGCGCCCGCGTGGGCGACGGATCGGGCGAGGCGCTGGCCGTGCTCGCCAGCTTCTGCTACGCCGCGTTCACGCTGGCGTTCAGCCGCAGCCGGCGCTCGATCCGGGCGCCGGAAGCGCTGCTCTGGATGAGCCTGACGTGCTTGGTCTGCTTCGCCGTGTTCGCGATCGCCGCCCGGCACCCGTTCGCGGGCTACGATCGGCGAGCCTGGCTGTCGCTGGCGGGGCTGGGGTTGATCGTGCAGCTCGCCGGTTGGTGGTTGAACAGCTGGGGTCTGGGCCACGTCGACGCGGCGCTGGGCGCCATCGGGCTGCAGATGCAGCAGGTGGCGACGCCGTTGCTGGCGGCCTGGCTGCTGGCCGAGCCGCTGCGCCCGCTGGGCCTGCTGGGCGGCGCGCTGATCGTGGGCGGGATCGTGATGGTCGCGGCCGGCGCGACGCGCGCCCCGGCCTAGCGGTCACGTCGCCGACTTTGCGGCCGCCGATCGATCTGCGATGCTCGGCCGCATGTCGAGCTCGAACCTCTCGTACGCGGGTCTGGCGATCGCTCTCCTCGGCGTCGGGGCCGCCGCGCGCGCGGCGGGTCCCGCGGTGCCGGTTCCGCTGCGCGTTCCGGCGGGCGCCAAGCTGATCGCGCGGTTCCACGCCACCGGCGCCCAGGTCTACGGCTGCGCGGCGGCCGCGGCCGGACAGTTCGCCTGGACGCTGAAGCGCCCCGACGCGACGCTGTTCGACCCCGCCGGCGCGCCGGCCGGGACGCACACCGCCGGCCCGACCTGGACCGCGAAGGACGGCAGCGCGGTGGTCGGCGAGAAGCTGGCCCAGGCCGACGCGCCCACGCCGGACGCGGTCCCCTGGCTGCTGCTGCGGGCGAAGTCCTCGTCGGGGACCGGCCAGCTCAACCAGACGACGTTCATTCAGCGGCTCCAGACCAAGGGTGGCAAGGCGCCCGCCACCGGCTGCGACGCCGGCAAGGCCGGCGCGGAGGTGCGGGCCCCCTACAGCGCCGACTACCTGTTCTACGCGGGCGGCGCGGCGGCGCCGGCCAAAGCCAAGCCCTGATCTCGCGGCGCGCGATCGCGCGCCATTCCCTTTGGCGCCCAATCGTTTTATCTTGCGCGGCTCGGCCCCCCGCATGAGCACCGCGCTGGAAGACCCCGCCACCAAACCGATCCAACCCGCGCAGCAGGCCGAATCGGAGAGCCGGTTCGCCTTCGGCAAGAACTGGAGCCGCTACCTGCGCGGCCTGGACGACGCCGCGATCGCCGAGGCAGAGACGTCGCTGCGCAACTGGCTGGGCGACATCTCCGGCCGCCGCTTCATCGACGTCGGCTGCGGCAGCGGGCTGTTCAGCCTGGCGGCGCGCCGCCTGGGCGCCACGGTGCACTCGTTCGACTTCGATCCGAACTCCGTCCGCTGCGCCGAGCAGCTGCGCGGGCGCTTCTTCCCGAACGACCCCGAGTGGACGATCGAGCGCGGCTCGGTCCTCGACCGGGCCTTCATCGACGGGCTCGGGCAGTTCGATCTGGTCTACTCGTGGGGCGTCCTGCACCACACCGGCGATCTCGACACCGCGCTGGACAACGCCGCGCGCCTGGTCCGCCCGGGTGGCCGGTTGTGGATCGCGATCTACAACGACCTCGGCCCGGTGACGGCGGCCTGGACCAGCGTCAAGCGCGTGTATGTGAAGAGCGGGCTGGGGCGGGCGGCGGTGATCGGGGCGTTCGTTCCGATGTTCTTCTTCGGCAACCTGCTGGTCGATCTGGTGCGGCTGCGCAGCCCGATGACGCGTTATCGGGAGTACCGCAAGTCGCATCGGGGGATGTCGAGGGCGGTCGACTGGCTCGACTGGTTGGGGGGTTATCCGTATCAGCCGGCGCGGGCGGAGACGATCTTCGACTTCTTTCGGGCGCGCGGCTTTTCGTTGTTGAAGCTGTATACGGCGACGGGGTGGGGAAACAATCAGTTCGCGTTTCAGCGCGATTCGTAGCGTCCTGGCAACCACCCGGCCAGAAGTTTCGAGATCGTCAAAGCCTCGGAAATTCTTGGCGTAGCCTGCTCCGTTCGTTCGCGAGGGGCGTACGATTGGTCTTGATGGCGAGCGAGGAGACGGTTGAAGGGTCGAAGCGTGCCGTCGACGGCCAGTGGCGGGCGTATTACGGAGGATATTGGATCAAGGTGTACGACGCGCCGGCGGACACGTTGACCGCGAAGAAGCAGCTGATCGAGGCGCTGACGCGGCGGTTGTTCAACCACGTCGAGCACGGGCTGAACATCCCAGGCGTGCGCCTGGACGAAGCGCGACGCGCCTTCGACGCGGAGACCGACGCCGGGAAGAAGCGCGTGAAGGGCGCGATGCTGGCGGGCGCGCTGTTCAACCGCGCCACCGCCGTCTTCACCAAGGCGGTGGAGCTGCAGGGGCTGGGGATCGAGATCAATGTCGACAACGCGCTCATGCGCCAGTGCGGCGAATACCTGCAGGAGGCGCTGGCGCTGGGGAAGATGGTCCTGCACTGCAGCGGCGAGGAGGGTATCGACGAGCTGTGGGGCGAGCCGTTCAAGGCATTCGTCTTCCCGATCGAGGAGTTCTACAAGAGCCGGTACATCAAGATCGGGCAGACGATGCGCGACATCGATCGCCTGACGGCGGAGATGTCGGCGGCGTTCGAGACCGGGAAGATGTTCCCCGCGGTCCGGCCGCTGCTGACCGACCTGGCGCGGGTGGCCAAGATCAAGTGCGAGACGTTGCACACCGACCCGGAGATCTTCGACGTGTGGGCCGAGTTCGTGACCGCGGGTGAGCGCGTCTCCGCGTTCGAGCCACAGCTGCCGCAGCGGTCATCGGTCGAGGAGCGCGAGCAGGCGGCGCACGGGCTGCGGCTCTTGGCCGCCGGCAAGGAGTTGATCTTCAACATCACGCGCGCGCGGGTTCCGATGCCGAAGAGCACCGCGCATTTGATCGATCGGCTGCGGCAGTTCGGCGCGGCACAGGCCACGCCCGGCGCGATCGTCGTACAGAGCGCGGGGATGGCGCGCCTGACGCCGGCGCCGCCGGCCCAAAGCACCGACCATCCGCGGCTCTGAGATCGAAAACATCCGCGTGCACCCGCGCGCACCAAAGTTAACCAGGTTCAACCAGGCGCGAAATCTGGCCGACATACGCGCGCGGCAAAGTGGACCGTGATGAAGAAAACGGTTCGTCTCTTTGCCCTTTCGCTTCTGGCTCTTACCCTCGGCGCCGCGGCCGCGCACGCCGCCGACCCGCCGCCCAAGACGGGCAAAGGCCCGCTCCGGGTGGCGTTCAGCGACTGGCCGGGATGGACCGCCTTCCAGATCGGGATCGAGAAAGGCTGGTTCAAGGCCGCCGGCGTCGACGTCAAGTTCGACTGGTTCGAGTACGCGCCATCGATGGACGCCTTCGCCGCCGGCAAGGTCGACGCGGTGATGATGACGATGGGCGACGCGCTGGTGACCGGGGCGCCCGGGCCGCGCAGCCTGGCCATCCTGGTGACCGACTACAGCGCCGGCAACGACATGATCGTCGCCAAGCGCGGCATCAAGGACGTGAAGGGCCTGAAGGGGAAGAAGATCGGCCTGGAGGTGGGCCTGGTCGAGCACTTGATGTTGGATCAGGCCCTGGCCAAGAACGGGATGAAGGAATCGGACGTGAAGCTGATCAACATCCCGACCCATCAGACGGCGCAGTCGCTGGGGACGGGCGACGTCGACGCCATCGGCGCCTGGCAGCCGAACGCCGGTCAGGCCTTGAAGGCCTCGGCAGGATCGAAGGCCATCTTCACCAGCAAGAACGTCCCCGGCCTCATCTACGACCTCGTGTGTGTGAGCCCGAAGAGCGTGTCGGATCGCCGCGCCGACTGGGTCAACTTCATCAAGGTGTGGAACAAGATCGCTCTCTTCGTGATGGATCCGGCGAACAAGGACGAGGCGGTCAAGATCATGGCCGCCCGGGCCGGCGTTCCGCCCGCCGAGTACGCGACCTACATGCCCGGCACCCACTTCTTGAAGCCGGAGGACGCGCTCACGCGCTTCAAGCCGACCGACAAGCTGGATTCGCTGCTGGGCAGCGGCAAGGTCGCGGACGCCTTCAACGTCGCCAACAAGGTCTACGCCAAGCCACAGGACGTCGCCGCGTACATCGACGGCTCGCTGGCCAAAGAGGCGCTCGTCAAGCCGCTCGCGGGCAAGTAGGTCGCGCGCCGGTCGGTCTGCCCACCATGTGACACCCCGGAGGATCCCATGCGCGAAGCCGTGTCCTGGTTTCGTCCTTTGGCGGCGCTCTCGCCCAGGCAGTCGCGGCGGCTCTGGGTCCTCTCGTTTCTGTTGCCGCTGGCGGCGTGGTCGATCGTCAGCTACGTGCCGTTCATCTGGCACCCGATGGTCAAGATCACCGACCCGGGCGAGGTCGACTGGGCCGTGGTCGGTGAGCTGGCGCCGCGCAGCGACCTGGATCGCGACAACGCGGACATCCTGGCCCGCCACGGCCACCCGGCCAGCGGCGTCCCCGCCAACCCGGTGTTTCTCCCGGCGCCGCACGAGGTGGCGCGCGCGCTGGTCACCGGCTTCACGACGCCGCCCGCCCGCCCCGACGAGCCGTGGCTGTACCAGAGCCTGGGTCACAGCATCATGGTCATCTTCTGGGGCTTCCTGTTCTCGTCGCTGATCGGGGTGCCGCTGGGGATCCTGTGCGGCGCGCTGCCGCCGTTCGCGCGGCTGACCGAGCCGTTCATCGAGTTCTTCCGCTACCTGCCGGCGCCGGCGTTCGGCGCGCTGGCGGTGGCCGTGCTGGGGATCGAGGACGCGCCCAAGGTCGCCATCATCTTCATCGGCACGTTCTTCCAGCAGGTCCTGGTCATCGCCAACACCACGCGCCGGATCGATCCCGCGCTGCTGGAGGCGGCGCAGACGCTGGGGACGCCGCCGCGCCAGCTGCTGACGCGGGTGGTGGTCCCGGGCGTCATCACCGAGATCTACACCGATATGCGGGTGCTGCTCGGGTGGGCCTGGACCTACCTGATCGTCGCCGAGCTGATCGGCGTCAGCTCCGGCATCACCTACTTCATCAACCAGCAGGCCAAGTACCGCGCCTACCCGCGCGTCTACGCGTCGATCATCTTGATCGGGATCATCGGCCTGACGACCGATCTGATCCTCGCCTCGCTGGGGCGGCAGATCTTCCCCTGGCTCCGCGGCGCGCGCCGCGGCTGGCTCTCGTCGCTGTTGGCCTGGGCGCGGCGGCGCTCGGCCGTCGCCGCGCCGTTGCCCGCGGCGGCCGAGAAGAAGGTGGCCCGGATATGATGATGGCGCCCGAGGTCGCCGAGCGCTTCGCCAAGATGAAGAAGCGCCCCATCACGCTGGATGTCTACAAGCTCTGCAAGAGCTTCGACACGGCGGAGGGCGGCAAGGTCATCGCGCTGGACAACATCACCTTCCGCGCCTACCGGCGCGAGTTCTTGTGCGTGATCGGCCCTTCGGGCTGCGGCAAGTCGACGCTGGCGCGGGTCATCGCCGGGCTGGAGTCGACCACCTCGGGCGAGCTGCTGGTCGGCGGCAAGCCGGTGCAGGGGCCGGGCTCCGACCGCGGGATGGTCTTCCAGGGCTACACGCTGTTCCCCTGGCTGACGGTGAAGAAGAACGTCATGTTCGGGATGCAGGTCTCGAAGGGGTGGTCCGAGGCCGAGGCCGAGCTGGAGGCGCGGCGCTGGCTGGAGCTGGTCGGCCTGACGCGCTTCGAATCGGCCTACCCACATCAACTCTCGGGCGGGATGAAGCAGCGGGTGGCGATCGCCCGCGCGCTGGCCAACCGGCCGCGCATCCTGCTGATGGACGAACCGTTCGGCGCGCTCGACGCGCAGACGCGCGCGCAGATGCAGGCCTATCTGCTGCAGATCTGGAAGGAGGTCGACATCACCATCGTGTTCATCACCCACGATCTCGACGAGGCGATCTACCTGGCGGACCGCGTCCTGGTGCTGGACGCGCACCCGGGGCGCGTCCGCGAGCTGATGGAGGTTCCGGTGCCCCGCCCGCGCTCGCCGAAGCAGTTCCTGACGCCGACCTTCATCGAGGCCAAGCGGCACCTGGAGGAGCTGATCCACCCGCCTGTCGACGTGCCGCTGGAGACGCTGCCGCTCATCCGCATGACCGAAGTGGGAGACGACGTCGAATGACCGCCAACGGATCGGTGTTCGAAGAGGGTCTTCGCCCCGGCCAGGCCTGGTCGCGGCGCATGCGGCGCAATCAGGTGCTGCGCCTGACGGATCTGGAAGGGACGGCCTGCGTGGCCGCGATGTTCTTCAACGCGCGCGACCTCCTCGAGCGCTACAACATGCCCGACACCCTGAAGGCGCAGTACACCGCGTTCCTGACCAAGGGGCGCGTGCTCTACTCGGACATGGGCCGCGTGCTCTGCTCGATCGTCGAGGACACCTGCGGCTGGCACGACACGCTGGTCGGGCACGGCACGCGGGCGCTCGACACCGCGCGCTTCGGCGCGGGCCGCTACCAGGAGCTGCGCAACGAATTCCACCGCAACGGCCGCGACAACTTCCTGGTCGAGCTGGGGAAGCACGGCCTGGGCAAGCGCGATCTGGTCGCCAACGTGAGCTTCTTCGCGCGCGTGGAGGTCGACGACGCGGGTGCCCTGCGCTGGATCCCGGGCGCCAGCCGCCCCGGTGGGTTCGTCGAGCTGCGGTTCGAGATGGACACGCTGGTGGTCCTCTCGAACACGCCGCACCCGCTCGATCCGTCGACCCGCTACCGTCCCGGTCCGGTGGCGCTCAGCGCGCGCTCGGGACCGCCGGCGCCGGCCGACGATCCCTGCCGCCTGTCGCGGCCCGAGAACGGGCGTGGCTTCACGCTGACCGCGCAGTACCTGCCCCAGCTGGGAGACCCGACGGGGGAGACGCCATGACGGCCCGGAAGGAGAGCCCGCGCGATCCCGCCCAGGCGCGCCTGGACCTGGTGCTGTCGGCCGGCGAAGGGTGGACGCACGAGATCGCCGCCGGGGAGACGTTCCGGATCGTCGACCTGGAGGGGAACCAGGCGGCCGACACGCTGTTCTTCAACAGCCGCGACTTCGACGAACGCTACAGCGCCATGGAGACGATCCGCGCCCAGGGGAACATCTACCTGACGACGGGGACGACGCTGATGTCCAGCGAAGGGCGGCCGCTGCTGGAGATCGTCGCCGACACCTGCGGGCGCCACGACACGCTGGGCGGCGCCTGCTCGGCGGAGAGCAACCAGGTCCGCTACGCGTTGGAGAAGAAGCACATGCACAACTGTCGCGACAGCTTCGTGCTGGCGCTGGCCCGGTACGGCCACGGCCTGACCAAGCGCGATCTGCCGCCCAACATCAACTTCTTCATGAACGTGCCGGTCACGCCGGCGGGGGCGCTGACGTTCGCCGACGGCGTCTCCGGCCCCGGCCGCTACGTCGAGATGCGCGCGGCGACCGACGTGCTGGCGCTGATCTCGAACTGCCCGCAGCTCAACAACCCTTGCAACGCCTACAACCCCACGCCCGTTCGCCTGCTGGTCTGGAACCGCGACTGACAACCGCCTGTCCCCCGGAGCTGCCGTGTTCAAGAAAGTCCTGATCGCCAACCGCGGCGCGATCGCGCTGCGCATCATGCGAACCCTGCGCCGGATGGGGATCGGCACCGTGGCCGTCTACTCCGACGCCGATGCCACCGAGCCGCACGTGCTGTCCGCCGACGAGGCGGTCCACCTGGGCGGCGCGGCGCCCGCCGAGAGCTATCTACGCGGCGATCGGATCATCGAGGCCGCGCAGACGCGCGGCGCGCAGGCGATCCACCCCGGGTACGGCTTCCTGGCCGAGAACGCCGAGTTCGCGGCGGCCTGCGAGGCAGCCGGCGTGGCCTTCATCGGCCCCACCCCGGACCAGATGCGCGCCTTCGGCCTCAAGCACACGGCGCGCGCGCTGGCCGTCGACAGCGGCGTGCCGCTGCTTCCGGGCACCGGCCTGCTGGACGACGTCGACGCCGCGCTGAAGGCGGCGAAGGAGATCGGCTACCCCGTCATGCTGAAGAGCACGGCCGGCGGCGGCGGGATCGGGATGCGCCGCTGCGCCGATCCCGAGGCGCTGGCCGGTAGCTACGAGGCGGTCGAGCGGCTGGCGCGCGCCAACTTCAAGAACGCCGGCCTGTTCCTCGAGAAGCTGGTCACCCGCGCGCGCCACGTCGAGGTGCAGATCTTCGGCGACGGACGCGGCGGCGTGCTGGCGCTGGGCGAGCGCGACTGCTCGCTGCAGCGGCGCAACCAGAAGGTGCTGGAGGAGACGCCGGCCCCGCACCTGCCAGGCGACCTGCGCGCCACGATGCTGGCGGCGGCCACCCGTCTCGGCCAGGCCGCTGGCTATCGCTCCGCCGGCACCGTCGAGTTTCTCGTCGACGCGGAGAAGGTTTCGGAGAACGCGTTCTACTTCCTGGAGGTGAACACCCGCATCCAGGTCGAGCACGGCGTGACCGAGGAGGTCACCGGCGTCGACCTGGTCGAGTGGATGGTGCGCCTGGCCGCCGGCGACCTGCCGTCGCTGGCGCAGCTCAAGCCGCCGGTGGCCGGCGCGGCCATCGAGGCGCGCCTCTACGCCGAAGATCCCCACAAGCAGTTCCAGCCAAGCTGCGGCCTCCTGACCGAGGCGGTCTTCCCTGCGGACGTGCGCGTCGAGGCCGCGGTCGAGCGCGGCCAGGAGGTCACGCCCTACTACGATCCCATGCTGGCCAAGATCATCGCGCGCGGCGCCACGCGCGAGGAGGCGCGCATCCGCCTGGCCGACGCGCTCGGCCGCTGCCGCATCGCCGGCGTCGAGACCAACCGCGACTACCTGATCGCGGTGCTGAACGGCGCGGCCTTCACCAGCGGCGCCGTCCACACCGGCGTGCTCGACAGCTTTACCTACGCCGCGCAGACGATCGACGTCATCGAGGGCGGGACGCAGACCACCATCCAGGACTTCCCCGGCCGCCTCGGCCACTGGGACGTCGGCGTGCCGCCGTCCGGGCCGATGGACGCGCTGTCGTTTCGCCTGGCGAACCGGCTGGTGGGGAACGCGCCGTCCGCCGCCGGGCTCGAATGCACGCTGGTGGGGCCGACCGTGCGTTTCAACGCGCCCGCCACGATCGCGCTGACCGGCGCCGACATGCAGGCCACGGTCAACGGCGTGGCAGCCCCGCGCCACCAGGCGATCGAGATCGCGGCCGGCGCCGAGCTGCGGCTCGGCCCGGTGAAGGGGCCGGGCAGCCGTGCCTACCTGGCGATCCGCGGCGGGCTCGACGTCCCGACCTACCTCGACAGCCGCGCCACGTTCACGCTGGGCCAGTTCGGCGGCCACGGCGGCCGCGCGCTGCGCGCCGGCGACGTCTTGCACCTCGGCTCGGGCGACGCGCCCGACGCCCCGCGCGCCCAGCCGCTGCCCGCCGTGCTGGTCCCTGCGATCACCGACGCCTGGGAGATCGAGGTCCTGCACGGGCCGCACAGCGCGCCCGACTTCTTCCAGCCCGACGACATCGCCGATCTGTTCGCGGCCGAGTGGCGCGTCCACTACAACTCGAGCCGCACGGGGGTGCGCCTCATCGGTCCCAAGCCCCGCTGGGCGCGACAGGACGGCGGCGAAGCCGGCCTGCATCCCTCGAACATCCACGACAACGCCTACGCGATCGGCACGATCGACTTCACGGGCGACATGCCGGTCATCCTGGGCCCCGACGGCCCCAGCCTGGGCGGATTCGTCTGCCCCGCCACCATCGTTTCAGCCGAGCTGTGGAAGATCGGCCAGCTCAAGGCCGGCGACCGCGTGCGGTTCCGCGCCATCACGCTCGCCGAGGCGCGCGCCCTGGAACGCAGTCAGGAGGAGAGCATAAGGATGTTGCAGCCGGCGGCGCTGGAGATCCGCCGCGCGCCCGCGCCCGCCTGCGACACCGCGATCCTGCGTCGCGAGGAGGCGCGCACCGATCGCCCCGCGGTCGTGATTCGCCAGGACGGCGACGCCAACCTGCTGGTCGAGTACGGGCCGCCCGTCCTCGACCTGGCACTCCGCTTTCGCGTCCACGCGCTGACCGAGGCGGTGGCCGAGCGCCGGCTGGCGGGCGTTCTGGATCTGACCCCCGGGATCCGCTCGCTGCAGATCCACTACGACGACGCCGCGCTGCCGCGCGAGCGGATCCTGGACCTGCTGCAAGAGATCGAAGCCGGGCTGCCCCCCACCGACGAGATCGAGGTGCCGTCGCGCATCGTCCATCTCCCGCTGTCCTGGGACGACGCCGCCACGCAGCTGGCGATCCAGAAGTACATGACCTCCGTGCGCCCGGACGCGCCCTGGTGCCCCAGCAACATCGAGTTCATCCGGCGAATCAACGGCCTCGCTTCGATCGACGAGGTCAAACGGATCGTCTTCTCGGCCAGCTACCTGGTGCTGGGGCTTGGTGACGTCTACCTGGGCGCGCCGGTGGCGACGCCGGTCGATCCGCGGCATCGCCTGGTCACGACCAAGTACAACCCGGCCCGCACCTGGACGCCGGAGAACGCGGTGGGGATCGGCGGCGCCTACCTCTGCGTCTACGGCATGGAGGGACCCGGCGGTTATCAATTCGTCGGCCGCACCTGCCAGATGTGGAACCGCTTTCACGAGACGACCGAGTTCCAGGCCGGCCGCCCCTGGCTGCTGCGGTTCTTCGATCAGATCCGGTTCCACCCGGTCTCCCCCGCCGACCTGCTGGCCTTTCGGGAAGCCTTCCCGCGCGGCCGCGCGCATCTGGAAATTGAACCGACCACGTTTCGCTTCGCCGCCTACCGCGCGCTGCTGGATGAAAACCGCGACGCGATCGCGTCGTTCAAGGAGGCGCAGCAGGCCGCCTTCGTCGCCGAGCGCGAGCGCTGGGCCGCGCTGCCGCCGCTCCCCGATGAGAGCGCCGCGCCGCCCCCGGCCCCCGGCGACGACGACCTGCCGAGCGGCGCCACCGCCGTGCGCGCCAGCGTCACCGGCAGCGTCTGGCAAGTGCTGGCCAATCCGGGCGACCGCGTATCGGCCGGCGATCGGCTCGTGATCCTCGAGACGATGAAGATGGAGACGCCGCTGCTGGCGCCTCAGGACGGCGAGGTGGTGGCGATCAAGGTCGACCGCGGCAACCTGGTGACCGCCGGCCAGGTCGTCCTGGCGCTGCGCTGACCGATCTCGCGGCGGCCTGGACCGACGCAGACGCACCGAATAACCAGGCCCGCCGAGTTGACCGCCCGCGAATCGCTGGCCGATCGCGGAAGGCGGATTTCCGATATTCCATGAACTTCCCGCCGGCCCGACCTCGTGACGACTATCATGAACACTGAAAATGGGGCCGATCGCGCATCGGCGAGGTAATCCTAGGTCACGCTCTCGTTAAAGAGAACGACCGTGGACGCCCGCTCATTGTCGTTTGAGGATGCTTCGTTCGGCTCAGCCGCGCCCGCCGTGGATCTGCGCACCCCGCCCTGGACGCCGGGTCGAACCCCGTTTTTGGTCCTCATGCCGACCTACGGCGGAACACTGGCGGCGGTCCGCGCGCTGGGTCGTCAGGGAATTCCCGTAACGGTCGCCGGCCAGGAGTTCCTGGCGCCGGCGCGCTGGTCACGCTACGCGACCCGCTGGCTGACCTGTCCGCCGGTCGCGGAAAAAGATCGCCTGCTCGAGTGGCTGCTGGCGTTCGGGCGGCGCGAGCGGCCGCACGTCCTCTACGCCTCCAGCGACGACCTGGCGTTCCTGCTGTCGGCGAACCTGGCGGCGCTGGAACCGCACTTTCACCTCTACCAGCCGCCCATCGCGACGATCGTCGGCATCCTCGACAAGAAGAAGCTGCTCGAGGCCTGCCGCGCGGTCGGCCTGGACGGCGTCCCGACCTGGTTTCCCGAGGGCGAGGCGGACATCCCGCGGATCGCGCGTGAGGCCACGTTCCCGGTGCTGCTGAAGGTGCGGACGCAGGTTCGCCAGCTCCGGCAAAACAAAGGGATCGTCGTCGAGCGGGCAAGCGATCTGCTCCCCGCCTACCGGCGCTTCCTGGCCGAGCACCCGTACCGCCCGGGGCTGGAGCCGTTCTTCGGCGACGTTCGCCAGCCGATGATCCAGCGCTATCTGCCGCAGGCGGCGCAGGGGGTCTATTCGCTGACCGGGTTCATCGACCGCAGCGGCGCGCTCTCCGCCATGCGCGGCGCGATCAAAGTGTTCCAGCGGACGCGGCCGGTCGGGCTGGGGCTGGCGTTCGAGGCGGCGCCGGTCGACGCGTCGCTGGCCGCGCGGGTGGTCGACCTCTGCCGCGCGCTGGGACACTTCGGGGTGTTCGAGGTCGAGTTCCTGCGCGAGGGCGAGCGGTCGATGGTGATCGACATGAACCCACGCTTCTACGGTCAGATGGGGTTCGAGACGGCGCGCGGGCTGCCGCTGCCGGTCGCCGTCTACCACGCCGCGCGTGGCGACACCGACGCGCTCCACGCCAGCCTGAATGCCGCCGCGCGCTCGACCGGCGGCGCCACGATCTACGCGCACCGCTTCGTGTTCCAGGCGCTGCTGGCGGCGCAACGGGTGGGCGGCTCGATGTCCGGCGCGGACTACGGGCGCTGGCGGACCTGGTACCGGCAAAACCGGAACAGCGCCGCCGACGCCTCCGCGGATCGGCTCGACTGGAAGCCTGCGATCGTGCACGCCGCGGCCGAGTTTCTTCCGGGGGTCCGCATGCTCTACCGCAGATTGTTGCCAAACCCGCAACGCGAATCTCCCCCTCACGCCTGACGGGTTTCGTGCGATCGTTGGAAGCTTGGTGACGCAGGAGACGGACGTCGCAATCGTCGGGTCGGGGCCCTACGCTCTGTCGCTCGCGGCTCAGCTCCGCGCCCGCGCGGTCGAGTTTCGCATCTTCGGGCCGCCCATGAAGTTCTGGCAGGACATGCCCCCCGGCATCAACCTGAAGTCGCTCGCGTTCGCCACGAACATCTACGTCCCGGCGCGTGGCCACACCTTCCCGGACTGGTGCGACCTCAACGGCCTGGAGAACCACGAGCCGTGCACAATGGCGTCGTTCGCCGCCTACGGCGTGTCGATGCAGCAGCGCTTCGTGCCCGAGCTCGACCCGCGCGCGGTGATGTCGGTCAAGGTGATGGGCGACGGGCGGTTCGAGCTGACGCTGACCGATGACGATCGCGCGCGGGCGCGCCGGGTGGTGTTCGCGACCGGCCTCACCCACCTGGCCCACGTACCCGAGACGCTGCGCCACCTGCCGCCCGAGCTGGTCAGCCACACGTTCGACCACACCGACTACCATCGGTTCCGCGGCAAGAGCGTCGCCGTGATCGGCGCCGGCGCGTCGGCGATTGAATCGGGCGCGATGGTTCACGAGGCCGGTGGCCAGGCGCAGATCCTGATCCGCGGCGCCGAGGGGGTCTTTCACGGCCGCACGCCGCGCGAGCGGCCCCTGCTGGCGCGGCTGCGCAACCCTGTCTCCGGGCTGGGCTACGGCCTCAAGAGCCGCGCGCTGGAGCTGGCGCCACTGGCGGTGCACTTCCTGCCCGAGGGGCCGCGCCTCCGCTTCGTGAAGCACCACCTGGGCCCGGCGGCGCCGTGGTGGATTCAGGACCGGGTGGTCGGCAAGGTCCCGTTCGTCACCCGGACGACGGTGCTGGGCGCCGCGCGCACGGGCGATCGGGTGCGCCTGCGCATCCAGCAGGAGGGGACCGGTGAGCGCGACCTGGAGGTCGATCACGTCATCGCCGGGACCGGCTACGTGGCGGACGTCGACCGCATCGCCTACCTGGACCCGGACTTCCGCCGGCGCGTGAAGCGGATCGAACAGGCGCCGGCGCTGTCGATGAACTTCGAGGCCTCCGTGCCGGGCGCCTACTTCATCGGGCCGGTGACGGCGATGTCGTTCGGCCCGCTGTTCCGGTTCGTGGCGGGAGCCGCCTATGCCGCCCCCGCGCTGGCGCGCCACCTGGCCGGCCCCGTCCGGACCATGCGGGCCGCCGTTCGCCACCTGCTGACGGCGCCGCTGCGACGCGCCCCGCCGTTCGCCTGAGCCGCGGCGCTGCACCGCACCGCGCTGCCCGATCCGGGCCGAGCCCGCTTCCTAGAAAAGGGAAAAAACGCGCCTCGAAGTATTGAAGGTTAAGAATCCGATCTTAGTGTGTCAAGGCTGGCACCCCTGTGCTCGAGCTACAAACCCGCCTTTCCCTGACGAGGACCGCAGCATGGCGAACGGAACGCAGACGCCTTCCACCCCCAAGACCGGCTCGCGTGAGTCGGCGCGGCCGAACAACCATGAAAACGGAGCGACCGCCGGCGAAGCCAAAGCGCGCGGCGTGTTCTCGCAAGATCTGCTGCAGGCCCTGCTGCGGTTCCGGGACGGCGACTTCAGCGCCCGGATGCCCGCCGACATCCTGGGGATCGAGGGAAAGATCGCCGACGTCTTCAACGACATCCTGGCGGTCAGCGCCCGCCGCACCAGCGAGGCCGCCCGCGTCTCGCGCGTGGTCGGCAAGGAAGGGAAGCTGAAGGAGCGCATGCGCGTCCCCGGCACGGTGGGCGGCTGGGCCGACGAGATCACCGCGCTCAATACGCTGATCGACGACCTGGTCTGGCCGACCACCGAGGTGACCCGCGCCGTCGGCGCCGTCGCCAAGGGGGACCTGACGCAGGCCATGGCGTTGGACGTCGACGGGCGGCCGCTGGAGGGCGAGTTCCTGCGCTCGGCGCAGCTGGTGAACAAGATGATCGACCAGCTCTCGGTCTTCTCGTCGGAGGTGACGCGCGTCGCCCGCGAGGTCGGCACCGAGGGCAAGCTGGGCGGTCAGGCGCAGGTGAAGGGCGTGTCGGGCGTCTGGAAGGACCTGACCGAGTCGGTCAACCAGATGGCCGGCAACCTGACCGCGCAGGTCCGCAACATCGCCGACGTCACCATCGCCGTCGCCAGCGGCGACTTGTCGAAGAAGATCACCGTCGACGTCCGCGGCGAGATCCTGCAGCTGAAGGAGGCCATCAACACCATGGTCGATCAGCTGCGCGCGTTCGCG
>CAZTZM010000028.1:0-22319 GCA_964618005.1 uncultured Myxococcales bacterium
CTACGGGGGGGCCCGCGCCTACCTCCCCCGCTCCGCGCTCGAGCTGCTCGGGCGCATCGCGGCGTCGACCGCGGCCCGCCGGCACGGCGAGGCGGCGGGCGTGCGGATCGTCGAGGCGCTGGCGCGGCACGGCGTCCTGACCGGCGCCGAGCGGACGCGGGTCCCGACCCCCGCCGGCGACGTCGACGCGCGCCTGATCGCCGACGCGACCGGGCCGCGCCCGCACGCGGCGGTCGTCCCCACCGGGCACGAGGTCCTGGTGGTCGACGACGAGGCGGTGGTCCTGACCGTGCTGCGCGAGGCGCTGCGCCGGGGCGGCTACCGGGTGACGACCGCGGCCTCGGCCGAAGAGGCGATCGACCTCATGCACAAGCGGCGGTTCGATCTGGTCCTCACCGACAAGAACCTGCCCGGCGCTTCCGGCCTTGACGTATTGCGCGCCGCCCGCACGTTGACCCCGGCGCCCGCCATCGTGCTCATCACCGGCTACAGCTCCTACGACTCGGCGATCGAAGCGATGGACATCGGCGCGCTGGACTACATCGAGAAGCCGATCCGCGACGTGGACGATCTGCGGTTCCGGATCCGGCGCGCGCTGTCGCGGCGGGACGAGCAGCTGGCGCGCCCCAAGCCGACGCGGACGGGCGGGCGCGCCGGGCGGGTGCTGTTGGTGGAGATCGAGGGGCAGCGACGTCAACTCCTGTCCGAGTACCTGGGCAAGGCGCACCACGTGACGGCGGCGAAGGACGGCGACGAAGCGCTGAGCCTGCTCAAGCGCGATCACTTCGATCTGGTGCTGGCCGATCGCCATCTGCCCGGCGTGTCGGGGCTGCGCGTGATCGAGCACGCGCAGCAGATGCTCCCGCACTGCGCGTCGGTGCTCTACACCGCCTACCCGTCGTATGACTCCGTCACCGAAGCGTTCGCGGCGGGCGTCGACGCCTTTCTGGTCAGGCCGAGCGACGACCTCAAGAAACTGGGCGAGAAGGTGGCGGAAGCGCTCGGCGGCCGCGGCGGAATCCTGTTAGGGTGACGGTCTCGACATGCGTATCGCGTTCACGCACAACCTGAGGCTGACGGACAGCGAGGACGAGGCCGAGTTCGACAGCGCGGAGACCGTCGACGCGATCGCCAGCGGGCTGCGCGCGGGCGGCCACGAGGTCGAGAAGATCGAGGTGACGGGCCCCGCCTCGCGGCTGGCGGCGCGCATCGAGTCCTACGGTCCGGATCTGATCTTCAACACCGCCGAGGGGCGGCGCGGCCGGGCGCGCGAGGCGTTCTACCCGGCGTTGTTCGAGGAGCTCGGCTTCCCCTACACCGGCTCCGACGCCTACGTCCTGACGGTCACGCTGGACAAGTGGCTGACCAAGCTGATGCTGGCCAAGCGCGGGATCGACACCCCGCGGTCGCACCTGGTCACGCCCGACGAGTACCGCCGCCTGCGCGACCCCGGCACGCTGGGCCTGGCGATGCCGGTGATCGTCAAGCCGAACTACGAAGGATCGTCGAAGGGGATCGCCGACGACGCGGTGGTGCGCGACGCGCGCGCCCTCAGCGAGCTCTTGCCGCGGGCGCTGCGCGCCTACCCGAGCGGCGTGCTGGTGGAGGAGTTCGTCGCCGGGGTCGACGTGACGGTCCCCTTTCTGGAGGGGCGCGGCGACGAAGGCGTGCTGCTGCCCGTCGACTACCTGGTCGACCCGCCGGCGCGCAGCCGCTTCAACCGTTACGACTACCGGCTGAAGTCGGCCGAGGCCAGCCGGGTGGCGGTGCGCTGCCCGCCCGATCAGCCGCGCGACGTCGTCTCGCGCCTGCGCGCCATCTCGAAGATGGCGGTGCGCGCGCTGGGGATCCGCGACGTGGGGCGCATCGACTTCCGCATCGGCGAGGACGGGCGCATCTACCTGCTGGAGGTCAACGCGCTGCCGTCGCTGGAGCCGGGGGCCAGCCTGTTCGCGGCCGCGGCGCGCGAGGGGATCGACTACGGCGAGACGCTGCACGCGATCGTCGAGAGCGCGGCGCGGCGGCAGGGGCTGGTGGTCAAGCCGGGCGCGCGGCGCCGCCGGCCGGCCGATCCGCTGCGCATCGGCTTCGCGTTCAACGTCAAGCGCGTCGACTCGAAGGGCAACGACGCGGAGGCCGAGTACGACGCGCCCGAGACGATCGACGCGATTCGCGAAGCGCTGGAGAGCTACGGCCAGGTGATGCTGTTCGAGGCCGACGCCGAGCTGCCGCGCCAGCTGATGCAGACGCCGGTCGATCTGGTGTTCAACATCGCCGAGGGCGTCGCGGGCCGTAACCGCGAGGCGGCCGTGCCGGCGCTGTGCGAGCTGATGGGGATCCCCTACACGGGGTCCGACGCCGCCACGCTGTCGATCGCGCTCGACAAGGCGCTGTCCAAGCGCGTGCTGCTGCAGCACGAGATCCTGACCGCCGAGTTCCAGGTGATGGAGACCGGCCGCGAGCGGCTGTCGTCCAAGCTGAAGTTCCCGCTGATCGTCAAACCGAATCAAGAGGGATCGTCGAAGGGGGTCAGCGCGTCGGCCTCGGTCGTCGACGACGAGGACAGCCTGCGCGCGGTGGTGCGCGAGCTCATCGATCGCTACCGCCAGCCGGCGCTGATCGAGGTCTACATCCCGGGGCGCGAGTTCACGGTCGGCCTGCTGGGCGATCGGCGCCCGCGCGTGCTGCCGCCGATGGAGATCCTGTTCAAGGACAAGTCCAACCAGCGGCCGGTCTACGACTACCAGATCAAGCAGGAGTGGGAGAAGCACGTCGCCTACCAGTGCCCGGCGCAGCTGACCCCCGCCGAGCTGAAGTCGATCGAGCGCGTCTGCCGCGAGACGTTCGCCGCGCTCGACTGCCGCGACGTCGCGCGCGTCGACCTGCGGATGACCCCCAAGGGGGACATCTACGTCATCGAGGTGAACCCGCTGCCCGGGCTGACGCCGGGCTACTCCGACCTGTGCCTGATCGCGCAGGCGGCGGGGATCGAGTACCGCACGCTGATCGGCGAGATCCTCGAGGGCGGCCTGAAGCGCCTGCGCGAGAAGCGGCGCGAGGCCAAGACCGAGGCGCGCGCCGAGATGAAGGCCGAGGCCAAGACGGAATCCAAGCCGAGCGAGCCGCGCGTCGTCGCCGCGCCGCCGGTCGTCGCACCTGCCAACGGCAACGGCCACCCCGCCGCCGGCAACGGCGAGCGCACCCCGGCTCCGGCCGTCGCCAGCGGCGTGACGCCCTCCCCGACGCCCGGTCCCACGCCGGAATGAGAGCGCGGCTCCGCGATCTGGGCTTCTCGATCGGCCGGTTCCCGACCGGCCCCTACAACGCCATCACCGACGTGGCCGGCGTCCGCGTCGGGCACACCACTCTGATCGAAGGCGAGGGTCCGCTGGAGGTGGGCAAGGGGCCCGTGCGTACCGGCGTCACCGCCATCATCCCGACCGCCGACGTGTTCGTGAACCGCGTGGTGGCCGGCGGCTTCGTCCTCAACGGCGCCGGTGAGGTCTCGGGCATCACGCAGGTGCAGGAGTGGGGGCTGATGGAGACGCCCATCCTGCTGACCAACACGATGGCGGTCGGCAAGGTCTCCGACGCCGCGGTCAAGTGGATGGCCAAGAAGTGGCCCAGCATCGGCGGCGAGGACGACGTCGTCATTCCGCTGGTCGGCGAGTGCGACGACTCGTGGCTGAACGACGCCGTCGGGCGCCACGTCCGCTCGGAGCACGTCTACCGCGCGATCGAGCAGGCCACCGGCGGCAAGGTCCCGGAGGGGTCGGTCGGCGCGGGAACGGGGCTCATCACTTGCGACTTCAAGGCCGGGATCGGGACCAGCTCACGCAAGGTCGCCATCGAGGGGAGCGACCACACCGTGGGGATCCTGGTGCAGTCGAACTTCGGCGTGATGCGCTCGCTGCGCGTCGACGGCGCGCCGGTCGGCGAGGTGCTGGAGCCGCTCTACGGTCAGCCGCGCCGGGAGCGCAACGCCGGCTCGATCATCACGGTGATCGCCACCGACACGCCGCTGCTGTCGTCGCAGCTGGTGCGGCTCTGCAAGCGGGCGGCGCTGGGGATCGGGCGCACCGGCTCGTTCGCGGCCCACGGCTCGGGCGAGATCGTGGTGGCGTTCTCCACCGCGAACCGCGTTCCCCGACAGACGACGCGCATGACGGCCCAGCTGAACGTCCTGCTCGACGAGGCCTGCGACCCGCTCTACGAGGCGGTGGTCGAGTGCACCGAAGAGGCGATCATCAACTCGCTGTGCATGAGCGACCAGATGCGCGGACAGTCGGACCACGTCGCGCCTGCGCTGCCGCTCGATCGGCTGACCGGAATCCTGAAGACCTACCGGCAGGCGTTCTCGACCGCGGTGGGTTGAGGCCAGGACGATGCGCATCTGTCTGGTGGTCGCCGACATTCGCGCGCAGCAGGCGACCTTCAGCGGGATCTACCTGGCGCTGGCCGCCCACCGGCGCGGCCACGACGTCCGCTTCGTGTCGGTCGACGACCTGTCCTTTCTCGACGACAACAACATCCTGGCCACCACCACGCGGGTACGCGCCGGCGACTACGCGGACCCCGCCGCCTACGCGCGGGCGCTGGCCTCCGAGGAGGCGGTGACCGAAGAGGACACGCTGGGCAGCTTCGACGTGGTCTTCCTGCGCTACAACCCGATCCGCGAGGGCGAAGGGCGCCCCGGCGCGCCGCTCATCGACTTCGGCTGGCGGCTGCGGCTGGCCGGGACGCTGGTCATCAACGACCCCGAGGGGCTGCGGCGGGCCGGCAGCCGGATGTACCTGGCCGACTTCCCGGCCGACGTGCGGACGCGCGCGCTGGTCTCACGCTCGCGCACCCGTCTCAAGGCGTTCTTGAAGGAGCTCGACGGGCCGGCGGTGCTGAAGCCGCTGGCGCCGCGCGGCGGCGAGCACGTCTTCTACCTGCGCCGGCGCCAGGTCTCGAACCTCAACCAGATCATCTCGGCCGTGACCAAGGAGGGCTACGCCCTGGCGCAGGAGTACCTGCCGGAGGCCGAGCAGGGGGAGAAGCGCCTGCTGCTGCTGAACGCCGAGCCGATCCGGGTCGGCGATCGGGTGGCGATCTACCGGCGGCGCGCGGTCACGGGGGCGAACGGCGCCAAGGCGGGGTCGTCGGTGCGGGGGAAGTGCGACTTTGGCCCCGTCGAGGCGCGCATCTGCGACATCCTCCGACCCAAGCTGCTGGCCGACGGGCTGACGTTCGTGGCGATCGACATCGTGGGCGACCGCATCCTCGAGCTGAACGTCTTCACGCCGGGCGGCCTGCACGCCATCGCCGAGCTCTACGGCGTGGACGCGGCCCAGGTGGTCATCGCCGACCTCGAGCGCAGGGTCAGGTTGCGGGCCGCCTACCGCACGACGTTCGATCCAGAGGCCGCCGACGTGGTGTAACCTAGCAGACGGCGACGGTCGATGGTGATGCACGATTCAGAGGATCCCCCCCACCCGGACACGCCCCGCCTGCGCACCGACGAGCTCTCCGTCCCGACGCCGGTCATCCCGCCCGGGCCGATCTTCACGCTGTCGCCCGAGGAGATCGCGCGCTTCTTCGTGCGCGCGCGCCGCGACCAGGACACCGAGCACTGGGACGTCCGCCTGGACGGAACGCTTCGTGAAATCCTCGAGCGCGCCAACGATTTCGTGCCGTCCGAGATGGGCGGCATCCTGCTGGACGATCCGCGCGCCAAGCTGGCGGGCGCGCCGGCGCCGCGGCTGACGTACATCGCCGCGTTTGGCCCCGGCATCGAGAGCGTGGTCGGCAAGCGGCTCCCCAGCGATCGCGGCTTCTCGGGCAGCGTCTACACCACCGGGCGACCGCGCCAGACCGACAAGCTGGATCCCGACGATCCGCTGCTGGCGCTGACCGCGGAGGTCGGATCGATCCGCTCGCTGCTGGCGGTGCCGATCGTGGTCGGCGAGTCGATCTGCGGGATCCTGCAGCTGGCCAACCGAAGCTCCGGGACACCGTACACGCCGCGCGACAAGGAGCTGCTGCGGATCTTCGCCGCGTACATGTCGTCGTCGATCCAGAACGCGCTCGACGCCATGCGGGCGCGCGCGCAGGCGCGGATGGACGACCTGACCGGCCTGGCCAACAGCCGCTACTTCCACACCCGGCTGGCCGAGGAGATCGCCCGCGCCGACCGCGAGGGGACCGAGCTGGGGATGCTGTTCGTCGATCTCGATCGCTTCAAGACCGTGAACGACGTCTGCGGCCACCTGGCGGGGAGCTGGACGCTGCAGAAGATCGGGCGCCTGATGGCCGAGCAGGTCCCGCCGGGCGCGCTGGTCGCGCGCTACGGCGGCGACGAGTTCGTGGTGATCCTGCCGGGCGCCGACCTGACGCGCGCGCGGCAGACGGCCGAGATGCTGCGCAAGATCATCGCCGAGGCGATCTTCTTCGACTACCAGCCGGAGAGCCGGCGCACGCCGCCGCCGATGCCGCTGCCGCGGATCACGGCGTCGATCGGCGTGTCGTCGTACCGCATCCACCTGGCGCCGGGCGGCACGCAGCGCCGCCGCGAGAGCACGCTGCTGCGGCTGGCCGACTCGGCGATGTACCGCGCCAAGGCCGCGGGACGAAACCGGGTCGAGGTCGCGGACCCCGAAGAATGACCGCGGCACTGGTCGTGCGCCCTGCGCGGCGCGAGGATCTCCCGGCGGTCTCCAGGCTGGCGGCGGAGCTGGTGCGGTTGCACCACCGCATGGACGCCGCGCGCTTCATGCTGCTCGAGCCGCTCGAGCAAGGCTACGAATGGTTCTTCTCGCAGGAGCTCGACAACAAGGACGCGCTCATCCTGGTCGCCGAGATCGAGGGCCGGATCACCGGCTACGCCTACGGCACGCTGGAGCCGCGCGACTGGAACGATCTGCTGGACGCCTGCGGCAAGCTGAATGACCTCTACGTCGACCCGACCGCGCGCCGCGCGGGCGCCGGCCGCGCCCTGGTCACCGAGATGTTCGCGGCGCTGCGCGCCCGCGGCGCGCCGCGCGTCGTTCTGCTGTCGGGGTGGAAGAACCCGGACGCCCACGCCTTCTTCGAGTCGCTGGGGTTCCGCAAGACGATGGTCGAGATGACCGCCGAGCTCTGAGCTCCGCGGCCCCTCTCGATTGAGCCGGCGGCCTCGCCCGCAGCGGCATGCGAGTGGGCTGGACGCTCGAAACACCGCACCTGTTCATCGCCGCCCCGCGAAGCGGGGCGAGGATAGGGGTGCGGGGTCTCCCGCTTTACTCCGCCGAGCACATCTCGAGCAGCGTCGTCACCGTCCGCCAATTGCGGGTGGTGGCGCCGCAGCGGAGAACGCGCTCGACGACGTTGTTGGCCAGCTTGCTGCGGCCGTAGCCGTCGGGGCAGTGGAGATAGAGAGCCTGGTCGCGGCAGACGAAGCGGTCCCGCCCGGCCGGGGTGGCCGCCAGCTTGGCCAGCGCCGGCGCCTCGGGAGCGGCGTTCAGGAACGTCACGTGCAGCTTGGTCGGATCGATCCCCTTCTCCGACGGGAGCGGGTTGCGCTCCACGATCGCGGCCAGCTCGGCCTCCGACAGGACGGTCACGGGGATCGCGTGGCCCAGGTCCTTCTGCAGCCGGCCGGCGATCTTCGTCGCCAGCGTCGCCGATGCCGCCTTCTTGCTCGCGAACACGACGTTCCCGCTCTGGACGTAGGTCGCCACGTCGTCGAAGCCCAGCGCCTCGAACACAGCGCGCAGCCGCTCCATCTTGACCGGCTTGTGACCGCTGACGTTGATCCCGCGCAGGAGCGCGACGTACCGGCCCACGCGCGCGCCCCTACTTCTTCTCGCGCCAGGCGGCGACGCGCTCGGCGATGGCGCGCTCGTCGCCCGAGTCGGACGGCGTGTAGTAGCGGTGGCCGCGGATCGCCTCCGGCAGGTACGCCTCGCGCACGTGGTGGCCCTGGAAGTCGTGCGGGTACTGGTAGCCGGCCCCCCAGCCGAGCGACTTGCCGAGCCCGGTCGAGGCGTTGCGCAGGTGCGCCGGCACCGGCAGCGCGCCGTGCGCCTCGACGTCGGCCTTCGCCGCGGCGTAGGTCGTGACGGCCGTGTTGGTCTTGGGCGCCGTGGCCAGATAGATGGCCGCCTGGGTCATCGGCAAGAGCCCCTCGGGCAGGCCGATGAAGCGGAAGGCGTCCAGCGCGGCGGTGGCGACAGACAGCGCGCGCGCGTCGGCCACACCGACGTCCTCGGCGGCGAAGATCACCATTCGCCGCAGCACGAACAGCGGGTCCTCGCCGGCCTCGATCATGCGCGCCATCCAGTAGACCGCCGCGTCGGGATCGCTGCCGCGCATGCTCTTGATGAAGGCGCTCACCACGCCGTAGTGCTCGTCGCCGGCCTTGTCGTAGAGGATGGTCCGCTTCTGCGCCGCCTCCTCGACCGCGGCCAGCGTGATGACGGTCTTGCCGTCGGCGTCGGGCGCCGCCACGGCCGCGGCCGCCTCCAGCGTGGTCAGCGCGCGCCGGGCGTCCCCGCGCGACTCACGCGCGATCAGATCGCGCACGTCGTCGGGCACCTCCAGCCCGCGCCCGCCCAGCCCGCGCTCCGCATCGGCCAGCGCGCGGTCGACGACGGTCCGCAGGTCGGCCTCCGCCAGCGACTGCAGCACCACCACCTTGGCGCGCGAGAGCAACGCCGCGTTCACCTCGAACGACGGGTTCTCCGTGGTGGCGCCGATGAGCACGATCGTCCCGGCCTCGACGTGCGGCAGCAGCGCGTCCTGCTGGGCCTTGTTGAAGCGGTGGATCTCGTCGACGAACAGCACCGTGCGCTCGCCCTGCTGGTCACGGCGCGCGCCCGCCTCGGCCACCGCCTCGCGCAGGTCCTTCACGCCCGCCATGACCGCCGACAGCGGCACGAACCGGGCGTGCGCCTCGGCCGCCAGCAGCCGCGCCAGCGTCGTCTTCCCCGTCCCCGGCGGCCCCCACAGGATCAGCGACGGCAGGTCACGCGCCTGCAGCGCCCGCCGCAACAGCTTCCCCGGCCCCAGCAGGTGCGTCTGCCCGACCAGCTCGGCCAGCGTCCGCGGCCGCATCCGCTCGGCCAGGGGCTGCCCGCGCCGGTCTTTTTCCGCGGCCCGCGCGAAGAGATCCATCGGCCGAACAGTGTAGCGCGGGCGCCGGCCGGGGCGTCTCAGAACGTCTTGATGAGCCCGCCGTCGATCACGAAGTTCGCGCCGGTCACGTTGCCGGTGCGGGGCGAGGCGAGCATCAGCGCCAGCGCGGCGACCTCTTCGGGCTTGGTGAAGCGGCCGGTGGCGAAGCCGCCGATGCTGGCGACGACGCGGGCGCGCGCGGTGTCGGCGTCGACGCCCGAGGCCTTGGCCACCGTCTGCGCCACGCCCCCCTCGCCCAGCCACAGGTCCGTGCTGACGGGCCCAGGCGAGATGGCGTTCACGCGGATGCCGCGCGGGCCGAGCTCCTGCGCCAGCGACTTGGTGAGATTGAGCAGCGCGGCCTTGGCGGCGCCGTAGTCGATCGTCCCGCCGTCGGGCTGAAAGAAGGCGTTCACGGAGGCCATGTTGACGATCGCCCCGCCGGCCGGCTGCTTGACCATCTGGGTGACGGCGGCGCGGGTGGCGCGCAGCGCGGAGAAGAAGTTCATCTCCATCGCCCAGGCGAAGTCGTCGTCGGTGGTCGCCAGAAAACCGTCCAGGCGCAGCTTCACCGCGCCCATGTTGTTCACGAGGACGTCGACCCGCCCGTGGTCCGCGATCGCGCGCGCGACGAGCGCGGCCGGTCCCTCGCGCGTGGCGAGATCGACCGCTACCGGCGTGACGCCCGCCAGATCCGTCAGGCCGCCCGTGCTACGCGCGCCAGCCACGACCCGCACGCCTTCGGCAGCCAGGGCGCGCGTGACCGCCAGACCGATTCCTTTGCTCGCCGCGGTGACGACCGCGACCTTTCCGGAGAGCTCCAAGTCCATGCCCTCTCTACTAGCAAGGAGAGGCGCGCACGGCGGCCGATCGAAGGCCCCTGCCGAGAAATCAGGGCGGAGCCTAGCGCAACCCTCGCCGCGCAACGCTGAGAACCGCCTCCGTCTCGTCGTCGATCTCGACGACCAGCACGCTACCCATCGCCGCTTCGCTCACGACCCAGATCTTGGGCCCGTCGCGCTCTTGGAGGACCGCCCATAACAGATTCGCCGCCCGGGCAATCTCGACCGCCCGGACTCGGCCGACGTTCAGTGACGTCAGCGTGACCCATAACGTCTGACGCTGAGGACCGCCTCCGTCGCATCGTCGATCTCGACGACCAGCACGTTGCCCACCGCCGAGGGCCTCACGACCCAGATCTTGGCGCCGGCGCGATTCTGAAGGACCGTCATGGACAGCTTCGCCGCCTCCGGATCCGGGGCAGCGGCGGCGCGGGCGATCGCGAGTACACGCTCCCGATCGAGTCGTGAAGGCGTTTCCTGCGAAGCTCCGAGAAGGCGCTCGCGGAACCACTCGATGAGACGGCTCATCGGCGTCGATGCCCCGCGGGAGAAGTTGGAAGGAACCGGAGCTGCATCGCGATCCCTGACACGGTGCCCGTGTAGATGAGAGCAGCGGCCTCCGGGACAAGCCCGGTCCTCAAAGCCCATCGAGCGCGACGTTAACTTTGGCCGTCACGACCGCCTACTAGAATCACCTGCGGGCCGATGCTAGGTTGCGGCCTTGCGGCTACCGCGCGCTCTTCGATTGGCGCTCTGCCTGGCTCTCGGGGCCGTGGCGACGAACGCCGGGGCGCGCGAAAAGGCGAAGGCCCCGGAGGCCGAAGCCCCCGCGCCGCAGAGCAACCCGCCGCCTCCCGCGCCGACGGAGGTCGAGGCGCCGCCCGGGGGCAAGGGGAGCCCGCGGCCGCTGATGGGCCTGACGCCGCGCGCCGGCGCCACCGGCGAGCTCCCCAAGGTTCCGCGCGATCCGGCCGAGCGGCGCGCCTGGCTGGACAGCCAGCTGGAGGCTGTCTTCAAGACGCCGGCGCTGGCCAAGGCCAAGGTGTCGGCGATCGTCGTCGAGGCCGACAGCGGCAAGACGCTCTACGCGCACGATGACAAGCTGCCGTTGAACGCCGCCTCCAACGTCAAGATCGTCACGTCGGCGGCCTCGCTGTCCTTGCTGGGGCCGGAGTACCGGTGGCGGACGACGATGGCGGTGGTCGGTCCGCCCAGCGGTCCGCCGTTGCCGGCCGGCGGCGAGGTTTCGGGCGATCTCTACCTGCGCGGCTCGGGCGATCCGACGCTGTCGACCGAAGATCTGGCGGTGATGGTGAACGACCTGGTGTCGCTGGGCCTGCACAAGGTCCGCGGGTCGCTGGTGGTCGACGACAGCTTGTTCGACGGCGGCTACGTTCCGCCCGCCTACGATCAGAAGGACGACTCGACGGCCTCGCGAACGGCGTCGTCGGCGGCGTCGCTGGACGGCAACGTGGTCGGCGTGACGGTCATCCCGGGCGCGGCGGCCGGCGCGCCGGCGCGGATCGTGGTCGAGCCGGCGTCTCCCTACTTCACCATCGCCGGTCGCGTGGTCACCGCCGGCAGCGGACCGGCAGCGCCCACCGTCGACACGAAAGAGGATGGCGCCCACACGCGCGTCAACGTGGGCGGGCGGATCAAGCTGGGCGCGGACCCGCGCACGATCTACCGCCGCGTGGCGCAGCCGTCGCTGTTCCTCGGGCAGACGTTGCGCCAGCTGCTCGAACGGCGCGGGATCAACGTCGGCAACGTGCGCGTGGCAGCGGCGCCGGCGCAGGGGTTGCGCGTCCTGGCGGCGCACGATTCGGCGCCGCTGGCCGTGGTGGTCCAGGACCTCAACAAGCGGTCCAACAACTTCGCCGCTGAACAGCTCCTCCGCACGCTGGGCGCGGAGATCGGCGGACATCCTGGAAACTGGGACAAAGGCCTCAAGGCGGTCGCGCGCTACCTGAACAGCGTCGGCGTCAAGACCGGCACCTATCAGATGATGAACGGGTCGGGCCTTTACGACTCGAACCGGTTCTCGGCGGCGGAGATCGCCACCATCTTGCGCGCGGCGGCGCACGACTTTCGCATCTCGGCCGAGTTTCTGGCCTCGCTGGCGATCGCCGGCACCGATGGTACGATTGCCCACCGCATGGGCGCCACGCTGGCAGAGCGCTACGTTCGCGCCAAGACCGGCACGCTGGCCAACGTGAGCTGCTTGTCAGGATTCGCCGGGTCGCCCGGCCACCTGCCGCTCGTGTTCTCCATCCTCGTCAACGACGTGGGGAACCCGAACGACGCCCGCCGCGCGCAGGACCGCGCGGCGGAGATCCTGGTCGCCTATCTGGAAGGCGACGTTCCGGCCGCGAAATAACCGGCCGGACGTGCCGGCCGGCGGGCGGCTATGCCTATCGCCGACTGGCCGCTCCCCTTGCCGTCCTCGCGCCGATCGCGGAGCAACTTGGTTCGCTCCTCCGGCGCCAGCTTCTCCCACCCTCGCCCACCGCTCCCCTCGTCCATTGCATCCATCCAATCAATCGAACGCGGACTGATGTGACGCAGCTGCATTGGTGCCTCCCCGGTGATGCTCTCCCTCGCTAACTCGGATTCTAGCGAAAAAAATTCCCGCCGGGCCAACCGATCGAGCATCAGGTCTGAACCTTGTCGGCTGACCCCGACCGGGCGCGGAAGCAGCGCCCCCCGCTGTTCCGCGCCCGGTCTCTCTCTCTCGTTCTCTCTCGTTCTCCCGTTCTCGTCCCTCTCAAGAACCACTATGCCGACTGAATGTTTCCAGATCCTTTCGTCGCCGCGCTTTGTCGGTTACTTGTGATCCACGAGAAATTTCGGGCTCTGGAATCGGGCGAGCGCACGCTTGAATTCATTCGACCTTTCTTCCAGGATGTCGCCGCCATGCCCCACCGAACGCCCCTTTACGAGGCCCACCTTCGCCTCGGCGCGAAGATGGTGGACTTCGGCGGCTGGTCGATGCCGGTCAGCTATCCCGGCGGCATCCTCGACGAGCACCACGCCACCCGGCGGGCGATCGGCCTGTTCGACGTCTGCCACATGGGCGAGATCCATTTCCGCGGCCCACGCGCGGCCGAGGCCGTCCAGCGCCTGGTGACCAACGATATCGGCCGGCTCATCGACGGGCGCGCGCTGTACACCGTGGCGTGCTTGCCCGACGGCGGAATCATCGACGACCTGATCGTCTATCGGCTCTCCGACACGCACTACCTGACGGTCGTGAACGCCGCCACGCTGGACAAGGACCGGGCCTGGTTCTTCGAGCACGCGCGGCCGCTGTGCGAGGTGACCGACGCCTCCGCCGAGACCGGCCTGATCGCGTTCCAGGGCCCCGCGGCCGAGGCGGCGCTGCAGGCGCTCACCGACGCGCCGCTGGCCACGCTGGCGCCGTTCTCGTTCGTCGAGGGGCGCGACGTGGCGGGCGTGCGCGCCTCGATCGCCCGCACCGGCTACACCGGGGAAGACGGGTTCGAGCTCTTCTGCGCCAGCAAGGACGCTGCGGCGCTGTGGGACCGCCTGGTCGAGGCGGCCGCCAAGGTGGGCGGCAAGCCGGCCGGCCTGGGCGCGCGCGACACCCTGCGCCTTGAGGCGCGGCTGCCGCTCTACGGCAACGACCTCGACGAGACGACGTCGCCGCTCGAGGCAGGGCTCGGGTGGGTGGTCAAGCTCGAGGGCGCCGACTTCATCGGGCGGGACGCGCTGCGCGCGCAGAAGGCGGCCGGCGTGAGGCGGCGGTTGGCCGGCTTCGTGATGGCAGGACGCGGGATCGCGCGTCATGGTTACGCGCTCTACGACGCCGCGGGGCACGAGAGCGGCACCACGACCTCGGGCGGCCCGGCGCCGACGCTGGCCCAGAACGTCGGCCTCGGCTACCTGCCGGTCGAGCTCGACCAGCCCGGCACGCGCATCCAGGTCGACTGCCGCGGCAAGCGCGTCGACGCCGAGATCGTCAAAGGTCCTTTTTACAAGCGCAACCGAGAGCAGAAGAGAGGAACAGCATGAGCGCGCAATACCCCGACGACCTCTACTACACGAAGGACCACGAGTGGGCGCGGCTGGAAGACCGCGACGGGCAGAAGCTGGCCACCATCGGCGTCACGCGGTTCGCGGTCGAGCAGCTGGGCGACGTCACGCAGGTCGACCTCCCCAAGGAGGGTGAGACCGTCAAGCAGGCTGACGTGTTCGGCTCGGTCGAGTCGGTCAAGGCGGTGTCGGATCTGTTCGCGCCGCTGTCGGGGAAGATCGTGAAGGTGAACTCGCCGCTCAGCGACTCGCCCGAGTACGTCAACGAGGATCCCTACGACGAGGGGTGGATGATCCAGATCGCCGTGGGCGACGCCAAGGAGCTGGATGGCCTGCTCGACGCCAGCGCCTACCAGGCGTTCCTTCGCGAACAGGGGGAGTAACGGGTGGCCGTCGATCTCGGCGCCCGCGACCGCTTCGTCGATCGTCACGTCGGCCCGGATCCCCACGAGGAGGCCGAGATGTTGCGCTTCCTGGGGGTCCCCACCCTGGACGCGCTGATCGCGGAGACGGTCCCGGCCGACATCCGGTTCGCCGGGACGCTGGACCTGCCGGCGCCGATCGGCGAGGCCGAGGTGCTGGCCGAGCTGCGCGCGCGCGCGGCGCAGAACCAGATCTGGAAGTCGTTCATCGGGATGGGCTACGCCGACTGCTTCACGCCGCCGGTCATCCAGCGCAACATCCTCGAGAACCCCGGCTGGTACACGGCGTACACGGCCTACCAGGCCGAGATCTCGCAGGGGCGCCTGGAGGCGCTGCTGAACTTTCAGACGATGGTGGCCGACCTGACCGGGCTGCCGATCGCCAACGCCTCGTTGCTGGACGAGGCGACCGCGGCCGCCGAGGCGATGCACATGCTGCACGCGCTGGCGCCCGCCACCGCCGACCAGGCGACGGGCGGCCTGTTCTTGATCGCCGACACCTGCCACCCGCAGACCATCGAGGTGGTGCGCACGCGCGCGCGCCCGCTGGGGATTGACGTGCGGGTCGGTGACGCGGCGGCGTTCGACTTCGCCGCCGACAAACCGTTCGGCGTGCTGTTGCAGTACCCCGCCACCGACGGGTCGCTGCCGGATCTGGCGCCGATCTGCCGCCGCGCGCACGACGCCGGCGCGCTGGTGACGATGGCCACCGACCTGCTGGCGCTGACGGTGCTGACGCCGCCGGGCGAGCTGGGCGCCGACGTGGCGATTGGCAACGCGCAGCGGTTCGGCGTGCCGCTCGGCTACGGCGGCCCGCACGCCGCGTTTCTGGCCACGCGCGCCGAGTGGACGCGCAAGCTGCCCGGTCGCCTGATCGGCGTCTCCGAGGACGCGCACGGACATCGGGCGCTGCGCATGGCGCTGCAGACCCGCGAGCAACACATCCGCCGTGAGAAGGCGACCAGCAACATCTGCACCGCGCAGGTGCTGCTGGCCGTCATGTCCGGGATGTACGCCGTCTATCACGGGCCGCGCGGGCTGCGCGCCATCGCCGAGCGCGTGGGCGGCTACGCGGCCGTGCTGGCGCGCGGGCTGGAGCGGCTGGGCGTACGCGTCCGGCACAAGGCCTTCTTCGACACGATCCGCGTCGACGGCAGCGCGGCGCAGGTGGCGGCCTGGCTGCAGGCGGCGGCCGAGCGGCGGATGAACCTGCGCCGGCTGTCGGCGGAGTCGCTGACCATCGCGCTAGACGAGACGACCACCGCGGCCGACGTGGCGCGCCTGTGGGAGGCGTTCGCCGCGGCCGAGAGGCGGGGCGTCCCGGGCCCCGTCGAGGCGCTGGCGGGCGAGGCCGATCTGGCGCTGCCCTGGGGCGCGGCCGCGCGGCAGAGCAGCTACCTCACGCACCCGATCTTCAACACGCACCACTCCGAGACGGAGATGCTGCGTTACCTGCGCCGGCTGGAGGCGCGCGATCTGTCGCTGACGCACGCCATGATCCCGCTTGGCTCGTGCACGATGAAGCTGAACGCCACCGTCGAGATGATGCCGGTGACCTGGCCCGAGTGGGGGCGGCTGCACCCGTTCGCGCCGGCCGAGCAGGCCGCCGGGTACAAGACGATCTTCGCGGATCTCGAGCGGATGCTGGGCGCGATCACCGGCTTCCAGGCCACGTCGCTGCAGCCCAACGCCGGCTCGCAGGGCGAGTACGCGGGGCTGCTGGCGATCCGCGGCTTTCACGAGAGCCGCGGTCAGGGGCACCGCGACGTTTGCTTGATCCCGTCGTCGGCGCACGGCACGAACCCGGCGTCGGCGGTGATGGCCGGCTACCGCGTGGTGGTGGTGGCCTGCGACGGGGGCGGCAACGTCGACCTGGGCGATCTGGAAGCCAAGGCGGCGCAGCACGCCGACCGCCTGGCGGCGCTGATGGTGACGTATCCCTCGACGCACGGTGTGTTCGAGGCGGGGATCAAGAAGATCACCCAGATCGTCCACGCGCACGGGGGCCAGGTGTACATGGACGGCGCCAACCTGAACGCGCAGGTCGGCCTGTGCCGGCCGGGCGACGTGGGCGCCGACGTCTGCCACATCAACCTGCACAAGACGTTCTGCATCCCGCACGGCGGCGGCGGCCCCGGCATGGGCCCGATCTGCGTCGCCGCGCACCTTGCGCCCTTCCTGCCACGACATCCTTTGTCATCGGGACCCTCACGGGGCCCCGCGCCCCTCGCGATGGGCTCGGACGAGCAAGGCTCGTCCTCCCCCGACGCGATCGGAAAAGGCGCAGCGGGGGCCGTGTCGGCGGCGCCCTGGGGGAGCGCCAGCATCCTGCTCATTTCCTGGGCGTACATCCGGCTGATGGGCGCCGAGGGGCTGACCCACGCCACCAAGATCGCCATCTTGAACGCCAACTACGTGGCGCGGCGCCTGGACGCGCACTACCCGGTCGTCTACACGGGCGCCGGCGGCCGCGTGGCGCACGAGTGCATCGTCGACGCGCGCGGCCTCAAGAAGACGGCCGGCGTCGAGGTCGACGACGTGGCCAAGCGGCTGATGGACTACGGCTTCCACGCCCCGACGATGTCGTTCCCGATCGCCGGCACGCTGATGATCGAGCCGACCGAGAGCGAATCGAAGGCCGAGCTGGACCGGTTCTGCGAGGCGATGATCGCCATCCGCGAGGAGATCGCGGAGGTCGAGCGGGGCGCCGCGCCGCGCGAGGGGAACCTGCTGAAGAACGCGCCGCACACGGCGGCCGCGCTGCTGGGCGCCGAGTGGTCTCACCCCTACCCGCGCGACCGCGCGGCGTTTCCCCTCCCCTACGTGCGCGCCGGTAAGTTCTGGCCCCCGGTCGGCCGACTGAACAACGTCCTCGGCGACCGCAAGCTCTTCTGCACCTGCCCCGACATCGAGGAATACGCGAAAGCGTAGGGATCCCCCTCTACAAGGCCTCGCCTCTCGCGGCGCCGGCCTCTCCCACGCGCGTGGGATAGGCAAGATCTGATTCTGCGCCGGAGCGGGACCTTTGATATATATGGTGTCCCATGCATTTACGCGGATCGGCTGGTAACGCCGGTGGCTGATCACCACGACGACGGCTCCTCCATCAGCGGCGCGCTCCCGGTCGCGCCTTCACTTGGGCCCGCGCTGGACGCGGCGCAGATGCCGGTCGAGGTTCGGCCGGTCGACAAGCGGGTGGCCTGGATCTGCGGGCTCGCCATCTTGGTCGCCGTCGCGGCGGGCTTCGTGGCGCAGCTGCTCGTCCGGATGATCGGGTTCTTCACGAACCTGGCGTTCTTCGGCCGGATCTCGACCAGCTTCGTGTCGCCGGCGGACAACCACCTCGGTCACGGGGTCATCGTCGTACCGGTGATCGGCGGCGTCATGGTGGGGTTGATGGCGCGCTATGGCTCGAAGGCCATCCGCGGCCACGGCATCCCGGAGGCGATGGAGCAGGTCCTCACCAACCAGAGCCGCATCCCCTGGCGCATGACGTTCCTGAAGCCGCTCTCGGCCGCGATCGCCATCGGCACCGGCGGCCCGTTCGGCGCCGAGGGGCCCATCATCGCCACCGGCGGCGCGCTGGGATCGCTGGTCGGCCAGATCGTCCGCACCACCGCGGCCGAGCGCAAGACGCTGCTGGCGGCCGGCGCCGCGGCCGGGATGGCCGCCACGTTCGGCAGCCCCGTGTCCGCGGTCCTGCTGGCGGTCGAGCTGCTGCTGTTCGAGCTGCGCGCCCGCTCGCTGATCCCCGTGGCGCTGGCGGCCGCCACCGCGACCGCCGTGCGCATCGCCTGGGCGGGGACCGCGCCCTCCTTCGAGGCTGGCGACTTTCTCTCCGCCAACGCCACCGGCCTGACCGCCTACGCGCTGATTGGCGCCCTGGTCGGCGTCGCCTCGGTCGGCGTCACGAAGCTGGTCTACGCCATCGAGGACGGGTTCGAGAAGCTGCCCATCCACTGGATGTGGTGGCCCGCGCTGGGTGGCCTGGTGGTGGGCGTGTGCGGCCTGTTCGCGCCGCACACGCTGGGCGTCGGCTACGACAACATCGACCACATCCTCTCGGGGCGGCTCACGCTGACCGCGATCGCCGTCCTGTGCCTCTGGAAATTCGTCTCCTGGGCGTTCTCGCTGGGGAGCGGCACCTCGGGCGGGACGCTGGCCCCCTTGTTCACCATCGGCGGCGGCGCCGGCGCGCTGCTGGGCGCCGCCTTCGTGCTGCTGGCGCCGCACGCCGGGATCGACGTCCGCCTGGCGGCGCTGGTCGGGATGGCGTCGATGTTCGCGGGCGCCTCGCGCGCCGTGCTGGCGTCGATCGTGTTCGCGTTCGAGACCACGCGCCAGCCGATCGCCCTGCTGCCGCTGCTGGCGGGCGGCATCACCGCGCACTTCCTCTCGTCGCTGCTGATGCGCAACTCGATCATGACGGAGAAGATCGCCCGTCGCGGTGTGCGGGTCAGCGGCGACTACGCCGCCGACGCGCTCGATCAGGTGCGCGTGCGCGACGCCGCGTCGCGCGCGCCGGTCACCCTGACGGCCGCGCGGATGATCGACGAGGTCCGCGCCTGGCTGGCCTCGGGCGCACCCGAGGCCGAGCACCAGGGCTTCCCGATCGTCGACGGCGCGGGCCACGTCGTGGGCCTGCTGACCCGGCGCGACCTGCTGCACCCGGCCGCACAGGGCTCGCTGGGCGGCCTCATCAAGCGCTCACCCGTCGTCGTCCCGGCCGACCACTCGCTGCGCCAGGCGCTGGACCAGATGGTCCGCGCGGAGGTCGGGCGGCTCGTCGTCGTCGAGACCGCCAACCCGCGTGTGCCGGTTGGCGTCCTGACGCGCAGCGATCTGCTGGGCGCGCACGCCGGCGATCGCGATGACGCCGTCGTCGCGGCGCCGCTCAGATCTTTCGGAAAGCGAACGTCCGTTCCAGCTCGATCGGTCCACCGTTCGGGCGGGTGAACGACCAGCGCGTCGTCATCGTGGCCTTCACGCAGGTCATCACCTCCATGTCGACCGGCTTGGTCGCCACCACCTGCGTGGAGCCAACCGAACCCGACGGCTTGATCGTCCAGCGCAGCAACACCTCGTCCGCCACCACCGAGGCGGGCGCGATTTGCTTGGTCCGCGCGACCTCGATCCGGCAATCATCCAGCGCCGCCAGGTTGACGTTCAGCTCACGTTCCAGTTGCACCGAGTCGATCGTCCCTTGCGGGGGCTTGGGTGGCGGCGCGTCGGCCATGCCGGCTGCCACCGGTCCGACCGACTTTTCCTGGTCGCCCGCCCACTTCAGCTCGCCCGGCGTGGCCGTCGGCGCCGGCGCCGCGGTGGGCGCCATCCCGACTCTCCCCGTCTCGTACAGCGAGGGCCCCGAGAGCAGGTTGGCCGGCGCGAGAGGATCAGAAGCTGGCGCCGGGGCAGCGCCAACCACCTCCGTGGTCTCAGCCCGCACGGGCGACGCCACCCCCAGCGCCAACAGAAACGGTATCGTCGCCAGACCCCACACCGACCCGATTCCACGGCCGAGCTTCATGACCGCGCCTCCCTCGAATCCGCCTTCGACGCTCAGGATTTTCTTCATCCCGAGCCCTTTACTGAAAAGCTGCCCATGGACATTGCGCCGACAAGATCGGCGATCCGCTCGAGTGTTCAGTATTTGAACCAACGCATCTCGGGCGGACCGTTCAGATCGAACAAGAACCCGAATCCAAAGTTGATGAGGCCGTTCGCCTCGATCAGCTGGCGGGGCGGATTCGGGAACGGCTGGGCTTGCTTGAAGGCCTCGACCGCCTCGTCGTCGAGAAAGTCGAGCCCGCTGGGCTGCGCCACCGCGACGTTGTTCAGCCGCCCGTCGGGCTTCAGCTGGACGCGCAGCTCCGTGTAGCGGTTGCGCCGGCCATAGATCATTCCGGTGGGGTCGCGCTGCCGGTAGACCTCTTCCGGGTGCCAGTGCTCGGCCACCTGGCGCTTGACGCGATTGAAGAACGACGCGAACCGCCACTTCTTCGAGTTGAGCGCCGTCTCCTCGCCGTCGTCGACGTTGGCCAGCGCGTCCTGGGTCCCGGACCCCACGGCGCGCGCCAGCTGCTGATCGGTCGGCAGCAGCGCCAGCCCTGACCCGCCCCGGGTGCCGCCGCCGGGGCGCGGCCGCAGATCGCTCCCCAGCTCGGTATAAGAACCGTTCGGGTCGGGCGGCCCGGCGTTGGGCGCGCCGTTCGCCGCCCCGACGTGCCCGGATTGCACCGGCGCCGCCGACCCCGCCCCCTGGCGCAGGTACCGCCCCAGATCGGGCGTGCGCATCGCCAGCCGCCCGTCCCCCTTCGGGGTCTGCGGTTGCGAGACGGCGCCAGTGCCGCTCGCGTCCCCCTGGCGCGCGTTGTCCTTGAACGACCCGTACTTCTTGGTCTCGTGCGGGACCGTGCTGTCGTGCTCGGAGACGAAGTGCGCGTCGTCGGGGCGCTTCTCCTCACGCGGGGCCGGCAGATCGACCACCTGCCCGTGCGGGTGAACGCTCTCCTCTTCTTTGCGGATCTCCTCCGCCTTGCGCTCTTCTTCTTGCTTCTCGAGATCGGCGAGGATCTCGCGGGCGGCGTCCTCGTCGATCATCCCCACGTCGATCGACGGCCCTTGGCCGTCCTTGCTCAGGTTATTCGCCAGGTCGGCGCTACGCGGCGCGAACAGATACAATCCCAGGCCGACGAGCAGCAGGAACTCGGCGTGCACCAGCAGCGCGACGCCGATCCAGAAGCCGATCCGGCGGCCCGGCCGCCGCCGCCCCTCGATGTACGGGTCCGTTCGGCCTTTGGCGCCGGCGCTCGAACCACGTGGGCTGGTGACCGGCATTTCGACAGCTCACCCCAGCACCCCAAATGTAGCGCCGGCTGGACCGGAGATCCTCCCTATTGCGTAGGCGTCTTACCGGATCACGGGATTGTCGAAGCTCACGCGAAGCGACATCCGGAGCGAGCGCACCGCGCCCGGGTTGGGCAAAGGCGGAAACGGCGCGGCCCGGCGGACCTTGCGCATGGCCGCGGCGTCGAACTCCTGGAAGCCCGCGGTCTTGAGCACGCGCGGCCCCTCGATCAGGCGTCCGTCGACGCCGATGACGAACTGCACGATGGTCTCCCCCTGCTCCAGCCGCAGCGCCAGCGCCTTGGGGAAGTCGTCGACGGCGTTCACGCGCTGAAGGATCTCCTGGTAGTAGCGATCGTACCGGCGGTCACGGGTCCGCTCGCCGAGATCCACGCTGATCACCGCGGGATCGGGCGCGCCGTACGCGGCGGGCGCCGTCCCCTGGGCCGCCACGGCGACCGCGCCCGTGGTGGCCGCCGGACCCCGCCCGCTGGGCGAAGGCGTGGGCGCGGACGCGGTCGGACGCGAGTAGTCGATGAGCCCCGGGTGCGGCTCGTTCGAGGCGGCGCGCTGGCGCAGGTCATCCGTGGCCCGCCCCGGCTGCTGCACGTCGAAGCTGCGCGCCCCCGTCTCCGCGTCCAGCGGCCCGACGCCGTGGACCGGATTGGAGACGGTGTCCACCCGGGCCACGATTGGCGGCGCGTCGGATCCCGCGGAGGCGAGGGTCGCCGAGGCGCCCCCGGGGTCGCCCCCCAGGGCCGGCGCGCTGCCGGCGGCGGGCGCGGCGATCGGCGCCCGCGGCGGATCGACGGCGGCGATCGAGTCGCCGATCCCCGCCGTCAGCTCGCGGCGGATCGCCTGCGGCGAGGCGCGGCGGCGCGAGATACGCAGGCGGGCCGGCTGAGCCTCCGCGGCTCCGTCGCTCAGGCGCGCCCGCATCGTCTCCCGGTCCAGACGGAAGGCGTGCGCCGGCGGCGCGCCGCCCGCCAGGCCGCTGTCGGGGGCTGGCGTCAGGCGCTCG
>CAZTZM010000029.1:0-24025 GCA_964618005.1 uncultured Myxococcales bacterium
CCGAGAACGCACCCGAGCGCGATGCCCAGCGCCAGCTTGGGCCAGGTCATCGTGAAGTGGCGCGCGCGGCGAGCGTCACGGGTCGATTCTAGCGCGCGTGGCGCGATTCGGGGACGGTCACTTGGCCCGCCAGCTCCAATAAACTGATACCGCATCCGGGGCGGGGGCGGTCAGGGCGTCTGGGTCCCGATCGTCACCGAGCCCGCGGTGAGGCCGGTGGACGTGCCCTTCACCGTCACCGTGCCGGGCGAGGTCGTGGACCGGACGATCGCCAGCGCCTTGCCGCTGAAGGCGGCGCGGCTGGTCGCCTTGTAGGGCTCGTGGCTGATGGCGTTGCCGTTGTCGACGCCGGCGATGACGCCCGGGCCGGTCAGCGAGAAGGCGATCTCGTTGTTCGCCTGCGGGACGACGACGCCCTGGGCGTCGACGATGTCCGCCTCGACGTAGGCCAGGTCCTGTCCGTCGGCGGCGATCGTCGAGCGGTCGACCTTCAGGACGATGGCCGCCGCCGCGCCGGCGGTCTGGACCGTATCCGTGGCGACGACCGCGCCGTTCTTGCTGGCCTTGGCCTGCAGCGTCCCCGTGGCGAACGGGACGGTCCACAGCAGGTGACCCGCGCTGGCCTGGCCCGCCGTGGCGACGACGGTCTTCGAGCCGAGCGAGGTCCCGTTCAAGAACAGCTCCACGCTGTCCGCGTTGCTGTAGACGAAGACCGGCACGGACTGCTTGGCGGTCCACGACGTCCAGTCCGTCGGCGCGATGTGCACCATCGCCGGGCCGTCGTGGTTCCAGCGGCTCTGGTAGAAGTAGAAGATGTCCTTCGGGAAGCCGGCGGTGTCGATCGCCCCGAAGTAGGAGCTCTTGGCCGGCCAGGCGTAAGGCGTCGGCTCGCCGATGTAGTCGAACCCGGTCCAGATGAACTCGCCCGCCACGAAGGACCGGGTGTTGACGTTGGTCCACGACGCCTCGGCGCTGGCGCCCCAGGCCACGATGCTGTTGTCGTAGGAGGAGCACTGGTTGTCGCTCGACGTCAGCACGTTCGAGGTCACCGGCAGCTTGTAGACGCCGCGGCTGCGGACCGCGGACGACGACTCGCTGGCGAAGATCTTCCAGGTCGAGTGCCCGGCGTGAACCGAGTCGTAGAGGCTGGTGTTGTAGTTGATGCCGACCAGATCCTCGACCGCCGCCGTCGAGGCGTCGTACGGGTTGAACGCCTGGGCGAACACGCGGGTGGTGTCCTTGGTCTTGATCGCGGCGATCAGGGTCTGCGCCACGGCCGGCGTGGGATTGGGGATCTCGTTGCCGATGCTCCAGATGACGACGCTGGGGTGGTTGCGATCCCGCGACGCCATGGCGGCGATGTCGGTCGTTCCCCATTGATTGAAGAAGCGCGCGTAGTCGTATTTGACCTTGGCGTCGGTCCAGACGTCGAAGGCCTCGTCCATGACCACGAACCCCATGCTGTCGGCCAGGTACAGCAGCTCGGGGGCGGGCGGGTTGTGCGAGGTGCGGAGCGCGTTCACGCCCATCTCCTTCAGCAGCTCCAGCCGCTTCTGGATGGCGCGGAAGTTGACCGCGGCGCCCAGGCTGCCGAGGTCGTGGTGGTTGCACACGCCGTTCAGCTTCACGCCCTGGCCGTTCAGCGAGAAGCCCTTGTTCGCGTCGAACACGAAGCTGCGGATCCCGAACGGGGTGGTGTAGGTGTCCACGACGGCGCCGTTCACCGCGACGGTGGTGACGACGGCGTAGAGGCTCGGCGAGGTCAGCGACCAGAGCTTCGGGCTGGCTACCGTCAGCGCCTGCGTGACGTCGGCGGTCTTCGCGGCGGCGACGGAGGTGGCCGGCGCCGTGCCCTGCGCGACCGTGGCGCCCGACGGGTCGCGGATCGTGCTGGCCACCGTGACCGACTGGGATGCGGCGCCGTCGTTCTGCACCGTGACGGTCACGTCCACGGTGGCGCTGGCGGTGGAGATCTGCGGCGTCGTCACGTGCGTCCCCGTGTAGGCGACCCGCACCGGGTTGGCCGTCTTCAGCCAGACGTGACGGTAGATGCCGCTCCCCGAATACCAGCGGCTGCTGGGCAGCTGGTTGTTGACGCGCACCGCGAGGACGTTCGAGGCGCCGAACCTGGCGGCCGACGTGAAGTCGCACTCGTACGAGATGTAGCCGTAGGGGCGCGCGCAGACCTGCGTGCCGTTCATCCACACGGTGCTGTCCATGTAGACGCCGTCGAACTGCACGAACACCCGCTGGCCCGAGCTGGCGGCCGGCAACGAGAACGACTTCCGGTACCAGCCCACGCCGCCGTCGAGGTAGCCGCCGCCCGCGCCCGACGCCGAGCTCTGCGAGAAGGGGAGGGCGATGCTCCAGTCGTGCGGGACGTCGAGTGAGGTCCAGGCGCTGTCGTCGAACGTGACCGCCTGCGCGCCGCTGACGTCGCCCAGGTGGAATTTCCAGGCGGCGTCGAAGTTGACCGTGCCCGCGCGCGCGCCGTCGTAAAGGTTTCCGGACGTCGTTGCCGGTGCCGACCCGCCGTCGGGCGCCCCGGCGTCCGCGGTCCCTCCGCCGCTCCCCGGGGTGCTGCCCGTTCCCCCCTTGCCGGCGCCGCCGGTCCCCGCTGAGCCGCCGGTGCCGTGAGAGCCGGCCCCGCCGGTCGGGCTGGCGCCCCCCGTCGAGATCGGCGCGCCGCCGGTCCCGGTCTCGCCGCCGGTTTGAGCGCCGCGGCCTCCGCCGGTCGCCGGCGCATCGCCCGTGCCCCCCTTGGTCCCGCCGGTCTGGTCGGTCCCGCCGCTCCCCGTGGTGCCGGCACCGCCGCCGTCGTTCGAGCAAGCGCCCGCGTTGAGAGCAAGCGCGGCCGCCACGAGGGCGACGCGCGCGACCCGAATCGGCTCGCGACCAAGCGTCATGTCCGACCAACAGGGCGCCGGCGGCCGAAAGTGATACGGGGTTCGAGGTATCAGTTTCGGCGGCCGGATCCCTCTACCTGCCCATCCCCCGCAGGCCGTCGCAGCCGACCTAAGGTTTGCCCGGCCTCGTTCCCTTAGCGACACATGAGGCACACGAGAACATCGCGCTTGTTCCTGGGGCTGGTCGTCGCCGTCGCGGGATGCGGCGGCTCGGGATCGTCGACCGACGGGACGGGTGGGGCGACCGGAACGGGCGGTCGGCCGGCCACCGGCGGAGCCACGCAGACGGCGACCGGTGGGAGGCCCGGCACGGGCGGAGCCGTCGGGACCGGTGGGACGTTCGGGACCGGCGGGACGTTCGGGACCGGTGGGACGTTCGGGACCGGCGGCCAGGCGGGCAGCGGAGGTGCGCCCGGCAGCGGCGGCGCGTCGCACGTCGACGGTGGCGTCCCCACGGGTGGCAGCTCGGGCCATGGCGGCGCGGCCGGCGCCAGCGGCGGCGCGGGCGGTGCGCCGCTGTCCGTCATCACCGACGGGGGCACCGGCGCCGAGAGCTTTCACTGCGTGAACTGGGCGGTCAACGGCGACAACTTCCAGACCGGGCCGCTGCTGCTGTCGGGGATCTTCTCGACCGACACCACCTACGCGGCCGTGAAGGCCCGGGCCACCGCGGTCGAGAACGCCTTCACCGATCTGCTGAAGGCCAACTCGTTCCGCATGCCGATCAACGAGCCGACGGTCAACAATGCCTCGTCCTGGAACAACTACAAGGCGATCATCGACGTGGGCGTGGCGAAGGGGATGAAGGTCATCCTGGGGTTCTGGGCCGAGAACACCAGCATCGGCATGCCCGCCAACATCAACGCCTGGTATCAGATGTGGCAGACGGTCGTCGACGCCTACGGCGACAGTCCCACGGTCTACTTCGACATTCACAACGAGCCGCACGGCTACTCGCAGCAGGCCTGGTACCAGCAGGTCAAGGACTGGATGGCGAAGTTCCCGAACGTCCCCACCAGCCGGATCATCGTCGCCGGGACCGGCTGGGACGACAACGTCACCACCTCGGGCTCGCAGTTCCCCGGGATGATCGTCGAGGTTCACGACTACGTCTTCAACGCCAGCTACACCACCCCCACGCAGTGGGGGAACGAGCTGATGAGCCGCATCGGCAGCTACGCCAACCGCACGCTGGTGGGCGAGTGGGGGACCGGCGTCACCGAGACCTTCAATCCCAACGCGTCGTCGTTCGACGTCGGGCAGGCCTTTCTGGTCGGCTTCGCCAACGCCATCCACGACCACCAGATGGGGAGCTGCTGGTGGCCCGGCCTGTGGGCGATCCCCGGGAACACCTCGTCGTGGAGCCTGCTCAGCATGAACGGCAGCGCCAGCAACCTCAGCTACAGCATCCAGAACCAGTCGGCGCTCAATGAGATCTGGCACTCGTGGCAGCTGGAATGACGACGGCCGCGGCCGCTGGATGAGCCGGCACATCGGCGACTGGCGAAACAGCGCGTGCGCCGAGTTGCCGGCTCCGAAGGCGCTCGACGTGCCGGTTCCCGGCGGGCTGGCCGCGCTGCTGGCGGCCATGGAGGAGATTCGCGCCCTCGCTGACGCCGACCTCATCCTCAGACGGGGAATCGAGCTGGCCCGCGATCGGATCGGGCTGCGGCGAGCCTCGCTCTTCGTGCTGGACCGCGGGCGCAACCTCATGCTGGGGACGTGGGGGATGAACCTGGCGGGGACCGTCGTCGACGAGCACCACGTCGTCCGCGATCTCTGCCGCCGGGATCTGGTGGCCTTTCGCCGCGCCGCGGAGGCGTCCGCGCCGTTCACGGTGTTCGAGGACTGCCCGATCGTCGAGCACCAGGACGGCGTGCCGCGCATCGCCGGCCGCGGCTGGGTGGCGAGGACGCCGATCCGGTCGCCGCACGCCCCCATCGCGATGTTGCTCAATGACGCGGGGCTGACCGGCGACGCCGTCGACGGGGTCAAGCAGGCGCACGCGGCCGTCTTCTGTTCGATGCTGGGCGCGCTGCTGGATCCGGCGCGTGGCGTGCCGTCGCGCGCGGCGCCGGCCGCGGCGTCGTCCAACCAGCGCCTGGTGGCGGCCACGGTCGAGATGCTCGACAAGAATCCGGCCCTGGGCGGGAAGGAGATCGCGGCGGCGCTGGAGGTCGGCCTGTCGACGCTGACCCGCGTGTTCAAGGTCATGATGGGCGTGTCGCTGGTGGAGTACCGGAACCGCCTCCGCCTCGATCGGTTCGAGGTCCTGCTCGAGCGCGGCAACGCCAACTTGCTGGACGCCGCCCTGCAGGCCGGCTTCGGCAGCTATGCGCAGTTTCACCGCGTGTTCCGAGCCCATGTGCACGCCAGCCCCCGCGAGTACCTGCGCCGCCTGTCCGGGAACGGCCCATGACGTCGAAAGACCACCAGATGCGAAGATGCCCCGGACGCGCGCGGGTAGTTGAGGGGCATGCGCCGTCCATCTCTTGCGGCCGTGTTCGCGCCGCTGCTTCTCATTGTTCCGATGACGGGTTGTGGATCCTCGCGGTCTGTCCAGCCGGGCGGAACCGGTGGGTCTTCCGGTGGGTCTTCCGGTGGGTCTTCCGGCGGAGATGCCGGCGCCGGCTCGTTCGTCCTGTCCTGGCAGGACGACTTCGACACGCTGGACACCACGGCCTGGCAGCTCCAGACCTTCACGTTCGGCGGGAACGAGGCGCAGTTCACGCCCCAGAACGCCGCCGTCGCGAACGGCATCCTCACCATCAGCCTGACGCCGAACCCGAACAGCACCACCGAGCCGTACTGGGGCGTCGAGATGCGCTCAGCCAAGACGCTCACCTACGGCAAGGTGTCGGCGCGGATGCGCTTCGCCACGGGCTCCGGGGTGGTGTCCAGCCTGGTGCTCTTCTACACGCCGTACCCGAACTGCAACTGGAACGAGATCGACATCGAGCACCTGGGCGACGCGAGCAACTCGTCGCAGCTCAACTGTCAGGTCTACCTGGGGACGCCCGACCCGAACTGCGCGACCTCCGTGACGCCGACGCAGGACCCGGAGATCGTCGACCTGGGCGCCGATGTGGAGGCCGACTTCCACCAGTACGACATCGAGTGGACGCCGGCCGGCGTGAGCACGTTCATGGACGGCAAGCTGCTGCGGACCTGGACGGCGCACGCCAGCCTGCTGAACCTCCCGGAGACCATCCTCCTCACCATCTGGGCCTCGAACGCCGCGTCGTGGGCCGGTCCATTGACCGCGACCTCGGCCCCCACCAGCGCCGACATCGACTGGATCAAGGTTTACGACTGGACCGGGAACGGCACGCCCGACGGCGGGTGAGAACTTCGCATTTTGTGGGCGTGCGGTCCGCGACGCCCTTTTGGTAGGATCGGGGGGTGCCGGAGGCGTTGTACCAGCCATTTCCGATGCCGGGCGCCGCCCGCGCCCACGTCTGGCACCACGTCCCCGAGACCCGCCGGCCGCGGCATTTTCACAGCGAGCCGGAGCTGAACCTGATCGCCGCCGGGAGCGGGGCGTTCGGCTTTGGCGACCTGACCGTCCGCGTGGCCGCCGGCGATCTGCTGTGGTGGTCGCCCGGCCAGGATCACGTCTTGCTGGACGCGTCGCCCGACTTCGATCTGTTCGTGATCGGCGCGACGCCGGACCTCTCGGCGCGCGTGCTGGGGAGCGACAGCTCGGCGGCCTTCGCGGGCGCGACCCGGGTTCGGCTCGACCCGGGGGCGCTGGCGCGGCTGCGCGCCCGCTGCGAGGCGCCCCTGGCCGGCGATCCCGGAGCGGTCGAGCGACGGGTCGGCGATCTCTGGCGCGACGCCCACGCGTGCCGCCTGGCGGCGCCCGACAAGCACACCTTCACCAGCCGCGCGCTGGCGTCGCTGATCGAGCGTCCCGAGCTGCGGCGGAGCGACGTGGCCTCGATGGTGCGGGGGCATCCGACCGAGGTGAGCCGGCACTTTCACAAGGACGTCGGCCTCACGCTGACCGAGTACCGCACCCGGCTGCGGCTGTTGCGATTCATCGAGGCGGCGCGCGCCGTCCGGCCGAACCTGTTGCTCGCGGCGCTGGAGGCGGGCTTCGGCAGCTACTCGCAGTGCCACCGCGCGTTTCAGCACACGCTGGGCTGCAGCCCCCGCCAGTACTTCCGCGCCGAGGTTCGCGCCCGGATGGAAGAGGCGTTCCTGCCTTTTCGCTAAGGTCCCCGGCGCTCAGCTCCCTTTGGTCGAGAGGGGGCAGGCATGCACGACAGCAGGTTCGTCTCGGACGCGCGGACGGCGCGCCGGATTCTAGTGGTCGCGACGATCGCGGCGGGCGTTCTGTGCGCCGGCGCGGCGCGCGGGGCGCTGATCAGCAGCGTGAACGTATCGTCGTACTCGGTCAGCAACAGCGACGTCACGATCAACACCAGCGGCGCCGGCAAGCTGAAGATCAGCCTGGCCTACCCCGACGTGGCCCGGATCTGGGTCTCGCCGAACGGCGCCTTCTCGAAGAGCGCGTCGTACGCGATCGAGAACGAGACCTGGGCAGCTATCCCCGTCACGGTGAACGACAAAGGGAGTTACGTGCAGATCCTCACCAGCGGGATGGCCGTCCGGGTCAACAAAGCTCCCTTGGGCCTCAGCTTCTACGACGCGTCCGACACCACGCCGATCTTGCAAGAGCGCAGCGGCGGCGGGGTGGGGCTGGACCAGGCGGTCGCCGCCTGGGTCTTGAACAGCGACGAGCACCTCTTTGGCGGCGGGGGCGACAACGACATCTGCGGCGGCGCCCTCGATCGGCGCGGCACCACGCGCAACCTGCACACCGGCATGGTCCTCAACACCAACTGCGGGCCGGCCGCCAACATCCCTGTGTCGTTCTACATGAGCAGCGGCCACGCCGGTCACGGCTACGGCCTCTACTACGACAACTTCTATCAAGGGACGCTCGACCTCGGAAAATCGAACGCCGCGGTGCAATCGTGGTCGGCCGAGGGCGGCGACAACGTCTTCTACTTCTTCAATGGTCCGTCGTTCCATCAGATTCTCGATCGCTACACGCAGCTCACCGGGCGGCCGCAGATGCCGCCGCTGTGGACCCTGGGCTACCTGCAGAGCAAGGTCTGGTACACGAGCTGGAGCGACGTCGACGCCACGTTGAATCCCCTCCGCAGCGCCAACATCCCGATCGACGCCATGATTCTCGATATGCCGTGGATGAACTGCTACATGGATTACCAGTGGTCGTCGGCGTTCGGCGGACACGCGACGTCGGTCTCCAAGATCGCCGCGCTGAAGGCCGCCGGGACGCACATCATGATCATCAACGACCCGATGATCGAGTCGGCCTGCAGCAGCACGCACGCCGACGCGGTGTCGAAAGGGGTGATGGCCAAATGTGGCAGCGGCCTCTGCTCGGCCGGCTGGTACAGCGGCGATCTGGTCGACCCGACGGCGTCGGGGATGCCCGCCTGGTTGTGGGACAAATCGCGCGTCGGCGGGCTCTACAGCGACGGCGTAGCGGCCTGGTGGCTGGATCTGTCCGAGCCGGATCAGGAACCGTCGAACGCCACCTACGCGGGCGGGCCGGCCGCCAAGGTCCACAACGCCTACGTGAACCTGTGGACCAAGCTGTACCACGATGGTCAGTTGAGCCAGAACGCCAACGATCGCGTCTTCATCCTGACCCGCACCGGCGTGGCGGGGATGCAGAAGTACGGCGCGGCGGTCTGGACCGGCGACATCTATCCCACCTACAACGTGCTGGCCGCGCACGTGCCCGAGTCGCAGAGCGTGGGCCTGTCGGGGATCCCGTGGTGGTCGCAGGACACCGGCGGGTATCAGAGCCCCTGCTACAAAAATGACTGCAGCGCCGGTGGCGCCCAGTCGCTGCTGTACCAGCGCTGGATGCAGTTTTCGGCGTTCGTGCCGGTGATGCGGGCCCACGGCAACATCCCCAACACGCCGCTCTCCTTCAATTCGTCCGTCCAGGCGGTCACGACCAAGTACATCTCTCTGCGCTACCGGCTGTTGCCCTACATCTACTCGTACGCCTGGCAGGCGAACCAGACCGGGGCGCCGCTGCAGCGCGCGCTGGCCTTCGAGTACCAGGACGACACCACCGGCTACGCGCAGAAGCAGGAGTACCTGTTCGGGCAAGAGCTGCTGGTGGCGCCGGTGACCACCGAAGGGGCCACCACGCAGCAGGTCTACTTTCCCGCCGGGACCTGGTTCGACTACGACGACGGAACCACCTACGCCGGCCAGAAGTCGGCCACCGTGCCGGCGCCGCTGGAGAAGATCCCCGTGTTCGTGAAGTCCGGCTCGATCATCCCGATGGCGCCGGCCATGACGTACACGGGCCAGAAGGCCTGGGATCCGATCACGCTCGACGTCTATCCAGACGGCGACAGCTCGTTCACGCTGTATCAGGACGACGGCCATTCGCTGAACTTTCAAGCGGGCCAGTACACGACCACCCAGATCAGCGCGCACGCGGTGGCCGCCAAGAGCGTGCTGATCACGCTGGCGGAGTCCAATAAACAGTTTTCGCCGAAGAGCTGGGAGTTCTCGATTCACCTGCCGGCCCAGACGACCGCCCCGTCGCCGATCCAGCTCAACGGCCAGGGGGTCTCGGCGCTGGCGTCGCAGTCCGCGTACACCAGCGCCACGCAGGGGACGTGGTGGGACGCGACGAACAAGGTGTTGTGGGTGAAGGGGTCGGCCTCCACGAGCACGAACGAGACGCTGACCGTGTCGCTGAACGGCAGCCCGGTCGTGATCGCCGCCCCCGACGCCGGCACGCCCGACGCCGGGAAGGCCACCGTGGACGCCGGCCGCGTCCTGGTCGACGCGGGCGCCCCGCGCGGGCAGGACGCCGGCGTGTCACCGCCGTCGCGGGATGGGGGGAGCACGGTGACGGCCGGGACGGGGGGGGCGTCGGGGACGGGGGGGGCGTCGGGCCGGGCGGGATCCCCGGCCAGCCCGACGGAGCCCGGCTCGGCCAGCGGCGGCTGCGCCTGCGCGCTCGAGCCGAGCGATCAGCCCATGTCGGCCCTGGCGCTGGGCGTGGCCCTCGCCGTGGCGCTGCTGGCGCGGCGCCGGATCACGAGGCCGGCCGCCGCCAGCAGAACGAGCCAGACGCCGCTGCTCTGATCCGCGGCCCCGAGCGCGCAGGCGCAGCCGGACGAAGAGGTCTCGCCCACGGCGCCGCCGGTGCTGATCCCGGACGCGCCGCCCGTGCCGGCCACGCTGGTGCCGCCGCCGGTTCCCGGCGTGCCGCCGGCGCCGCCGCCCGTACCGGGGGTGCCGCCGCTTCCGATGGGGGGTGAACCCGCGTCCACTCGCCCGCTGCTGCCGCCCGTCGCCGGCGGCGAACCGCCGGTGCCAACCACGCCACCAGACCCGGACGCTCCACCCAGGCCGTCGGCGCCGCCACGCCCCACAGCGCCGCCGGCGCCCCCACCGCTTCCGGCGCCGCCGTGACCGCCGCCCCCCATCGCCGAGCCGCCCGCGCCGCCCTGGCCGCCCGTCAACTCGGCGCAGGAGGCCGCGTCGCCGTTGTCGCAATCGAACTGCACCCCGTTGAACGGGACGACCAGCACCTTGCTGCCGCCGGCGCTGACGCCGCTGGCGTTCTTGTTCGTGTCCGTGACGGCGAACGTGAAGTGGGTGACGTGGCCGTTCTCCTGGTAGACGCCGGGCCGCTCCATGTTGTGCCACTGGTTGACGGTGCCGTCCGTATACCGCAGCCACTTCGAATTCGCGTTCTGCGGCGACTGCGTCCCCTCATAGGCCAGGCCCGTGCTGGTCCAGCCGTGGACGCCGTCCTTCGACATGATGTGGTAGGCGCGCTGGACGTTCCAGTAGTTGTAGACGATGTGGTAATAGCCGCCGCTGTACCAGATCACCTCGTCCTCGGCGTCGCCGTTGTCGTTCTTCTCGAGGTTGGGGAGAATGCTGTCGGTCTCGACCTTGTAGGTCCCCAGGACCTGATCGCTGTCCATCACGCAGCCGCCGCGTGAGGTGGCCCAGAATCGGCTGTCGCCCCCGATGGCGACCGTGAAGTTGGACGACAGATCGCCGCAGGACCCGTGGCCGTTGCTGTTCGTCTTGACCAGCCCCATGAGCGTCCACGGTCCGTTGGCCGAGCTGGAGCTGAACATCTGCCCGGGCACGATCTCACCGACGGAGAGCGTGTAGGGCGACGTGCCGGCCGGCGCCACGACCGCGGTGACGTTGTGCCCCTCGTCGTTCCCCGCCTCGTTCTTGCTGTAGCAGTTGCCCTGCGACACGTACGGCCCCATGACGTTGTCACTGACGGCCTGCATGGGGATCGAGGTCTCCCAGCCCGTCGAGCCGCCCGCCGGTGGCCCGAACCCGATGCTGTGGTTCCAGTGGCTGGCGTACATGTGGAACTTGCCGTCCTCGCCCTTGATGATCTTTCCGTCCCAGTAGAAGTACGTCTCCTGTCCGGTGCCGACGCCGCCGTTGGCCCCGTTGTCCTCCAGGCCGTTGGCGGGATCCCGCGCCCCGACGGCCGAGGCGCCCCACACCGTGGTCGACAGCTTTCCGATGATCGGCATCGGTTGGAAGTAGGTGATCAAAGGTTGCGGCGCGGCCGCCGCGGGAGCGGCCGCGAGCGCCAGGACGAAAATCACCGCCGCACTTCGGCAGGCAAGCCGTGTCATCAGCGGGCAAAGGGAGCCCAGCCGGAAAAATGATGCCCGCGGGTGAAGCTCTCGTTTTTGTGCCGAAGTGAGAGGATCGCTGCGCCGCTCTTCGTTAAACTCGAAGAGATGGCTCGGTCCCGGCGCGCGGCTTGGACGGCGTGCCTCACGCTCGTCGCGCTGGCTGGTTGCGACGAGCGGGTGGACGTCGGTTCGAACGTGCTGTGGACGGCGCTGTTCGAGGACGGGACGGTGGGTGAGTGGACAGGGACGCCGGGCGGGGCGGCGATCGCCGCGCCGGCGCCGCCGAACACCATCACGGTCTCGACCACCTACGCGCACCACGGGCACTACGGCGCCGAGTTGACCATCGACGCCGGCCCCGACGGCGTGCAGGAGAACGCCGGCCTGGTCCGGAAGGGCGATCTGCCGGTGGAGGCCTACTACAGCGCCTGGTACTACATCCCGACCACCGTCACCGTCGGGGCATTCTGGCTGATCTTCAAGTTCCGCCTTCGAACCGATGTCACCGACACGACGACCGAGAACGAGCTCTACGACTTCGACATCGTCAACACCGCCAGCGGTCAGCTCACGGTCTCGATCTTCGACCACCAGACCTCGGCCGCTCTGCCGCTGGAGGTGACGAGCCCCATCATCCCGGTCAGCGTCTGGTTCCAGGTGGAGGCGTTCTACCGGAACACGAACGACGCCTCCGGTCAGGTCATCTTCTGGCTCGACGGGCAGGAGATCGCCCGACTCGACGGGCCGATGGCGCCGACGCCCTGGGTCGAGTGGGACGTGGTGAACGTCGGCGAGGTGCTGACCCCCAACGCGGTGACGGTCGCGGTCGACGACTGCGCGGTCAGCCTGTCGCGGGTCGGGCCGACGGGCCTGCTCGCCGAGTGACCGTGGGCGCGGGGTTGCATTTTCCGCGATGAGTTTTCGCGGCCGCTTCCCTTTGCGCCTGTATGCGTGGTCCTTCCGCGGCGGTGGCGGCGCGACGCCCGGTCGTCGCGCCGGAGGACGTCGCGGCCGCGGCTTGCCCGGAGGCGGACTTCCGCGGCTTCTACGATCGCTGGCTGGGCCACGTGCTCCGCTGGATCCAGGCGCTCGGCGGCGCCGAGGCCGATCGACAGGACATCGCGCAGGAGGTGTTCCTGGTGGTGCGCCGGCGCCTGCACGCCTTCGACGGCGGCAACACCGCAGGCTGGCTGTACCAGATCGCGCGTCGCCAGGTTCGCGACTTCCGCCGGCGCGCCTGGATCAAGCACGTCTTCACCCGGGAGCACAGCGACGCGACGGACGCGCTGCCGGATCGGGGAAGCAGCCCCGCCGCGACGCTCGAGCACAAGCAGCGACGACAGGTCCTGCGCGCCATCCTGAGCAAGATGAACGAGGATCGGCGGGCCGCCTTCGTGCTGTTCGAGATCGAAGGGCTCTCGGGCGACGAGATCGCTCGCATCCAGAACGTTCCAATCAACACGGTCTGGCAGCGCCTCCACGTCGCCCGCAAAGAGTTCTTCAAGCTGGTGGAGAAGCACCGCCGCGCGAGTCGCGAAGAGACGTGAAGACAGGCGACGCGCGCCAGGTAACAGGGAACCGCGCGCCGAAACTGATACGCCCCGGGCGAAAGAATCTTCGCCCGTGTGAACGGCCGATGGCGGTAAGTCAAGCGAAGAAGTCGTTCGTCGTTGTCGCCGGTACATCGAACCTGTTGTGCCGGCGACAACAGATGAGTTCGCGAGGCCCCGCTAACCCGCAGCGGTGCGCGGGCAAAGTGTTGGCGCGGTTACTGCTCTGTCTTCGTGTGTACCTCGACCCAGGAGCACACGATGAGATCGATCGGAAAGCGCAGCATCCAGATCAGCGTCGCCTTCGGGGCGATCGTGAGTTTGATCGGTTGCGGTCAGGAACCCGGCGACGTCGACGCCCCGTCACATGACTTCGCGCTCTCCTCGGTCAACGGTCTGAGCGCCATCAACGGCCTGAGCGCCGTCAATGGTCTGTCGGCCATGAACGGCCTGAGCGCCGTCAACGGTCTGTCGGCCGTGAACGGCCTGAGCGCCGTCAATGGTCTCTCCTCGGTGAACGGCCTCAGCTCCGTGAACGGCCTGATGACCACGACGGGCGGCCGCAAGACGGTCTCTTATCTGGTGAAGTGCGCGCTGGCCGCCAACGACTCGCTGGTCAAGCAGGACCAGAACGGCGTCACCTACACGTTCCCCGGCGGCATCGGCCTCTGCCCGCAGTGGAAGAACGGTGGCGTCAGCGGCAACGCGCAGTGCATCGAGAGTCTCTCGGCCTGCATGATGGCCCACGTCAACACCGCGGGCATTCACGTCCCGCTCTGGCTGGACGCCAGCGACCCGGCCATCGGGTGGGGCGTCGATCGCGTGAACTACCCGATGCAGGAGGGCACGTTCTTCGGGGACATCATCGACACGGGCTCGCTGGCCAACATCGGCAAGCCGTCTCTCACCGGGCCGGTTGCCTACTACTGCGACGGCGCGGGCTTCCCGGCCGGCAGTGCGGGCGTCGTGGCGGGACGCCTGGGCGCCAACCAGAACGGGGCGCCCTACGTGAACCCATTCGGCAACGGCGCGCTCTGCCAGAACTTTGGTGGCAACGTCGGGTACTTCAGCAACGGCATCACGGGAAGCTGCCCGGCCGGCTCGACCTCGAACCCGGCGCAGGGCTGCCCGGACGGCTACCAGCAGCTCACCTACCCGACGGGGAACAGCCAGGTCCCCTGGAACCACGGCATCACCGTGTGGCGGAACAACAACTACACGCCCGTCTTCGACACCGGGTACGTCTACAAGCTGGCGCCGCTGACGGGCAAGGGCGCCGTCTCGCTGGACGTGTACAACGCGGGCACGGCCGACGGCACCATCGTCGAGCAGTGGACCACCAACGGCGCGGTGCCGCAGATGTTCAACCTGGTCCAGGACGGCAGCAACTGGAAGATCGAGATGAACAAGGACGCCGCGAAGTGCGTCGACCTGGTCGGCAGCGGCAGCTCGACCGGCAACGCCACGCAGCTGGTCATCAACGACTGCCACGCGGGCGCGACCAGCCAGGACTGGACGATCACCGCCGACGCCACCACGGGCGCCTTCATGCTGAAGAACGTGAAGTCGGGCCGCTGCCTGGATGAGAACGCGGCCAGCACCGCCAGCGGTCTTCAGATGCAGATCTGGGACTGCAGCGGTTCGCCGAACCAGAAGTGGAACATCCAGACCTACGAGATGAACTGATCCCTCGCCCCGCTGTACCACTGCCCGTTCGGGGGGGCCTATCGCATCTCCGTCGTGGCCGTCGACGATGTCTGCCACCGCACCAGCCAGAGCGCGGTCACCGGGATCGGCGGCTCGCGAAGGGAAGTGGTATCGTTAGGCGGCATGCGCCACGAACGACCTTCGCCCGGGGGCGCGCTGGAGTACGCCGCGCTGGTGGCGGTGTGCGAGTCGGTGAGCATCACGGGACGCGAGCTGCACGACCGCCTCGGCGCCCCGCGCGGGCTGGCCTACACGACCACGGCGCGGGTCCTCGACCGGCTGTTCGCCAAGGGCCTCGTCCTGCGGGAACGGATCCGCGGCGTGTTCCTTTACCGCGCCGCCATTTCGCGCCGGGAGATCGACCGGGCGCGGCTGTCGAGGACTCTGTCGGGCGTGCTCGGCGACGGGCCGCGGCCGGCGATGGCCGCGCTGGTCGAGGTCATCGAGGAGATCGATCCGGAGCTGCTCGACGAGCTCATTCGCACGGTGAACGCGAAGAGGTCAGCTCGTGAGCCGTGATCTGGTGATGCTGACGGTGGCCTTCGTCCTGGGCAGCGGCGCCTTGTGGCTGGCGGGGTGGCTGCCGGCGGCGCCCGCCGACGCGCGCCTGCCCGAAGCGGCCAGCGGCGTCGCGCTGGAACGGCGCGCCTGGCGGCGGCTCTTGCTGGCGTTCGTCCCCATCGTGCTGGTCTTCGCGACGCTGCTCGGGTGGGGCCTGCAGGAGCCGGCGCAGACGGACGAGCCCCTGCGTCCGCTGGTGGCGCTGGTCGTGGCGCCCGCGGTTCTGCTGTGGGCGCGCGCCCTCGCGCGCGCTGTCCGCGCGTTGCGAAGGCCACGCTCCCTGCCGGCGCTGGCGACGCTCGGGCTCGTGCGGCCGCGGATCGTGATGGGGGAGGGGGTCGCGCGGACGCTCGACGCCTCCGCGCTGGAGGCGGCGCTGGCGCACGAGCGTGCCCACGCGCGCCACCGCGATCCGTTGCGGATCTGGCTGGCCCAGCTGGCGACAGACCTGCAATGGCCGAGCCCGTTCGCCCGCCGCCGCTTCGACCGCTGGCTGGCCGCGCTCGAGCTGGCCCGCGATGAGGAAGCACGGCGCGACGGCGCGCGTGGCGCGGATCTGGCCGCCGCGATCGTCGCCGTGGCCAAGCTCGGCGCGGCGGGCTCGGGCGGCGCGGTCGCGGCGCTGGGCGGACCCGACCGCCTGTTGGCCTGCCGGATCCATCGGCTGCTCCGGCCGCTGTCGCCGAGCGAGGTCGCGTCGCCGCTCGCCGCGGTGTGCGCCCTGTCGGCGGCCGTGGCCTGCGCCGTCCTGATCGGGGTGACGGCGGGCGACGTCATCCTGCGGGCGTTGCCAATTATTCGCTCCTGACTCGCGCAAAAACGACGCGCGTCGTTTCGGCGAAGGCCGCGCGGAGCGCCAACGCCGGCGCACGACGGCCGTCGTAGCTACGACGCGTGTCGTAGCTCTGCGATGGAATGAACGTTGACGAGCGCGTGGCCGGCGGGCTTTCGTGGCGCGTGCTCCCCGTCCGATCGACAGTCGGCGCGCTGGTTCTCTGTCTCTTGTGGGCGGGCGCCGCCCGGGCGGCGGACGATGCGGGTGACCCAGGAACCGCGCCGGGTTTTCAGACCATCGTCACCGCCACGACGCCGGTCCACGGCTCGGGGCTGCCGCTCGACCAGGTTCCGGCCAACGTTCGCGTCGGCACGGGCGAGGACCTGGCGGATCAGCACAGCCTCGATCTGTCGTCCTTCATGGGCGAGACCATGGGCAGCGTCCACCTCAACGACGTCCAGGGTAACCCGCTGCAGCCGGACCTGCAGTACCGCGGCTTCGTCGCGTCGCCGCTGCTCGGCGCGCCGCAGGGGCTGTCGGTCTACCTGGACGGCGTCCGGCTCAACGAGCCGTTCGGCGACACGATCAACTGGGATCTCATCCCCACCAGCGCCATCCGCTCGATCAACGTGATGCCCGGCTCGAACCCCGTGTTCGGCCTGAACACGCTGGGCGGCGCGATCTCGCTGGAGACGAAGGACGGCTTCTCGGACCCCGGCGTCGACGCCACGCTGCTTTACGGCTCGTGGAACCGCAAGCTGGTCCGCGCCGACGGAGGCTATCACCGCGACCACTTCGGCCTCTTCGCGGCGGTCGAGATCTTCGACGAGGACGGCTGGCGGCAGCTCTCGCCCTCCAGCTCGCAGCGCGCGTTCGGGACCGGCTCGTACCGCGACGGTGATTCGAAGCTCGATCTGACGCTGATGGCGGCGAACACCAACCTTGCCGGCAACGGCGTCTCGCCGATCGAGCTGCTGGCCGTCGACCGCAGCGCCATCTTCACCGCGCCCGACACCACCGCGAATCAGCTGGTGATGGCGACGCTGCGGGGTGAGCGGACGCTGGCGCCGGACCTCCGCCTGTCGGGGACCACCTTCCTGCGGACCAACCGGACCAAGACCTCGAACGGCGATCAGCACGACTGGAGCGCCTGCCTGGCAAACCCCGGCAACCTGTGCACGACCGACGATGCCGGGAACGACGTGCCGATCCTCAACGCCGCCGGCATGTCCGTCGCGTTCGACGACGGCTACGACGCCGCCGAGAACCGGACCGACACGCGTCAGACCAGCTATGGGCTGGCGGCGCAGCTGGCGGTCAATCGACCGATCGCCCGGCGCGAGAATCACCTGTTCGTGGGCGTCGAGGCCCAGCAGAGCCGGATGCGCTTTCGCTCCTCGACGACGGTCGGCGAGCTGGACGACCAGCGGAACACCATCGACGACGGGTTTCTGGACCCCACCTCGCCGATCGCGGTCGACACGGTGACGAACGACCTGGGCGTCTACGCCAGCGACACGTTCTCGCCGCGGCCGGACCTGCACGTCGTCGTCTCGGGCCGCTTCAACCTCTCGTCGCTCTCGATCCAGGACCAGCTGGGCGACGACCTGACGGGCGACCACGATTACAACCACTTCAACCCCGCGGCCGGCGTGAGCTATCAGCCGCGGCGCTGGCTGGGCGGCTACTTCAGCTTCAGCGAGTCGAACCGCGCGCCGACGGCCATCGAGCTCACCTGCGCCAGTCCGACCGATCCCTGCCGGCTGCCGAACGCGTTCGTCTCCGATCCGCCGCTGGCCCAGGTCGTGGCGCGCACGCTGGAGGCCGGCGTCCGCGGCAGCATCCGCCACGAGGGGCTGCGGCTCGGTTACGACTTGACCGCCTTCCAGACGGTCAACACGAACGACATCCTGTTCATCAGCTCAGGAATGGTCGCCAACCAGGGCTACTTCGCCAACGTCGGCGAGACGCGCCGCCAGGGGATCGAGGCCGACTTCACCGCCAGCCAGAAGATCGGCCACGGCTCGCGCCTCGAGTGGGGCCTGCACTACACCCTGACCGACGCGCAGTTCGAGTCGCCGTTCACCGCGCTCAGCGCCACCCACCCGGATGCCGTCAACGGCCTCATCGGCGTCCCGGCCGGCGCGCACATCCCGTCGATCCCCATGCACGTCGGCAAGGTGGCTGTCACCTACGTCTCGTGGTTCGGCCTCTCGGCCGGCGTGAACGTGATCGCCGACAGCAGCCAATACTACCGCGGCGACGAGGCCAATCTGCTGCCGCAGATCCCCGGTTACGTCATCGTCAACGCCCGCGCCGAGTACCATGTGTGGGCGCCGATCTCCGTGTTCGGGCTGGTCGACAACATCTTCAACGAGCGGTACGCGACCTTCGGCGTCCTGGGCGACGCCACCGACGTCTTCCCGACCTACGCCGACCCGCGATTCCTGGGCCCCGGCGCGCCCCGCGCGGCCTGGGGCGGAATTGACGTCCGCTACTGAGCCGCGTCCTCGCTCGACCACGTGGGCCAGAGGATTTCTGGATTGCCGAAGCCGGAATCGAAGCCGAGCGGCGCTTCATTCTGGGCTCCGGCGAAAGGTTGATTGCGGATGGCCCCCTCAGGGCGCTAACCTCGACCTTGCGACATTGGTGAACGTGGTGATCCCCTTTCAAGCGCAGGACGGCGAAAAGACGGTCGAGATGGGGCCCGGCGCGCAGTTGAAGGAGATCAACGTCGAGCCGGGCGCCATCCTGGCCTCGCGGTACAAGATCGAGGCGAGGATCGGCGAGGGTGGCAGCGGTCAGGTCTTCCGGGCCTGGGATCGCGTCCTGGGCGAGCCGGTCGCCCTCAAGATCCTCTGGTCCCAGCACGCGCATGAAAAGAGCTGGATCCGGCGGCTGGTCCGGGAGGCCAAGGTTGGCCGCGCCATCCGCCACCCCAACGTCTGCCGGATCTTCGATTTGGCGCACGTGGGCGATCACTGGTTTGTCTCGATGGAGCTGGCGTCGGGCGGAACGTTGCGCGACGCACTAAGGACGCTGCGGGATCGTCCGCTCGCCGAGCGATTGCGGGACGCGCGGGCCATCTGCGCCGGGCTGGCGGCCATCCACGCGGTGGGGATCACCCACCGCGACGTGACCCCGCAGAACGTCCTGCGGATGGACGACGGGCGCCTGGTGCTGTCCGACTTTGGCCTGGCGGTGGAGGGGGAAGACATCACGGTTCAGGGCGGCACGCCCCGCTACATGCCGCCGGAGACAGCGATGGGCCAGCGGCCCGATCAGCGCTCGGATGTCTGGCAGCTCGGGTGGCTGCTGCACGAGGTCTTCCTCGACGGACCACCTCAATGGCGCTCCAGCGACAAGGGCCTGGTCCTCGAGGAGCCCAGCGCCTCGGGCCAGTCCACGCTGGAGCGCGAGCTGGTCCGGCTGGTTCGCCGGTGCCTCTCTCCCAGCCCGGCGGATCGGCCGGCGAACGCCATCGAGGTGGCTGCCCGCCTGGTGGCCGCAGAGGCAGCCCGGCCCCATCGCCTGCTGGGCCGATTCGAGAGACGGGTCTTGCTCGTGGCGGGCGTCGCCGTCGCCACGCTGCTGGGTGCCGCGGGCATCCGGCACCGGGCGGCGGCGAGCGCGCGGATGGCCGGCGGGCGCGCCGTTCATTTGAGCGCCGCCGACCGGCAACTGCTGCGCTCGGCGGCGGCGACTCTGAACGCCGAAGGCCGGCGCGAGGAGGCCCGTGCCGTCGACCGCCTGGCGGCGACCGGCGAATGACGTGAGGTGCCCGTGACCGAGGATGCACGCCCCCTGCAGATCCTGCTCGTCGACGACGATCGCGACATCCGCGAGACGTTGGGTGAAATGCTGAGCGAGGAGGGCTTCGTGGTGGAGGCCTCCTGGAACGGCGAGACGGCGCTGGCCCGCCTGCGCGAGGGCCTTCACCCCGACGTCATCCTGCTCGACATCATGATGCCGGCGATGGACGGCCTGACCTTTCGCTCGTTCCAGCGCAAGGAGCCCGCGCTGGCCGACATTCCGGTCGTCGGGCTGACCGCGTTCGCGCCAGCGGACGCCGACTTCGAGTGCCTGCGCAAGCCGGTGGCCTTCGACGACCTGGTCGCGACCCTCCGCCGCGCCGCCGGCAGGACGGGGTGAAGGGACGGGCGCCCGCGGGTGCCCCTCTCCTTTATCCTCACTCCGCTCCGCGGGGCGAGGACAACCAGTTGCCTCTACGCTCGGCCGACGTGGAGGGGTCTGCCAGCGTCAGCGCCCGAGCGGAATCGAGGCGGTGAACACCGTGCCCGCGCCCGGCTGGCTGGTCACGGCGAGCGTCCCGCCGTGCGCCTCGACGATCCCACGCGCGATCCACAGGCCCAGCCCGAGGCCGCCGTAGTTCAGCGTCGATTCCGCGCGCCCGAAGCGCCCGAAGATCCGCGCTTGGTTCTCGGGCGAGATGCCGATCCCCTGGTCGGCGACCGAGATTCGAACCAGCCCCCCCGACGGCACCACCGCGACCGCGATCGGCTTTCCCAGCCCGTACTTGACGGCGTTGGCGAGCAGCCGCCCGAGGGCGTCCTGGATCTGCGGCGGATCCAGCAGCGCCCGGACCGGCTCCGCGGGCAGGCGCAGGATCGGCGCCTCGGTCCGGCTCGCCTCCGCGAAGCTGCGCGCCACGTCTTCCACCAGCCGGCGCACGTCCACCTCGGCCAGGCGCAAGGGCTCGGCGGGACGCAGCTGCGACACGGTCAACATGTCGTCGACCAGCCGCGCGATCCGTCCGATCTGCGCCTCGGCGTTCGTCAGTCGATCTCGCACCGGCCCGGTCGCGTCGGTCGCCCGGCGCGCCCCCTCGACGTACAGCTGCAGCGCCGCCAGCGGGGTCCGAAGCTCGTGCGACGCGAGGACCAGGAACTCATCCCGCAGCGACAGGGCCCGGGCCAGCTCGGTGACCAGACGGGCACGCTCGTCCTCGACCAACCGGCGCGCCCGCCGATCCGCCACGTCGCGGATGGCGCGTCGGATCGCCGGGACCAACCGGGTCAGGTTGCCCTTGGGGATGTAGTCGTCGGCGCCGGCCTTCAGCAGCTCGACGGCGGCAGCCTCACCGATGGACCCGGACACGACGATCACCGGCGTGTCCGGCGCCAACCGCCCGCGCAGCTCCAGCGCGCCGAAGGTGTCGAAGCGGGGGAGCTGGTAGTCGATGCAGATGGCGTCCCAGCTGCGCTCGCGCAGCGCCTCGTCCATCTCTTCGGCGGTCTCCACCTGTCGCACCTCGGGCGCCAATCCCCCGCGAACCAGCTCCAACACCATCAGCTCGACGTCGTCGGCCGAGTCCTCGACCGACAGCAGCGCCAACCGGGTTTGTTGTTCAGGAGGCAATGTTCCCCCCAACGTACAGCCGGCCCGTTCATTGACGCAAGGCGCACCAGACGCCCGCAGGGGACTTAACGTTTGCCGCGGATTGCGCGTCTCTCCGTCGATGCGCGGTTGGATGCGTGCGGGGGCGGCTCCGGCGCGTCGTGCACCGACAGCAACTCCGGGACCAGCAGCTCGCTCTCGGGCGGCAACGCCGGGTCGAGCGGCCAGGCCGGATCGAGATCAAGATCAGCGGGACGTGAACGACGCCGGGCCCGAATGACCGCCTGTAACCGGACGGGCGGGTGGCGCGTTCAGTCGGTGTGAGCGCGACATCTCTCATCGTCGGCGGGGGACTCTCGGGCGGGTTGGCCGCGATCGCGCTGGCGGAAGCGGGCGTCAGCGTCACCTTGATCGAGGAGAGCGGCCGGCTCGGCGGGAACCACACCTGGTCGTTTCACGACACGGATCTCGGCGAGGCGGACCAGGATCTCGTCGCGCCGTTCGTGCGCTGGCGCTGGTCCAGGCAAGAGGTGCGGTTCCCCGGGCGCCGCCGCGAGCTCCAGATCGGGTACGCGTCGATCACGTCGGAGGTGTTCGATCTGATTGTGCGCGACCGCCTGGAACGCGCCCGCGGTCGGGTGCTGACCGGCGCGCGGGCCGTGGAGGTCGGGTGCCGCCGGGTGGTATTGGCGGACGGCGGGGCATTGCTGGCTGACGTGGTGCTCGACGCGCGCGGCCCCGAGCGCCCGGACATCGCCAGCGGATTTCAGAAGTTCGTCGGGCTGGAGCTGGAGTTGGAGACCGACGGCCCGTGGCGCGCGCCCGTCATCATGGACGCCACCGTGGCTCAGCTCGGCGGCTATCGCTTCATCTACGTCCTTCCGTTCACGGCGCGGCGGGTGCTGATCGAGGACACCGTGTACGCCGATGACGCCGACCTGGACGTCCCGACGCTGCGTGGCCGCGTCCTCGCCTACGCCGCCGCGCACGGCGCGCGGGTGGCGGTTGTTCATCGGCAGGAGGTGGGCGTGCTGCCGCTGCCGCTTCGGCTGGGCGCCGCGCGCCCCGATCCCCTCGAGGGGCCGCTGCGGCTCGGCTACCGCGGCGGCCTGTTTCATCCGGTCACCGGGTACGCGCTGCCGCTCGCGGCTCGGGCGGCGCGGGCGCTCGCCACCGCCGGCTCGGTCGCCGGCATGAGGCGCGCGCTGGGCGCGCTGTTCCGCCGCCTGGCGCCGCAGCGGCGGTTCGGGGTGCTGCTCAATCGCCTCATGTTCCGGGCGATCGCGCCCGCCGAGCGCTGGACCGCGCTCGAGCGCTTTTACCGGCTACCCGAGCCGGCGATCGCGCGCTTCTATGCCGCGCGCAGCACACCGCCCGACCGCCTGCGCTTGCTGCTGGGCCGGCCCCCGGCGGGGTTCTCCTGGCGCCGGTTGATCGGGCTGGCGGAGGCCGCGTGACCGGCCGCGTGCGCGCCCGGCGGCGAGACGACGCGTCGTTGGCGGCGCTGGTAGACGACGCGCTGGCACCGACCGATCTGGCCGCGCTGGCGCACCCCGAGGACTGGCCCCTCGGTGCCGGCGGCGCGCCCGCCGCGCTGCCGCCGGAGATGTGGGATCGGGCGCTGGGCGACCTGACGCGGGAGATCCTGGCGCGGCCAAGCCGGCAGTTTCGCGCGCGGCTGGCCGAGATGAGCTTTCGCCTGGCGGGCGGCGCCGGCAGCGCCCCCCGCTGGCTGGGCGCGATGATCGAGGTGATTCACGCCGGCAGCTTGATCGTCGACGACGTCGAGGACGGCTCGACGGAGCGGCGGGGGGCGCCCTGCCTGCATCGGACCTTCGGCGTGGGCCCGGCGATCAACGGCGGGAGCTGGATGTATTTCTGGGCGCTGCAGATGGTCGAGCGCCTCGAACCGGCCACCCCGCTGGTGCGCGACCGCCTCTACCGAATGCTGGCCGACACCCTGGCGCGCTGTCACCTCGGTCAGGCGCTGGATCTGTCGGCGCGGGTCTGGCAACTGGCCCGCACCGACGTGAGCCGGGTCGTCGCCAGCAGCACGACGCTGAAGACCGGCACGCTGATGGAGCTGGCGGCCGGGCTGGGCGCGGTGGTGGGCGGCGCCCCGGCCGAGCAAGAGGCGGCGCTGGCGCGGTTCGGGCGGCGGCTGGGGGTCGGCCTGCAGATGCTGGACGACTTCGGCAACCTGACCGGCGGCGACGGCGCCAAGGCGCGCGAGGACCTGCGCAACGGCACCCCCACCTGGCCGTGGGCGCTGGCCGCCGAACGCCTGGACGGCGCGGCGTTCGGCGCGCTGCAAGCGGCGGCGCAGACGGTGGCCGAATCGGGCGACGCCGGCAGCGCAGCGGCCCGCGCGCTGGCCGCGCGGCTGCGGGCCGCCGTCGGCTTCGAGGGGCGACGCCAGGCCTCGCGCTATCTGGCCCAGGCGCTGGCCGACCTGCGCGCCGCCGTCGGCGATCG
>CAZTZM010000030.1:0-5064 GCA_964618005.1 uncultured Myxococcales bacterium
CGGCGGCGAAGCTGTTCAGCTGATCGACCATCGCGTTGACGGTGTTCTTCAGCTCCAGGATCTCGCCCTTGGCGCTGACGGTGATCTTCTGCGACAGGTCGCCGTTCGCCACCGCCGTTGTCACCTTGGCGATGTTGCGCACCTGGTCGGTCAGGGTGCCCGCCAGCAGGTAGACGTTGTCGGTCAGGTCTTTCCACGTGCCGCTGACGCCGCGCACGTCGGCCTGGCCGCCCAGCTTGCCCTCGGTGCCGACCTCGCGCGCCACGCGCGTCACCTCGGACGCCAGCGCGCGCAGCTGATCGACCATCGTGTTGACGGTGCTCTTCAGCTCCAGCACCTCGCCCTTGGCGTCGACGGTGATCTTCTTGGACAGGTCGCCGGTGGCCACCGCGGTCGTCACCTCGGCGATGTTGCGGACCTGCGCGGTCAGGTTGTTCGCCAGCAGGTTGACGTTGTCGGTCAGGTCCTTCCACGTGCCGGCGACGCCCGGCACCTCCGCCTGCGCCCCCAGCTTTCCCTCGACGCCGACGGTGCGGGCCACGCTGGTGACCTGCTCGGCGAAGATCCCCAGCGTCTTGGTCATGCTGTTCAGCGTGTCGGCCAGCGCCGCGATCTCCCCCTTGGCCTCGACGCCCACCAGCTTCTTCGACAGATCGCCGTTGGCGACGGCGGTGACGACCTTGACGATCCCGCGCACCTGCGTCGTCAGGTTCGACGCCATGAAGTTCACGTTGTCGGTCAGGTTCTTCCAGACGCCGCTGACCCCCTTGACGTCCGCCTGGCCGCCCAGCTTGCCCTCGGTGCCGACCTCGCGCGCCACGCGGGCCACCTCGGACGAGAAGCTGTTCAGCTGATCGACCATCGTGTTGATGGTGCTCTTCAGCTCCAGCACCTCGCCCCTGGCGTCGACGGTGATCTTCTTCGACAGGTCACCGCGCGCCACCGCGGTCGTGACCTCGGCGATGTTGCGCACCTGCGCGGTCAGGTTGTTGGCCAGCTGGTTGACGTTGTCGGTCAGGACGCGCCAGATCCCGGCCGCCTCGGGGACCTCCGCCTGGCCGCCCAGCTTGCCGTCCGTGCCGACCTCCTTGGCGACGCGCGTGACCTCGGCGGCGAAGGCGGACAGCTGATCGACCAGGCCGTTGACGGTGGTCCCGATGCGCAGGAACTCGCCCTTGACCGGCTGCCCCTCGATCTCCATCTCCATCTTCTGCGTGAAGTCGCCGGCCGCGACCGCGCTGATGACCCGCGCGACCTCCGTCGTCGGCTGCACCAGATCGCCGATCAGCGCGTTGATCGACCCGACGCAAGCCGCCCAGCCACCGCTGGTGTCGCCCAGCGACGCGCGCTCGGTCATGCGCCCTTCGCGCCCGACCACCCGCTCGACCCGGACCATCTGCCCGGCCAGCGCCTCGTTCAGCCCCACCACCGCGTTGAACTCACGCGCGATCGCGGCCATCAACTCGTCGAGCGCCGGGTCGTGGCCGTTCGGCGCCGCGACCTCGACCGGCAAGCGCACGGAGAAGTCGCCCCGGTGCGCCCCCCGCAGCGCGCTCAACAGCCGCTGGAGCTGCCTGTCGAGCGGCATCGCCTTCCGTCCGCCACCACCCCGCGCGCCGCCGCCCGAACGGGACGCCGCCCGTTTCGGCCGCTTTCCCGACCCACCCGACGAAGCCCGCGGCGATTCGGTGATCTGGCTGTCGAAGTCCGACATGAAAGCTCCACGTGGGAGGGTGTGGTCAGCGACCTCTTCGTTCCTGGAAATGGTCGAAATAAGGTGAAATTTCTATGTAACCATCGGACTTGTTTACGCAAGACCGCCGCGCGCGAACCGCCGCGGCTGCACGAGGGGACGGCCTGCTCGGCCAGATCCCGACTGGGATACCGCCGGCCAACCGCCCGGCTGATGCGAATCAGCCACGAACGTTGCGCGCTTGTCACGATCGTGGCCGTTTCGTTCGCATCTGCCACACGACTTAACAAAGTCGTTGTCATCTCGTTGGCGGGCACCATCCGGAATCGAGATAAGACGGTCGTCCAACAGCGATGGCATTTTCACTGCCGACGCGCCGGAGCCCCGCTCCGGACCTGGGCGCGGAGCGACGCCCGATTCTCCACCCGACGACCGCCTTCGGTCCGCGCATCGAGCGCCTGGCGCTGGTGACGGATGCCTGGCGGCCGCAGACGAATGGCGTGGTCAACACGCTGGTCCGTCTGGTCAAGCACCTGGAGCTGGAAGGGATGGAAGTGATGGTGGTGGCGCCCGACGCCCACTTCACGCTTCCGCTCCCGTCCTATCCAGAGATCCGCGTGGCGTGCGACCCCTGGAAGGCGATCGGCCGCATCCGCGGCTTCGCCCCCGACGCGGTCCACGTCGCGACCGAAGGACCGCTCGGCTTCTCGACCATCGCCTGGCTGCGCCTCAAGAAGCTGCGCTTCACGACCAGCTTCCATACGCGCTACCCGGAGTACCTGAGCGCGCGCGTTCCGGTGCCGATCGAGTGGGGCTACGAGGCGGTGCGCTGGTTCCACGGCAAGGCCGAGCACACGCTGGTGAGCTCGATGTCGCTGCTGCGCGAGCTGGCGGGCAAGCGGGTCGGCAAGCAGCTGGTCCACTGGCCCCGCGGCGTCGACGCCGACGTCTTCGGCCCGCATCACCGGCGCGACGAGGTCTACGACCTGCCCGGGCCGATCTGGCTCTACGTCGGGCGCGTGGCGGTCGAGAAGAGCCTGGAGGACTTCCTGAAGCTGCCGCTGCCCGGGACGAAGGTCGTCGTCGGCGACGGGCCGTCGCGCGAGGAGCTCGAGCGCGCCTTCCCGGACGTCGTGTGGCGCGGCTATCGCTTCGGCGATGATCTGGCGGCGCACTTCGCCAGCGCCGACTGCTTCGTCTTCCCGTCGCGCACGGAGACCTTCGGCAACGTGATCCTGGAGGCGCTGGCCTCGGGGCTCCCGGTCGCCTCCGTCCCCGCGCCCGGCCCGGTCGATCTGATCGAGGAGGGCGTGAACGGCGCCATCGACGACGACCTGCACCAGGCCTGCCTGCGGGCCCTGCAGTGCTCGCGTGAGAGAGCGCGCGCCAGCATCGTGCGCCGCACGCTGCGCGCCGGCCACGACCTGTTCCGGGCGCACCTGGTCCCGCTGCGGCCGGAGATCCCGTTCGGCAAGCCGCAACCAGCCGAGGCGGCCTGAGGTAGGCTGCCTCGACACTGCCTCACATGAACATTCGAACGGTACTCGCCCAAGTTGGTCAACAGGAAGACCTCAATTTCCTGCTCACAAACCGGATTCCGCGGCGGCTGGCCACCCAGGTGGTGGGACGGCTGGCCAAGGTTCGCCAGCCCGTCGTTCGCGATCTGTCGATCGGGCTCTGGCGGCTGTTCGCCGATCCCAATCTGGACGAGGCCGCCAAGCCCTCCTTCGAGAGCCTGAACGACTGCTTCATCCGTAAGCTGAAGCCGGACGCGCGCACCGTCGATCCGGATCCGACCCTGATGACCAGCCCCTGCGACGCGATCGTCGGCGCCTCGGGGAAGATCGACGGGACGAACCTGATCCAGGCCAAGGGGTTCCCGTACACGCTGCACGATCTCCTGGCCGATCCCGAGCTGGAGAGCCTCTACCGCGACGGGCGCTACGTGACGCTGCGCTTGACCTCCAGCATGTACCACCGGTTCCACGCTCCCTACGACTGCGACGTCACGCACGTCAACTACATCTCGGGCGACACCTGGAACACCAACCCGATCGCCATCAAGCGGGTCGAAAAGCTGTTCTGCAAGAACGAGCGCGCCATCATTCAGACTCGGCTTCAGACCGAGTCGGCCGCGCATCGGATCACCCTGGTGCCGGTGGCGTCGATCCTGGTGGCCAGCATCCGCCTGCACTTCCTGAACGTGCCGTTCCACCTGTCGTACGACGGGCCACGCTCCATCCCCGTTTCGGCCTCATATCGCAAGGGGGACGAGATGGGCTGGTTCGAGCTGGGGTCGACGATCGTGGTGTTCGCCCCGGACGGGTTCTCGCTGTTCCCAGGGATCGAACCGGGCACTCTCATCAAGATGGGCCAGCCGCTGTTGCGGCTACCCGCGGGACAATGACCATGACCATCTATGTCGAGTGGAGCCTGGGCGTCCTCGCCGCGGTGGCGGTTCTGTTCCGCGTGACGCGACGGCTGGCGCTCTCCAAGGCCAAGCACCCGTCGCTGCGCGGCCACGCCAAGATCTCGCGCTTCGTCGCCAAGCTGGTCCCTTTCTACGAGTACAACGAGGCGCGCTTCTTCAAGACCGACGGCGCCCCGGAGCCCGTCGCCGAGCTGCGCCGCGCCGGGTTCCAGCGGCTGGCAGAGACCTTCCGCGCCCGCGCGCCCGAGACGATGAAGCTGACCCGCGAGGCGGAGGGCGCCCTCTCGGACCTGCAGTTCACCGGCGCCTACCGGGTGCCGTTCCAGTACAGCCGCTACGTGCGCAAGAACCTGAGCGCCGGCGCGTTCGTCGCCTCGTCGGCGGGCGTGAAGCTGACCGATCTCGACGGGAATGAGTCGTACGACCTGACCGGCGCCTACGGCGTCAACGTGATGGGGTACGACTTCTACAAGCAGTGCCTGGACCGCGCGTTCCAGCGGGCGCGGGCGCTGGGCCCCGTGCTGGGCCCCTATCACCCGGTGGTGGCCGACAACGTCAATCGGCTGCGCGCGATCTCCGGGCTGGACGAGATCTCGTTCCACATGTCGGGGACCGAAGCGGTCATGCAGGCGGTGCGGCTGGCGCGCTACCACACCCGCCGCTCGCACCTGGTCCGCTTCTGCGGCGCCTATCACGGCTGGTGGGGCGATGTGCAGCCGGGCGTCGGCAACCCGACGCCGGCGCACGAGACCTACACGCTGAAGGACATGGACGCCGACACGCTGCGCGTCCTGCGCATCCGGCGCGACATCGCCTGCGTGCTGGTGAACCCGCTGCAGGCGCTGCACCCGAACGGCGCGGCGCCCAGCGACTCGACGCTGCTGGGCAGCGGCCGCTCGGCGCACTACGATCGCGCGGCCTATGTCGACTGGCTGAAGCA
>CAZTZM010000031.1:0-18818 GCA_964618005.1 uncultured Myxococcales bacterium
GGGCAGAGCCCGCGCTCCCGTCGGCGAACGCGCTCGCTGCGTTCGCTCTGACGCTGCGACCCAAAGAAATCGCCACCTCGTCGTGGAGCGAAACGGGTCGCGCTTCGGGATCTCGTCCAACGGGTGTAACCTGAGGCCGCGCGTGTTCTTGATGTGTCCCTGCTCCCGGAGGCTACGATGAGAATCTCTTTGGTTCTGGCGCTGGCGGTCGGCACCGTCGCGGCGGGTTGCGGCTCGTCGTCCTCATCGCAGGGCGACGGGACGGGCGGGAAGTCGGGGGGCTCGACGGGCGGGAAGAGTGGATCGACCGGCGGGAAGACCGGGTCGACCGGAACCGGCGGCGGCGGGGCGGCGGCGATCGGCACGGACGGCGGACTCTGTACGATCCCGACCGCCGCGATGGCCGCCGACGTCTCCAACCCGACCACCGTCGTCGGCACGGGCACCCCGGCCAGTTGTACGGCGGCAGCCGTGGTGGCCGCGGTCGCAGGCGGCGGGGTGGTCACCTTCAACTGTGGGTCCGACCCGCTCACGATCGTCGTGCCTGAAATCGAGATCATCAATGACGGCGGCGTCACCAAGGACGGGAGCGTCACCATCGACGGCGGCGGGAAGATCACGCTGAGCGGCGGCGGGAAGAACCGCATCCTGCGGCAGAACACCTGCGATCAAAACCTTCACTTCACGAGCTCGCGCTGCGATATCCAGTCGACGCCGCATCTGATCCTGCAGAACCTCGGGTTCACGGCCGGTGCCGGCCTGGCGGACCAGGTCGACAGCAACGGTCTGGACGGTGGCGGCGCCATCTATGTGCAAGGGGGCACGTTCAAGGCCGTCAACATCACCGTCACCAACAGCCAGCAGACCAACGCCTCAGGGCAGCTCGTGCAGGACCTGGCTGGCGGCGCCATCTATGCGTTCGAGATCAGCGGACCGGTCTATGTCGTGGACAGCACGTTCCAGGGCAATTCGGGGATCAACGGCGGCGCGCTGGGAAGCATCGGTGTCTCCTGGACGATCCTCAACAGCGTGTTCAGCGGCAACTCGGCGATCGGGCACGGCGAGAATCCCGCCCGCAGCGGTACCGAGGGCGGCGGCCTGGGCGGCGCCATCTACAACGACGGCAACGATTACACGCTGACGGTCTGCGGGACTCAGATGCTGAACAATCAGGCCAACGAGCTCGGGTCCGGGGCCATCTTTCAGGTCGTCGACAATTTGAACGGGGCTCTGGTGATCGATCAGTCGACGTTCACCGGCAACAGCGACACGGGTGATGTCCAGCAGTCCGCCAAGCACCCCGGGGTCTATGTTCAAGCGACGGACCAGGTCAGCGGGACCGCCGGCGTCACGATCACCAGCACCACGTTCAACTGAGCGCGCCCGGACCCCTCGCCTCCGCCGCCCGCGCGCTGGCGATCTGCCGGCGCGCTTCGTGTAAAATTCCCGGTCGTGAACCTCACGGGCAAGCTGGGCGATCCGGCCGCGGTCGACAGGTCGCTGTCGGATCTGGCGCGCGGCGTGATCGGGTCGGAGATCTTGAGGATCGCGGCCGAGATCCGCGCGCTGAAGGCCAAGGGCGCCGAGATCTGCAACCTGACGGTGGGTGACTTCGATCCGGCGCAGTTTCCGGCGCCGGCGGCGCTGCTGGACGGGATGCGCGCGGCGCTGGCGGCCGGGCAGACCAACTACCCACCGTCGGACGGCGTCGTCCAGCTCCGCGAGGCGGTGGCGCGCTACTACGCCCAGCGGCTGGGACTGACCTACCCGGTCGAGTCGGTGCTGATCACGGGCGGCGCGCGCCCGCTGCTCTACGGGTCCTACCGGACCGTGCTCGATCCGGGCGACGTGGTCGTCTACCCCGTGCCGTCCTGGAACAACAACCACTACGCCTACCTGTGCGGCGCGCGGGCGATCGAGATCCCGGTGCGCGCGGACTCGAACTTCTTCCCCACCGTCGACGACCTGCGCCCGCACCTGCCGTACGCGCGCCTGATCCTGCTCAACTCGCCGCTCAACCCGACCGGCACCGCGATCGATCCGGACGTGCTGCGGAAGATCTGCGAGGCGATCGTCGAGGAGAACCACCGCCGCGAGCAGGCCGGCACCAAGGCCGTCTGGCTCTGCTACGACCAGGTCTACTGGCAGCTGGTGTTTGGGGGGGCCAAGCACGTCACGCCGCCCGAGGTGTGCGTCGACGTGGCGCCCTACACGATCATCCTCGACGCGGCGTCGAAGAGCTTCGCGGCCACCGGGCTGCGCGTCGGCTGGGCGGTGATGCCGCCGGCGGCGCGCCAGCGGATGGCCGACATCCTGGGGCATGTGGGCGCCTGGGCGCCACGGCCGGAGCAGGTGGCGATGGCCTCCCTGCTCGACGACACCGCCGTGGTCGACAAGTACCTGGGCGAGATGCGCCCGCGCGTCCAGCAACGGCTGGACCGACTGGCGGCCGGGTTCGAGGCCATGCGCCGCGACGGCCTGCCGGTCGAGGCCATCGCGCCGCAGGGGGCGATCTACCTGTCGGTCCGTTTCGCGCTGCCCGGCAAGACCAACGAAGAGACGCGCCGGATGCTGCTGGATCGGGCCGGTCTGGCCCTGGTGCCGTTCCAGGCGTTCGGCCTGCGCGAGGACAGCGGCTGGTTCCGGATCTCGGTCGGCGCGGTCTCGCTGGCGGAGATCGACGCCGCCCTGCCGCGCGTGCGTGCGGCGCTCGCCGGCCGTTGAGCGCCGCCACCGCCAGACGTTCCACCGTCGCCATCTTCACGCTGGCGACGGTCCTGCGCGTGGGGCTGTTCCCGTTCGCCGAGAACAAGCACGGCGACGCGCCCATGCGCGCGCTCATCGCCGAGCGGTTCGTGCTCGATCCGGCCAGCGCGCACGTGCCGCGGACCTACTGCCAGTTCGGACCGCTGCACACGACGCTGATGCGGCCGTTCATCGCGCTCGATCGCGACGCGGCCCGGTCGTCGCGTTACCTGTCGCTGCTGGCCGGGCTGGCCGTGTTCTTCCCGTTCCTGGCGTTCGCGCGGCGCCTGGCCGGCGAGGCGCGCGCCCAGACGGCGGCGTTCCTGCTGGCGGTGTCGCCGCTGCACCTGCAGGCCTCGACGACCGCCGCCAGCGAGGCCTTGTATCTGCTGCTGTGGGTCAGCGCGCTCGAGCGGCTGCTGGCGGCGCTGGAGACCAGGCGGCTGGGCACGTTCGCCGTGGCTGGCCTGCTGGCGTCGCTGGCCGCGGTCACGCGCTACGACGCCTGGCTGGCGCTGCCGATGGTCGCGGTGGCGGCCTGGCTGTTCCTGCGGCGGCCCGATCCGGCGCGGGTCACGCGCGGCCTGGCGGTCTTCGCCGTGACCGCCGCGTTGTTCCCGGCGGCCTGGCTCGTCTGGGGCGCGGCGGCCGGCGGCGACCCGCTGTTCTTCGCGCACTACATCTCCAGCGACCACGCCGGCCTGGCGGCGACCGCCGCCGCGCGGTTCGGCGCGTTCGGCAACCGCGCGCGGCAGGTCGGGATCTGGTCGCTGTCGTTCTTCGCCGCCATGACGATCCCGGGCGCGGTCGCGGCGGTCGTGACCCTGCGGCGCGGCTGGCGCGCGCTGGCGCCCGAGGCCCGGCTGGTGGTGGTCGCGGCGCTCGGCCCGCCCGCGATCTACCTCGGGCAGGGGCTGATCGCGCAGAGCTTCGAGCCGCTCCCCCGGTTCGCGCTGATCCCCGGCACGCTGCTGCTGCCGCTGGCCGCCGCGGCCGTCCCGCCCGATCGCGTGCGGGCCTTTCGCGTCTGGGCGCTGGCCGCCGCGGCCGCCTTCTCGGTCGCCGTGTGGGTGATCGCCACCGCCGGCCGCGATCGAATCTGGGTCGGCGCCGAGTCGCTGGGGGCGCTCACGCGGCTGGACGGCGAGGACCGCGCGGTGGCCGCGTATCTCCGGCAGATCCGCCCCCCGAACGCGCCCGTGATGATCGAACCGTCGGCGTTCGCGGACATCGGCATCGCCCACGCCGCCGGGATCCCCTGGACGCAGTCGGTCACGCTGATCGTGACCCGCACCGCCCGCGCCACCGTACGCGACAGCCTGCTGTCGACGGGCGCCGATCTGATGGTCGGCTACGACCGCCCGGGCGGCTGGCCGTCGACCCTCCCGGACTGGCCGGCGGGCGGTATGCGCTTCGGCCACTGGGTGGTCGTCGGACGCGACCTCCTGCGATCACGGGGCGCCGGCGGGATATAAGAGCCCCGTGGGCCTCATCCTGACCGCGCTCGCCATCGCCGTGCGGCTGGTCTGGGTGCTGGCCGTCCCCACCCGGCCGGTCGGCGACTTCGCGATGTACCTCGAGTCGGCGCGCTACCTGGTCGAGCACCACGGCCTGGACGCGGCGTTCATCTACATGCCGGGCTACGTCTACCTGGCGGCGGTCATCTACGCGCTGGGCGGGGGGCTGCTGGCGGTCAAGATGATCGGCGTGGCGGCGGGCGGCCTGGCCACGGCGGCGGTCCACGGAACGGCGCGCGCGGTGTTCGGCCGGGGGGCGGCGATCGCGGCGGGGCTGCTGTGCGCGTTCTGGCCGGCAGGCATCGCCGTCTCCAGCGTGACGGGAACCGACATGCCGGCGGCGGCGCTGCTGGGGCTGGCGGTCTGGCTGCTTGCCCGCTACGCCGGTAAGCATCCGCTGGGGGCGCCTGTGCTATTTGGTCTGGCGATGGGGCTGGCGTCTTATGTGCGCGCCGTGGCGCTGCCGCTGACCGCGCTGGCCGCGCTCTCCTTCCGCGCGCGCGGCGCGCGCTGGGTGCACGTGGCCACGCGGACGGCGCTGGCCTGCCTGGTGGCGTTTCTGGTGCTGCTGCCGTGGGGGCTGCGCAACCGTCACGTCTACGGCGAATTCTTCCTGACCGACAGCCACGGCGGCCACACCGCGCTGGTGGGCGCCAACCCCAACTCCGAGGGGACGTACAGCCGCTCGCTGAACCGGCTGTTCGCCGAGGGAACCGGCTACGCGCTGTTCTCCTCACCTCACCGCGAATCCGATCGCGTGGCGTACGGGCTGGCCAAGCAGTGGGCGGCGTTCTCGCCCGGCTACGCGGCGGGGCTGCTGGCGGTCAAGGCCGATCGGCTGCTGGGGCGCGAGCGCTCGCTGCTCTACTGGCCGCTCTATCGCCAGAGCGTCCTGCCGCCGGGCGGGTGGTTCGACGTCCATCGGGCGGGGATCGAGCGCCTGGTCGACGGCAGCTGGGCCTTCTTCGTCGGCGCGATCGCGCTGGGGATCGTGGCGGCGGCCGCGCGCCGCAACTGGGCGGCGCTGGCGCTGCTGCCGCTGCCGCTGGCGCTGATCGGCCTCTACACGCTGTATTTCTCCGAGGTCCGCTATCAGCTGGCGATCGTGGTGCTGCTGCTGCCGTTCGCGGGCGAAGGGCTGGCCTGGCTGGCCGGGGCGCTGCGGGCGTCGATCCGGCCGCCCGGCGCGGGGGTGCGCCGGCGGACGGCGATCGAGGCCGCCGTCGCCGCCGCCGCGCTGGCGCTGATCTTCGTCGGGTGGCCGCGCCTGGTGGCGGCGGGCGAGGGGCTGCGCGTGCGCCATCGCTGGGGGGTCTGCGTCTGCCAGGTGGCGGGGGGCAAGCGGCTCTGCGACGTGCGGGCGATCGATCCACCGCCGGGGCGCGCGCCGTCGCCGGTGCGCGGGGTGTGGGACGGTTTCGGTCTCTCGCTGACTGGCGCGCGCGCCGCGGCCGGTTTCGAGGTGGAGGTGCCGGCGGGGCGGTACGAGATCTCCCTCACCATCGAGACTGCCGCGCCCGGGGTGCCGGCCACGATCGAGCTGTCAGCCGGCGGCGCCACTCTGGCGCAAGCGTCTTGGCCGGCGGACGCCAATCCGATCACACTGCGCGGCCAGGCCCTGCATGGCGGCGGAAAGCTGCGCATCGGGCTGTCCGCTGCGCGCGGAAATTCGTCTGGTCCCGACGGTGGCGTGACGATATGGATTTCAGCAATCGAAGTTGAGCCCGATCGTGCTTAAGGCATAATTCGTCGATGTTGTTTCCGAGACTAGCCTTGGGTGCGGCGCTCGGTGCGCTGCTGGTCGCCGGATGCGGCGGAACGGACGACCGTCCGGCCAAGTGGTCATTCATCTCTGCGACGATCACCGAGCCGAGCTGCGCCACGGTGAACTGCCACTCGCAGGTCACGCAGCAGGGCGGGCTCGATCTCAACGATCGCGTGACCGGCTACAACGATCTCGTGAACGGGTTCTACGTCATCCCCGGACAGCCCGCTCAGTCGACGCTGCTCAACTGGTTGAACGCCCAGTCGCCGATCCGCATGCCGCCCGACAATCCGCTTCCGGCGGCCGACATCGACCTGATCACGAGCTGGATCGCCGACGGCGCTCTCAACAACTGAGGTGGAAGCGCCCATGCGACGATTGATCCTCTGTGCACTGGCGGCCGGCCTGCTGCTGATCGTCTTCGACGGTCGCGCCTCCGCTTACCCGCAGTTCCAGTTCAGCTCGGGCACCAGCCGCTGCAGCCAGTGTCACTACGCGCCCGACGGCGGCGGCCTCATCACCGCCTGGGGGCGTGACGAGGCGGGCGACACCATCAGCCGCGGCGGCGACGGCGCGTTTCTGCACGGCGCCTGGACGCCGCCCTCGTGGCTGTCGCTGGGCGCCGACGTCCGGCTGGCCGCGCTGGCCAACGACACCGGCGGCTACGAGTCGCCTGAGTGGGCCTTCTTCCCGATGCAGACCGACCTCTACGCGCGGGCCGCGCTGGGGGATCAGTTCTCGGTCTACCTGCAGGGCGGCATCCGCGGCGACACCGGGCGCGAGGAATCACTCGACAACCGCTTCAACTCGGTCGCCGACCGCTTCATCTCCTACGAGCACTGGCTGATGTGGCGCCCCAGCGCGACGGGCCCCTACCTGCGCGCCGGGCGCTTCTACGTGCCCTACGGCTTGCGCCTGGTCGAGCACGTCGCCTACGTCCAGCGCTACACCGGCTTCGACATCTACCAGCAGACGTACAACTTCACCGGCGGCTACATCGGCGACGACTGGGAGCTGCACCTGTCGCTGTTCGCGCCGCCCCCGTCCAGCTTCCCCATCGCGCTGCAGGCGGTGAACATCCAGCAGAGCGGCGGCGCGGGCTACGCCGAGAAGCGCTTCGGCGGCATGGGCCTCATCGCCCTGCAGACGCGCATTGGCGTCAGCAGCGAGTACGACGTTTACCAGTTCGGCGCCGTCGGCAAGCTGTGGCTCGAGCAGGCCAAGCTGCTGTTCATGGGGGAGGGGGACTACATCCGCAAGCAGGTGACGGTGAACTCGGCCGGCGGCGAGAACCAGTTCGTGTCGTACCTGGGCGCGAACTATTTCCCGATCCGCGGCGTCATGACCGGCCTGGCGTACGAGTTCTATCAGGAGGACCTGTCGGTGAAGGGAACGTCGCACAACGCGATCGACCTGGAGGTCAACTACTTCCCCTGGGCCCACTTCGAGCTCGTGGCGTACGCCCGCTGGCAACTCTACGGCGCGAGCGCGAGCGGGACGCCGGGCCCCGACACCGCCTCGCTCTACATGCTCCAGTTCCACTACTATCTATGAGGACCACGATGCAGAGCCGTCGAACGCTTCGTGTCTTCTGGCCCGCGCTGGCGTTTGCTCCCTTGCTGGCGTGCGGGCCCTCGGTCCCCGCCTCGCCGTCGTACGAGGCGGACGTGCTGCCGATCTTCCGCGCGCACTGCCTCCGCTGTCACGGTGACGCCAACCCCGACGCAGGTCCGTACAACACGACCCAGACGGCCAATCTGGTCGGCCTTGCGACCGTCAACCTCACGAGCTACGCCCAGACCGTCTCCTGGGCGCAGATGAAGACGGCCACAGGGCAGGGCGTCCTCTCCGACGTCATCCACGGCGGCAAGGCGACCGCCCAGCCGATGCCGCTGCCACCCGCGGCCCCGCTCGACGACTACGAGCTGAAGGTGATGGACGCCTGGATCAGCAATCCGGTCTGTTCACACGACGCGAATCCAGATCCGGCGATCTGTCCAGCGGACGGCGGGACCTAAAGCCGGCCGCGCCCTACAGCTCGTGCGGCTGCTGCGCGGCGCGGCCGCGCTCGTGGTGCGGCGCGTGCCGGGGGGCGCGGTGGTGCGGGTGCCGGTGGTGGTGCGGCCGGCGGCCGTGGACAGGGGCGGCCAGCGCGGGGCGGGCCACCGAGGGAATGACGAGCGCGAACGCAGCGACGAGCAGGACCTTCGAGAGCAAACGCGTGATCATGTTGCCGGGCTAGTGTTCCATGCCCGCCCGGATCCGGCAACGCCGATCCGGGTCGGGCCTCGAGGCGCGCGCCTGTTTCGCCGGCTCAGCCGCCGGTCGCGCGGGCCAGCGCCACGTCGGAGAGGACCAGCTCGTACTGCGCGCGCGTCAGGTTCAGCCGCGCCTGCGTCAATTCGGACTGCGACTCGAGCAGGTCGGTGGTCGTCGCCGTGCCGGCCTTCAGCGCCGCGTCGGTGACGCGATAGGCTTCCTGGGCGCTGGCGACGGCCTTCTCGGCGCTGCCCACCGCGCCCCGCGCCGCGTCGCCCGTGGCCAGGCTGGCGGCCAGCTCCGACTCGATCTGGCGCTCGAGCGCGTCACGATCCCGATGCGCCGCCGCCGCCTGGGCGTCGGCCGCGCGTCGCTGCAGGTCGGTGGCGCCCCACTCCCAGATCGCCCAGGTCGCCTTCACGCCCACGAAGGCCGAGTTCTTGGGGGAGAACGGGTTGCCGTCGATCCGCAGGTAGGCCGCCTCCAGGTCGATGTCCGGCAGCAACGCATAGCCGGCCGCGCCGCTCTGGCGCTCGGCCGACAGGACCAGGTGGTTCTGCTGCGCGATCTCGGGTCGTCGCGACTGCGCGCGCGGCAACAGGCTGTCCATCGTGGGCGCCGCCGCGGCGGAGGTCGCCCGGGCGCGCGCCGCGGTCAGGCGGTCGGTCGGCTCGACCAGGGTCAGCGCGGCGGCGTCGCTCGGATCGATGCCGATCGCGGCGAACAGCGCCGCGCGCGCCGTCAGCGCCTGGCTGTGCGCCTCCAGCCCCTGCTGCTGGGCGTTGGCCACGGCGACCTCGATCCGCAGCAGGTCGGCGTTTGTGATCACGCCGCTGGCCAGCCGCGCCTTGGCGACCGTCACCTGATCGCCCAGCTCGTGGACCGAGGCGGCGGCGATCTGCTCCAGCGCCTGCGCCTCGAACACGCGCAGGAACTGCGTCTCGACGTTGGCGCGCAGGTTGGCCTCACCGGCCGCGATCTGGGCGCGGGCCGCCTCCGTCCCTTCGTTCAGGGACTCGCGCTCGGCGTTGGTCCTCAGCAGGCCCAGAACCGGCTGGTCGGCCGCGGCCGAGAACGTGTTGGTGGTCTTGTCGCGGACCGTGAAGACGGAGACCGGCGAGCTCCCCATCGGGATGGGGAACCCGATCGAGAACGGCGCGTTCCACTCCTGCAGCTCCTCGCTCAGGTGGATCGAGGGGAGCATCCGGCGGCCGGTGGAGCTGGCGTTGTCGTCGCTGGCCTCGACCCGCGAGCGCGCCGAGGCGAGCTGCGGGTTCGACTTGAGCGCCAGGGCCACCGCGTCGTCGATGGTCAGGGCGCGCGGGGCGGCGTGACCCGTCGCGGCGGCGGTGACGGTGGACAGAGCTGTGGCGATGAAGGCGAATCGGCGCGTCATGGTTACTTGCTCACGTCGACGGTGACGTCGGCGGACAGCCCGGCGCGCAGATCGATGTCGTTCGGAAGGTTGACCCAGGCGACGCGCACGGGGACGCGTTGCACGACCTTGACGAAGTTGCCGGTGGCGTTGTCGGCCGGCAGCAACGAGAAGCTGGCGCCGGTGCCGCCCGAGAGGCTGTCCACCTTCCCTTCCAGCTTGCGGCCCGGGAACGCGTCGACGGCGATCTCGACCGGCTGCCCCACCTTCATGCGCCCCACCTGCGTCTCCTTGAAGTTCGCGATCAGGTAGGTGGCGCTGGGGACCAGCTCGATGAGCGGCTGGCCGATCGAGACCAGCTGCCCCTCGTGCACGGTCAGCTTCGAGGCGAAGCCGTCGTTGGGGGCCGTGATCTTGGTGTAGCCGAGCTGCAGCTTGGCCAGGGCCAGCGCCGCGTCGGCGCTGCGCACGCGGGCGTTGGCCAGGTCGGCGTTGGCGCGGGCCTGCGCGATCTGCGGCGCCACCGGAGCGCTCTGGCTGACGCGCCCCTGCGCCTCGCCGACGCGGCTCTCGGCGCTGCGCCGGGCCTCCTCGGCGATAGCCACCTGCGCCACCGCCTGGGCCTTGGCGGCCGTGGCGGTGTCGAAGGCGATCTGGGCGGTGTCGAGGCGCTCTTGCGGGACGGCGTTGGCTTCCCGCAAGGCCTTGGCGCGGTTGAGATCGATCTCCGCCTTCTTCAGCTCGGCGTCGGCGCTGGCCACCTGGGCCCGCGCCGCGGCCAGCTGGGCGCCGGCGCTCTGCACGCCGGCGTTGCTGCCGCTGAGCGCGGCGCGCGCGGAGGCCAGGCCGCCCTTCGACGTGGCGTCGACGATCTCCACCTGCGCCTCGGCGGCCGCGGCTTGGGCCTTGGCGGTGGCCAGCTCAGCCTCCGCCTGCTGCGCCCGCGCGTCGTAGTCGGCGGGGTCGATCTCGATCAGCAGATCGCCCCGCTTCACCAGCTGGTTCTCGTGGATGTGGACGCGTGCGACGGCGCCCGCCACGCGGGTGCCGACCGGGACCACGTCCGACGCGACCTGCGCGTCGTCGGTCCCCTCGTGGCCCGCCGTCATCATCGTGTAGAGGGCGAAGGCCCCCAGGCCCAGGACGGCGATGACGCCGAAGATGACGAACGGCCGGCGGCCGCGCTTGGCGGGCGCGGCAGCGACGGTCGGCACGACCACCGCCGGGGCGGCGGCGTGCGACGTGGTTGATGATCGTTCACTCGTGGTTTGTGCGGCGCTTTCCATGGCTGTTTTGTCTCGCTTTTGCTGAAACCGATGTGTGACGGCTGGGAGATTTAGTGAATGTCGACCCGCTTGCCCTTCATGTGCGCGGGCGCTTTGAGAAACAGCGACAGCGGAATGACGAACAAGAACGCGATGCCGGCCAGGATGAACATGCGCTCGAAGGCGAGCACGGTCGCCTGGCGCGTGATCATCCCGTCGAGGAACCGCGTGGCGGCGGCCTTGGCGGTCCCGGGATCGAGGCCGCGGGAGACCAGGCCGGTCTGCACGGCGCTCAGGCGCTGCATGACCTCGGGTCGGCCGGGAACCAGGTGGGAGATGAGCGCCACCCGTGCCCCCTGAACGAAGTGCGGCAAGAGGGTGGCGAAGGCCGCCAGCCCCAGCGAGCCGCCGATCTGGCGCAGCAGCGAGTTGAGGCCGGTCGCGTCGGTGAGGCGGAAGCGCGGGATGCTGGCCAGCGCCACCGTGGTGAGCGGAACGAAGATCGAGGCGAACCCGAACCCCTGCAGGACGATCGCCGCGACGACCGAGTGGCTGCTGGTGTCCAGCGTGTAGTTCGACATCTCCCAGGCGCTCAGCGACACCAGGACCACGCCCAGCAGCACCAGGATGCGCGGCTGGACGTAGTTGTAGAGGCGCCCGGCCAGCGGGATGGCCACCATCATCGCCAGCGCGCGCGGCATCAGCGCCGTGCCCGACTGGATGGCCGAGAACCCCAGCAGCTCCTGCATGAAGAGGGGCAGCAGGAAGGTGATCGACATCAGGATGGCGAACATGATGGCGCCGATCAGCGTCCCCGACAGGAAGACCTTGTCCTTGAACAGCGACAGGTCCACGGCCGGGACGGGCGCGGTCAGCTCGCGGATCACGAAGGCGGTCAGCATGATGGCCGCGCTGAACGTGCAGACCGTGACTGCGGTCGAGGAGAACCAGTCGTTGCGGCTCCCTTCCTCGAGGACGTACTGCAGGCTGGCCAGGCCGCCCGTCATGAGCAACACGCCCTGCCAGTCCAGGTTCTTGCGCTGCTCGGCGGCGCGCTCGCGGTTGGCGCGGCGGATGTCGTCCGGCTCGTGCACGAACCGGGTCACCATGGCGATGCCCAGGATGCCGATCGGCAGGTTGATGTAGAAGATCCACGGCCAGTTCAGGTTGTCGATGATGTAGCCGCCCAGCACCGGGCCGGCCGCCGGGCCGACCACGACCGCCAGCCCGAACAGCGCCATCGCCATCCCTTGCTCCTCGGGCGGGAACGTCTGGCGCAGGATCGCCTGCTCGGTCGGTTGCAGCGCGCCGGCGCCCAGGCCCTGCAGCGCGCGGCAGGCCACCATCATCGGCAGCGACCGCGCCAGCCCGCACAGCGCGGAGCCGAGCACGAACAGCCCCAGCGAGAACAGGTAGACCCGCTTCTGGCCGAAAAATCGTCCCAGGAAGGCGGTCAGCGGCATCACGACGACGGTCGCGATGACGAACCCGGTGGTCACCCAGGTCATCTCCTCGACTGTGGCGCCCAGCGAGCCCGACAGGTGCGGCGTGGCCACGGCGACGATCGAGGTGTCGATCGCGCCCATCAGCGTCCCGAAGGTCACCGACAGCGTGACCAGCCACTTGTTGACCGGCGCGCGCGTGGCGGCGATCGGGAAGGTGCCGGCGGCGACGCTCATGTCCCCACCCCGCTCAGGAACGCGGTGAGCAGCCGGTCGGCCTCCACCGCCATGCCGTCGCCGCGACCGTGGATCACGTGTCGCATCACCAGTGCGCGCATCATCCCGATCAGGAAGAAGGGCGCCAGATCGCTGTAGTCAGAGCGGACCGCTTTCTCGCGGACGCCTTGGTCGATGAGTTTCTCCACGCGGGCACCGATCTCCGTCATCTTGTGTTTCATGGCTCCCGAGATCGTCGGGAAGGTCCGTTCGTAGCGGCCGGTTTCGCCTTGCAAGAAGATCCGCATGAACTTCTGGTGGCGCTCGTAGTAGTTCAGCATCGCCACCACCAGCGCGCGGGCGCGCTCGCGGAACGGGCGATCGGCGCTGGCCTTGAGCGCGCCGTCTATGTTGGCCAGCAGCTCCTTGAAGCGCGCTTCGGCCAGGCCGGCCAGCAGCGCCTCGCGATCGGCGAAGTGGTTGTAGAGCGTCCCCACCGCCACGCCGGCGCGCTCGGCGATCTCGCCCATGTGCGCGGCGTGCAGGCCCGCGTCGGCGAAGACCTCCTCCGCGGCGGCCAGGACCGCCTGCAAGGTGGTCTCCTTGAACCGCTCGCGCAAGGTTTGCGGCTGTCGTTCGCTTTGTGAACGGCGGTTCATCTTTTGAATAGATCGCTCTTTTGAGCTCGGCTGTCAAGCCTCATCGGGCGGCCGGCCGCCAGGTGGAGGCGGGCTTCTGATGCTCAGCCGGCGAAGGCGTTCCAGGAAAATCCCGGGGGAAATCCCAGGAACGTCGGTTCGGGGACCAGCGTCACGCCGAAGCGGTCGCGGACCCGATTCCGGATCTCCGCCGCCAGCGCGACCAGCTCGGCCGTGGTGCCGCCACCGTGGTGCACCAGCGCCAGCGCGTGCGCCGTCGAGACGCCCACCGCGCCGCGCCGCATCCCTTTGGCGATCCCGGCCCGTTCGATCAGCCAGCCGGCGGCCAGCTTGACGCGCCCTGCGCCGGCCGGCCAGCGCGGCATCTCCGCGTCCGCCACGCCGGCCCGCGCCGCGACCTCCGAAGCCAACCGCGCCGCCACGATCGGGTTCATGAAGAACGAGCCGGCGCTGCGGCGGTTCGGATCGGCGGGCGCGATGACCATCGACTTGCGCGCCCGCAGCGCCAGCACCGTGGCGCGCGTGTCGGCCAGCGACGGGTTCGGCAAGCCGGCCAGCGCCTCGGCCAGCTCACGGTAGCGCAGCGCCGGAGGTCCGCCCGGACGCAGCGCGAACGTCACGCCGAGGACCACGAACCGATCCGGGGCGCGCTTGAACGCGCTGTCGCGGTAGCCGAACCCGCAGGCCTCGGCCGGCAGCTCGCGCACCTCGCCGCTGGCGCGCTCGAGCACGCGGACGGCGTGGATGGTCTCGGCGACCTCCTGGCCGTAGGCGCCGACGTTCTGGATCGGCGTCGCGCCCGCCAGCCCCGGGATCCCCGACAGGCACTCGAGCCCCGCCAGATCGCGCGCGACCACCTCCGCCACCAGGTCGTCCCACGGCTCGCCGGCGGCGGCCGTGACCAGCGTCGCGTCGCCGCCCGGCTCGAACCGCCGCCCGCGGGTGGGGATCCGCAGCACCAGCCCGTCGAAGCCCGCGTCGGCGATCACCAGGTTCGAGCCGCCGCCCAGGATCGCCACCGGCAGGGCGCGCGCCGTCGCCCAGCGCAGCGCCTCGGCGATGTCGCTCTCCTGGGTCGCCTCGACGAGGTGGCGGGCCGGGCCGCCGAGCTGCAGCGTCGTCAGGGGCGCCAGGGGGACGCCGTCGCGGATCGCGGGGGCCACGGCCAGAGGATACGCCCTCAGGTCTTCTCGGGCTGCCAGAGCGGCTCGGGCTCGCCGTACAGGCGCGCGGCGTGGCGGCTCATCACGAACAGCGCGTCCGACAGCCGGTTGACGTAGGGGATCACCGCGGCGCCGATCGGCTCGGCGTCGGCCAGGCGGACGATCAGGCGCTCGGCGCGACGGCAGACGGTGCGCGCCAGGTGCAGGTAGGCCGCCACCATCCCGCCGCCGGGGAGCACGAAGCTGCGCAGCTCCGGGAGGTGCTCGTTCCAGGCGTCGATCTCTCGCTCCAGCGCCTCGGCGTGGCGCGGTTCGATCACCGGCTGGGTCGGGCGGTGATCCTCCGCCAGCGTCGCCAGGTCGCTGCCCAGGTTGAAGAGCTCGTTCTGGATCCGCCGCAGGATCGCCGCCAGGTCGCCGGCGCCCCCGGGCGCGCCCGGGGCATCCAGCGCGGTGCGCGCGATGCCGATGCACGACGACAGCTCGTCGATGGTGCCGTAGGCCTCGATACGGAGGGCGCTCTTGCGCACCTTCTGGCCGCCTACCAGACGCGTGTCGCCGCCGTCCCCCGCTTTGGTGTAGATCCGGTTCAACCTGACCATGGCCGCCTCATACCAGGAAGCCGCCGCGCTGTTCAAACCGCGGCCGCGCGCGATCTTGTTCGACGCCGGGTTCACGCTGACGTTCCACGACGGCGCGCGTCTGGCCGCCTACGCCGCAAAGGCCGGTATCGCCGCCGACGCCGCCGCGCTGGAGGCGGCCGAGCGGGCGCTGCGCGAGGAGCTGCGCGAGACCCAGGGGGTGCGGATGCGCACGCACGACGACGGCGGCTTCAAGTGGCACGAGAGACTCTACCGCCGCCTGCTCGATCTCGCCGGCACGCGCGGCGAGGCGGCCTCGCTCGACGAGGCGGCCGCCACGATGCTGCGCGAGCACCGCCTCAGCAACGCCTGGCGCCGCATCGGCGCCGGCGTGCGTGAATCATTGGAGCGACTGCGCGCCGCCGGCTGCAAGCTGGCCGTCGTCTCCAATAGCGAGGGGACGATCGAACAGATGCTGACCGAGATCGGGCTGCGCCCGCTGTTCGACGCCGTCCTCGATTCGTCGGTGGTGGGCTTCACCAAGCCCGACCCGCGCATCTTTCAGCTCGCGCTCGACCGGCTCGGCGTCTCGGCCGCCGACGCGCTCATGGTCGGCGACTCTCCGTCGGCCGACATCGACGGGGCGCACGCCGTGAACATCCGCGCGGCCCTCATCGATCCCTACGACCTCTATCCCTGGTCGCGCGCGCCACGCTTCAACGACGTGGCGGCGCTGACCGAGGCTCTTCTGACGATCTAGGTCGGAACCCTCAAAGGGTTCCGCACCTCCCGCGATGGGCTACGGCGGCGAAGCCGCCTTCGCCCGAGGCGCTTTCAAGCCTAGGCCAATGCGTCCTTGGCGGCCTTCACCGGTCGCGCCTTCAGCACCTTGCGGGCGGGCTTGGCCTTGATCGTGATCGGCTCCTTGGTGAAGGGGTTGATCCCCTGGCGCTCCTTGGTGGCCGGCTTCTTCACGACGACGAACTTGGCGAACCCCGGGAGGACGAAGATCCCGTTCTTCTTCAGCTCCTTGTGCCCGACCGCTGCCAGCGACTCCAGGAGGCGAGCCACGTCCTTGCGAACCAGCTTGTCCTTGTGAGCGTCAGCGATCGTCTGGATGATCTGGGACTTCGTCAGAACCTTCGCCATGTCGATCTCCTTTCGTGCGTGGCGGTGCTGGCGCTCGAAGCGCGCTGCCCGTCGATTTCCGGCCAGAACTCTAAAGACAAAGATCGACGGACGGAACAAAAAAGCGGCCAAAAATGCGGGAAAAATGCCCCTGGCTAGTTTTTCTTGCGCGACGACGAGAGTTCACGTTACGAGAGACAGGCAAGATGCACGAGGGTGCGCGACCTGCTCCGTTCCTCAAGTGGGCGGGCGGCAAGCGTCAGCTGCTCCCGCGGATCCTCGATCTCGCACCTCGGCGTATCGAGACCTACTACGAGCCGTTCGTCGGCGGTGGCGCGGTCTTCTTCGGACTGGCGGCGGAGCGCCGCTTCGCGCGCGCGGTCCTCGCGGACGCGAACCCGGAGTTGGTAAATTGTTACGAGCAGGTGCGTGACGACGTCGACGGTGTGATCGCCGCCCTAAGCAAGCACCGCAACGAGGCGGGCGCCTACTACAAGGTCCGTGACCAGGCGCCGGCGGATCTCTCCCCGACGGAGCGCGCCGCGCGCGTCATTTATTTGAACCGCTGCGGCTACAACGGTCTCTATCGGGTCAACCGCGCCGGGCGTTTCAACGTCCCGTTCGGCCGCTACCTCCGCCCGCGCATCTGCGATCCCCACCGCCTGCAGGCCGCGTCGCGGGCGCTGGCAGATGTCGAGATCATCTGCGGCGATTTTCTGAACGTGCTGGCAAAGCGCAAGCTGGCGACCGGTGACTTCGTGTACCTCGATCCGCCCTACGTCCCGCTCTCGCGCACGTCGTCCTTCACGTCGTACGCCCAGGGGGCCTTCGGCCCGGACGATCAACAGCGGTTGGCCGATCTGCTGGGGACGCTCTCGGCGGAGCGGATCCCCGCGGTGCTCTCCAACTCTGACTGTCGCGAGACCCGGCGCCTCTACTCGGTGCCGGACGCCGGCCTGAAGATCCAGCGCGTCCCCGTGCGCCGGGCGATCAACTCCGTGGCGCACCGCCGCGGGCCCGTGGCCGAGATCCTGGTCCGGACGCTGGCGATCGGGCCGACGGCGGCGCGCCGCGCCGCGGCCCGACCGCGGGTGTGACGGACGCCGCGCGCGATTGCGCTGCCGTGCTATGGTCCCGCGCCATCATGACGAAGCTGGTACGTCCGCTGCTCGCCCTCGCTCTGGCGCTCTCGTGGGGGTGCTCCCACAAGGCCAGCGGATCGGATCCCAGCTCGAAGAAGAGCGCAGCCCCAGCCGCAGGAGGACTCATGATTGACGAAGTGAAGGTCGGCGAAGGCGCCACCGCCACCAAAGGCAAGACGGTCTCGGTGCACTACACCGGTCGTCTGACCGACGGCACCAAGTTCGACAGCTCGTACGATCGCGGCCAGCCGATCGACTTTCCGCTCGGCGCGGGCGTGGTCATCAAGGGTTGGGACCAGGGAATCGACGGGATGAAGGTGGGCGGCAAGCGCAAGCTGACCATCCCGCCCGATCTGGCCTACGGCGCCCGCGGCACGCCGGGCGGCCCGATCCCGCCGAACGCCACGCTGGTGTTCGACGTCGAGCTGGTCGGCGTCCGGTAACGACCCGCCGGTAACCGCTTTTTCGACCCCGGCATCTCAGCCGACGCTTCGTGCCGATGCTTCGTGCCGACGTTTCGCGCTAGCGAAAGCGCGAAACTTGACTAAACTGCGCGCCCTTACCACCCAAGGAAACAACCGGTCATGGCCTCCATCTCGCTCGACAAAGTCCGCAACATCGGAATCTCCGCCCACATCGACTCCGGGAAGACGACGCTCTCCGAGCGCATCCTTTTCTATACGGGGAAGATCCATAAGATTGAGGAGGTCCGTGGCAAGTCGGGCGTCGGCGCCAAGATGGACTCGATGGATCTCGAGCGCGAGAAGGGGATCACCATCCAGTCGGCCGCCACGTACTGCGAGTGGAAGGGCTACAACATCAACCTCATCGACACACCCGGCCACGTCGACTTCACGATCGAGGTCGAGCGCGCGCTGCGCGTCCTCGACGGCGCCGTGCTGGTGCTCTGCGGCACCTCCGGCGTGCAGTCGCAGTCGTACACCGTCGACCGCCAGATGCGGCGCTACAACGTGCCGCGCGTGGCCTTCATCAACAAGCTCGACCGCGCGGGCGCCGATCCGGCGCGCGTGACCAGCCAGCTGAAAGAGAAGCTGCGCCACAACACCATCACCACGCAGCTGCCGATCGGCGCAGAGGGCGACTTCGAGGCGATCATCGACCTCGTTCAAATGAAGGCCTTCTACTTCGACGGCGACGACGGCGAGGACGTGCGCGAGGAAGAGATCCCGGCCGACCGCCTGGAAGAGGCCAAGACCGCCCGTCACGACATGATCGCCTCCATCGCCGATCACGACGACGTCATCGCGGACAAGTTCCTGGCTGAGCAAGAGCCGTCCGTCGAGGAGATCCGCGCGGCGATCCGGCGCGTCACCATCGCGCTCAAGATGACGCCGGTGTTCATCGGTTCGGCCTACAAGAACAAGGGCGTCCAGCTCCTCCTCGACGGCGTGAACATGTACCTCCCGAATCCCAAGGAGGTCACCAACATCGCGCTCGACCAGAACAAGAAAGAGGAGAAGGTCATCCTCCAGTCGGACGCCAAGGCGCCGTTCGTGGGCCTGGCGTTCAAGCTGGAGGACGGTCGCTACGGGCAGCTCAC
>CAZTZM010000032.1:0-15597 GCA_964618005.1 uncultured Myxococcales bacterium
GCGGCGGCGGCGTGCCGAGCCGCACGCTTGCGGGCGGCCGCCACCGCGTCCAGCCGGAAACCGCCCCGATGGCGGCGAGCAGGACGAAGGCCGCCAGCAGCGCCCGGCGCACCGCGGTCCCCGTCGCCCGGCCGGGCCGCCAAGGTCCCAGGCTGAGCAGCAGCCGCTGCCGGCGGCCCGGCGGCAGCTCGGCCGGCCCCTCGCGCCGCACCAACTCGACCATCCAAGCCTCGAGCGAGCCCGCCGGCGCCGGCCCTTCGACCAGCCGATCCAGAGCGGCGGGAGCCGGGAGGCCCTTCACCCCGAGGAGTGTCCCGGCGTGCTTGAAGACGGCGCGGCGGGCCTGGTGCAACCGCCGCCACACGGCGTTGACCGGCACGTCCTGGACCAGCGCGATCTCATGGCCCGACAGGCCGTCGATCTCGAACAGCACGAACGTGGCGCGCCGGGCTTCGCTCAGGTTGCCCAGGATGATGTGCAGCGGCCCCCGGCCCGACCGGTGCCCGAACGCCGTCGCGATCCAGGCGCGACGCCGGAAGCCGCGAACCTGGCGGCGTGTGATCCCATACAGCCGGCTGCCGGCGTCGGCGCGATCGAGCGATTCCAGCCGGCGCCGCGCCACCCGGAATACCCGACGCGCGATCTCTTCATGGTCGGCACGCGCCGCACCCAGCGCGCGGATCCAGCGGAGCACATCGGCGAACCAACGGTCGTAGAAGCGTCGGAAGTCGCTGCGCAGCCCGCCGGCGTCCCCGCTTCCGCACGGGCGCCGCACCGCGTACAGCGAGGGAGACGATCCAGCCATGCCATCTAAAGGGCGGCGGCGCCGAATTCCTTCACCGAAAGGGCCGGCGACACCCTCGGTGTTTCCCCTGCACCAGTCCAGGCCGGCCGGTCCCTAGTCCGTCGTGATGTTTCTCCTCCGCGCACGAAACTTTGGGGTGCTCCGGTTGGTGGTCTGTCTCGTGGCCGGACTGGCGGGCGCGTGCGGCGGCGGCGCGCAGGTGCCGGGGCACGACGCCGGGCCAATCGTCGTGCTGCAGCCGGATGCCAGCGCGGCAGCACCCGACGCGCACCCGGCCCGCCTGGCCAACGGGCAGGCCTGCACCGACGACAGCCAGTGCGGGTCCAGCTTCTGCACCGACGGCGTCTGCTGCGCGACCCGTTGCGCCGGAACCTGCCAGACCTGCGGCGCCGCCGACCGGGCCGGGACCTGCGTGCCGGCCGACCTGGGCACCGATCCGCGAAACGATTGCGCCGACACCGGCGCCGCCGGCTGCGGGACCGACGGCGTCTGCAACGGCGCCGGCGGCTGTCAGAGATATCCCGCCGGCGTGACGTGCCAGCCGCCCAGCTGCGCCGGCCAGACGCTGACCTCGGCCGGCCGCTGCGACGGGCTGGGGAGCTGCACGACCGGCCAGAGCCAGTCCTGCGCCCCCTTCACCTGCGACACCGACGGCGCGTGCAAGACCACCTGCCAGACCGACGCCGACTGCACCGCGCCGCTGACGTGCACGAACGGCAGCTGCGGCCTGGCGCCGATCGGCGCCACCTGCGCCGCCGGGACCGACTGCCACTCGGGCTTCTGCGCGCAGGGCGTGTGCTGCGCGAGCGCCTGTTCAGGGACCTGCCAGTCGTGCGCCCTGACCGGCAGCCTCGGGAGCTGCACCGCGGTCCCGGCGGGGGAGGATCCGCTGGCGCAGTGCTCGGACGGCGGCGCCGCGACGTGCGGCCTGGACGGCGCCTGCGACGGCGACGGCGCGTGCCGCAAGTACGCGGCCGGGACGCTCTGCCTGGCGGCCAGCTGCTCCGGCTCGACCTTCCAGCCGGCGTCGACCTGCGGCACGGCGGGCGCCTGCACCGCGCCGGCGTCCGCCGCCTGCGCCCCCTACGTCTGCGGGAGCGCCGGGTGCAAGACCAGCTGCCAGACCTCCGCCGACTGCTCGTCGTCCGGCTACACCTGCGCCGGCAGCGCCTGCGTTCGCGCGGTGAACGTCACTGTGAAGACGCACACGGCGAACGCCAGCAACACGCAGTGGATCTACTTCGACCTCCAGCTCACCAACGGGGGCCCCAGCGCCATCACGCTCTCCGATCTCAAGATCGACTACTGGTACACCTGGGAAGGGACCAGCGGCGGCGAGACCTGGCAGTGCACCTATGCCAACGGGATCACCGGGAGCTGCGCCAACGTCACCACCCAGTTCCTGGCGGTGACGCCGGCGCGAACCGGCGCCGACCACAAGTTCGAGATCGGCTTCGCGAGCGCGGCCGGCAGCCTGGCCGCCGGCGCCACCCTGGACATTGGCCCCGGATTCCACAAGGACGACTTCTCGGCCTTCGTCCAGAGCAACGACTACTCGTACACCAGCGCGACCACCTTCACGACGACCACCAAGGTGACGGCCTACGTGAAAGGCGCGCTGGTTTACGGGACCGAGCCCTGACTAGCGACGCGACCGTCCCCGCCGGCGCCGGAGGCCGAAGGCGGCGAAGCCGGCCAGCAGCAGAAGCGGCGCCGGGCCGGTGCTCGGGCTCACGTCGCAGGAGCAGCCGGAGGCCGAACCGTCACCGGTTTCGCCGGAGCCGCCGGTGCCCGTCGTCGACGTGCTGCCGCCGCTGCCGGTCGCGACCGAGCCGCCCGTGCCGGTGCCGGAGCCGCCGGTGCCGGTGGTCGACGTGCCGCCGCCGCTGCCGGTGGTGACGATGGCGCCACCCGTGCCGCTGTTCCCGCCGGCGCCGCCAGTCGTCCCACCCGTGCCGGCGGTCGTCCCACCGGTTCCGGCCGTGGTCCCGCCGGTGCCGACGCTCCCGCCCGTACCGCCGGTGATCCCGCCGGTCCCGGGCTTGCCGCCGGTCCCGACGGCGCCGCCGGTGCCGGCTTTGCCGCCCGTGCCCGTGGCGCCGCCCGTCGACCCGGTCGTGCCGCCTGTCGACCCGGTCGTGCCGCCGGTCGACCCGGTGCTGCCGCCGGTGCCGGTGCCGCCGCCCGTGCCGCTGGTGCCGCCGGTCGCGCCGTACTCGTAGGCACCGAGATCAGGCGCCGCGCCGACGTACGGGAGGCCGACGTTGGTCCCCTTGTCGATCATCGGGCTTCCGGCGGTGAGGTGCATGAAGGAGATGTTCGGAAGGCTGCCGTCCGCCTGCCGGGCCCCCATGTACCCCGAGTCGGAGGTGCTGGCGAAGTCGGCGGCTGCCGGGGTGATCCCCAGGTCCCAGGTGTTGAACGACGTGTCGACGCCGCCCATGTTGCTGTTGCTGTTCGGGAACCCGATGTTGTTGCGCATGATGTGGACCTTCGATCCCGTCAGGGTGATCGTCCCGGTCACGTTGCCCGAGGAATCGAAGCTGCTCGCCAGCATGTTGTACTGGACGCCGTTCATGTACGACGTGTTGTTGTACCAGGTGTTCCCGCCGGTCGAGTGGTTGGCGTAGAAGCCGGCCGCGCTGTTCTTCCAGGCGACGTTGTTTTGCAGGAGGTGGCGGATGCCGGTCTGGCTGCTACCGGCCTTGAAGCCGTTGCCGTTGCCTTCGGACGGCTTGCTGGCCCCGCCGTTGATGTAGCCGTTCATGACCGCCCAGCAGTTCTCGATGGTGACCGGAACCTCCTGGGAGATCAGGTCGTAGCCGTCGTCGGAGTTGATCCAGGAGCGGTTGCCGCGGAGGATCGTGCTCGGCCCGGTGGTCTGGTAGTGGACACCGAACCCGTCGCCATTCTGGCCGTCGCCCTGGCTGCCGTCCTTGTCGTAGTTGTCGTGGGAGTCGCAGTTCAGGATCAGGTGGCCGCCCGTGCCGCCGTTGATGAACAGCCCCGGCCCGAAGTTGTTGTGGATGTTGAGCAGCTCGAAAATGTTGTCGTGGGTGTTGGTGGCGCGGACTGCGTCGTTCGAGTGCGAGCCGCTCGGCTGCACGGCGCCGTTGGCGACCTCCAGGCCCTTGAAGTGCAACCAGCTCCCCGTGATGACGATGGTCGGCTCGTCGACCGCGGTGTTGGGCGAGACGTAGGTCGAGAAGTCGAACACCGGGATCTCCCCGGTGTACGCGAAGTAGTTGATCCGATTCGTGTCCGACGTGCCGCTCTTGCTGAACGTGATCTGCTTCGAGCTCTTGTAGGTCCCGGCGCGGAACCAGACCGTGTCGCCGGCGACCCCGGTGTTGGCCCCCTTCTGGACGGTCAAGAACGGCTCGGCCATCGTGCCCGGGTTCGAGTCGCTGCCGGTCGGCGCGACGTAGTAGTCGGTGGCGGCGGCTCGCCCCTCACCGAGCAGGAGCCCCGTAAGGGTCCCGGCGGCGAGCAGCGCGGCAAAGGTCGTGATCCGGGGGCGTGACAAACGAGGGGGGCGACAGGTCATGGGGAGGATCCTCCACTGTGCTTAAGGGCACATCACCCCAAAATCGGTACATGCCCCGCCCCCCCAAAAATGTAAATCAGGACCGGTACTTGATGCTGCAGCCCAGGCTCTTGGTCTCCGGCAGCGCGGGGGGCTTGCCGGCCACAACGGCGTCCAGGGCGTCCTTCAGATAGTGGTGCTGCACCTGGTCGGGCTGGCGCATGTTGTCGTCGACCGTGCCGTGATAGACCAGCTTGCCGCGGCGGTCGAACAGGAACGCCTCGGGCGTGACCGTCGCGCCGAACGCCCGGGCCACGTTGGAGGTGTCGTCGACCACGTACGGCGCCTGCATCCCGGCGCTCTTGGCGCGGGCCTGCATGCCGGCCAGTCCGTCCTCCTCGTGCTGGGCGGGATCGTTGGCGTTGATGAGGATGACCCCCACCCCCTTCTGGCTGTAGTCGTTGGCCAGCGCCACGATCCGCGCCTCCCAGCCGCGCGCGAACGGGCAGTGGTCGCAGGTGAACACCACCAGCGTCCCGGCCTTGCCGGTCACGTCGGCGATCGAGACCGCCTTGCCGTCGACGGCGCTCTTCATCTTCACGGTCGCCCGCGGCGCGGGCGACCCGATCGGCAAGGCGCCCGCCAGCGAGAGCGCGGTCGCGAGAACGAGGGATGCGAACGTCATGGTCGACTCCTTCCGGTTTCGTTTGGGTTCCGCAGCAAGGGCGCGATGGCCTGGTCGAGCGCGCGGTATGTGACCGGCCCGCCCCACCAGTGGCGCTCGTGCCCGTGGCCGTCGAACAGGAACGACGCGGGGAGCGCGCCGCCCCAGCGGCGATCGAGGCCGTTGATAAACTTCATGTCGTCGCCCTCCTTGACGAAGGACGGCGTGCCGGCCGGGACGCCCGCCGCCGCCAGCACCGCCGCGATCTTGTCGCGGTCCTGCGGGTCGTCGGCCGAGACGAGCACCAGCCGCAGGCCGGCCGCGCGCCGATCGCGGTAAAAGCGAATCAGCTCCGGCAGCTCTTCGCGGCAGGGGTCGCACCAGGTCGCCCAGACGTTGACCAGCACGGCGCGCGCGCCCGGCGCCCGCGCGGCAGCCAGCACATCCGCCAGCGTTCCCACGGATATGGTCGGACCGGGCTCGGTCGCGCGTACCGGTGTCCCGGCGCCCAGCGCCAGGCAGACGGCCAGGAGGAGCGACGCGCGCCGAGTCATCGGCGGAAGGATAGCTAACGAACGCGGTCGTTGACGATCGACCGCAGGTGCTGGGCGTCGAACGGCTTTTCGATGCGCTGGTTCGGGACCTCGTCCAGGAACGACCGCGCCTCGGCCGTGAACGCGCCGCCGGTCATGAACACCATCTGCGCCGCCTGCTCGGGACAGGCGCGCGCCAGCGCGGCGTGCAGGTCCATCCCGGTCATCTGCGGCATCATCAGGTCGCACAGGATGATGTCGTAACGCTCGCCGCCGACGATGCGCGCGCAGGCCTCGCCGGCGCTGGCCACCAGCGTGACATCGTGCTCCTGCCCCAGCGCCCGCCCCATCGCGCGCGCCAGCATGGGCTCGTCGTCGACCACCAGCACGCGCCCCGCGCGGGCCGAGGGCAGGGCGGCGACCGGGGCCGGGGTCGGCACGGCGGCGTCGGCCGGGCTACGCGGCAGCGCCACCCGAAAGGTGGTGCCCTTGCCGACCTGGCTCTGGACGGTGATCTCGCCGCCCAGCCCGACCACGATCCGGTGGCAGATGGAGAGCCCCAGGCCGGTGCCGACACCGACCGGCTTGGTGGTGAAGAACGCGTCGAAGATGCGCGGCAGGTTCTCGGGCGGGATCCCGGCGCCGCTGTCGCGCACCTCGATGATCACGCGGCCCGAGTCCCGATCGATGTCGGTCGAGATGCGGATGCAGTTCTGCTCGGCGTTCCCTTCGCGAATCGCCTGGGCGGCGTTGACGATCAGGTTCAGGAAGACCTGGCCCAGGCGCGCCTCGTTGCCGTCGACCGGCGGCAGGTCGCGGTACTCCTTGATCAGGCGCGCGCGATGGCGGATCTCGTTCCAGGCCATCCGCAGCGACGACTCCAGCACGCGGTTGACGTTGACAGGGCCGCGGTGCTCGTCGCCGGTCGAGCGCGAGAAGATCTTCAGGTCGCGCACGATCTGGCGCAGGCGCTCGGCGCCCTCACGGGCGTCGCTCAGCTCGTCGACGATCTCCTCCAGCCGCGCGGGCGCGCCCAGCTCCTCGCAGAGGGCGGCGATCCCTTTGGCCGCCAGATCCAGGTTCGCCATGACCGCGGCCAGCGGGTTGTTGATCTCATGCGCCACGCCGGCGGCCAGCGTGCCAACGGAGGCCATCCGGTCGGAGATCAAGAGCTGCTCCTGCATCTTCCGGCGTTCGACCCGCATCGCCGCCTCGCGCAGCTCGCGCTCGATGGCAGGACACAGGCGGCCCAGGCTGCCCTTGAAGACGTAGTCATTAGCGCCGCTCTTCATCGCCTCGACCGCCGCCTCCTCGCCCACCGTGCCCGAGACGATGATGAACGGGATGTCGAGACCAGAGGCGCGCAGCAAAGCCAGTGCGGCCGGCCCGGTGAACTGCGGCATCGAGAAGTCGGAGAGGACGATGTCCCAGCTCTCGCGCGCCAGCGCCGCGGTCATGGCGGCGTCGGTCTGCACGCGCTCGTGGGCGACGTCGAAGCCGCCCCGGCGTAGCTCGCGGATGACCAGCTCTTCGTCGTCGGGCTGATCCTCGACCAGCAACAGGCGCAACCCACGCCGTGGGCTCACGGATCGACCCTCGGCGCGGCGACGTTCAGCAGCATCCAGTACAGGCCCAGCTGGCGCGCCGCGCTCACGAACCGGTCGTAGTCGACCGGCTTCTGGACGTAGCTGTTGGCGTGGTGTTTGTACGCGGCCAGGCGGTCCTGGTCCTCCACCGACGACGTCAGGATCACCACCGGCAGGTGCCGGGTCCGCTCGTCGCCGCGGATCGCCGCCAGCACCTCGAGCCCGTTCAGCCGCGGCAGCTTGAGATCGAGCAGCACGACCGCCGGCCCGTCGTCGGACGCCCGGCCGGCGTGGGGGCCGCGCCGGAACAGGTAGTCGAGCGCGTCGACGCCGTCCCCGAGGCGGACCAGCGGGTTGCAAATGCCGGCCTCACGGAACGCCATGACGGTCAGCTCAGCGTCGTCGTCGTTGTCCTCGACGAGCAGGATGCACTGTTGACGGGTCACGGCGCCAACACCTTGCAAGCATCGTCACACGACTCTCCAACCATTTCAAGCCGTTTGCTTACAGTGACTGACTGTGAACGCGTTCACAGTTTGCCGGCGCGGACCGATCGACCCCAATCACCGAATTGCCTTCGTTTGCCGTTGATCCGCGGCGTCCAACGTCACTTTTGGCCGTCGGCGTCAGGTCTCCGCCTCGACGACCCAGGCGCTACGGACGCGCTCGGCCCACACTTCATGGAAGGCTAATAAATTGACGGCTAATAAACTGACGGGTGCATTGCCATCGACCGCGACTAATCATTCCGACATTACGCCGCGGTTGATTGCGGCAACAATCGAACTTCAATCACACGACACGGCTCCCAGCGGGCCGCCGCACCCAATGGGGCGCCGGCGTGAACGTGACCGGACCGCCACGCCAGCAAGGTCCGCCCGGCGCCTCGCGGGTTCGCCTGATCAGGTCTTGTTGCGCTGTCGGCCGCGGCGGTAGAGCGTCGAGGGATCGATCTGCAGGATCTCGGCGGCGCGCGTCTTGTGCCCGCCCCCCTTCTCGAGGACCCAGGCGATGTACCGCTGCTCGACTGCCTGCAACGGCAGCATCTCACCCGCCAGCGCTGGCAGGTCGGGCGTGTCCCACTCCGCGACCAGGCGCTGCACCTCGTCGGCGCCGATCTCGTTCCCGTCGCCGGTGATGAGCCAGCGATCGATGGCGTTCTCCAGCTGGCGGACGTTGCCGGGCCAGGCGTAGCGCATCAGCAGCGCCACCGCCTCCGGCGTGAACGCGCGCGAGCTGGCCGACGGCAATCGCACCCGGCTCCGCAGCAGGAAGTGCTCCAGCAGCAGCGGGATGTCGTCCTTCCGCTCGCGCAGCGCCGGCAGCACGATGGGGACCACGTTCAGGCGGAAGTAGAGGTCCTGGCGAAACTGGCCGGTCCGGATGTGCGCCACCAGGTCCCGGTGGGTGGCGGCGATGATCCGCACGTCGGTCTTGCGCGAGCTGTCGCTGCCGACCGAGCGCACCTCGCCCGTCTCCAGCACGCGCAGCAGCTTGGCCTGCAGCGCCAGCGGCATGTCGCCGATCTCGTCGAGGAACAGCGTCCCGCCGTTGGCCTCCACGAACAGCCCCCGCCGCGTTTGCGTCGCCCCGCTGAAGGCGCCGCGCGTGTGCCCGAACAGCTCGCTCTCCAGCAGCGCCTCCGGCACGGCCGCGCAGTTCACCGCCACGAACGGGGCCTGCCGGCGCGGCCCCTCGGCGTGAATGTCGCGCGCCACCAGCTCTTTCCCGGTGCCGGTCTCGCCCAGCACCAGCACCGGGGTGGCGGTGGCGGCCACGCGGCGAATCAGCTCGTTGACGGCGCGCATGCCGGCGCTGCGCCCCACCAGCGTGCCGCCCGGGATCGCCTCGCGCACCGCGCGCCGCAGCGCCACGTTCTCCGTGCGGATGGAGCGCTCGCCGATCGCGCGCTCCAGCAGCACGCGCACGACGTCCAGCTTGAACGGCTTCGTCACGTAGTGGTACGCGCCGCGCTGGATCGCCTCGACCGCGCTCTCCACCGCGCCGAAGGCGGTCATGATGACGACGGGGACGTCGGCGTCCAGCTCGCGGATCGCCTGCAAGACGTCGAGGCCGTCGATCCCCTTCATCCGTAGATCGGTCAGGACGGCGTCGGCGGGCGAGGCCTTGAACCGGCTGATGCCGGCCTGGCCGCTGTCGACGCCCTCGGCCTCGAAGTCGTTCCGTCGCAGGTATTCGACGACGGCGTTCGCCATCTCCAGCGCGTCGTCGATGACCAGCACGCGCCCCTTAGACATGCGCCTCGCCCCCGGCCGCGGGCCAGAACACGGTGACCACGGTCCCCTCGCCCGCCGCGCTGGACAGGGTGATCTCGCCGCCGTGGTTGCGGACGATGCTGGCGGCGATTGGCAGGCCCAGGCCCGTCCCCTCGCCGCGCTTCTTGGTGGTGAAGAAGGGATCGAACACGGCCAGCAGGTGCTCGGGCGGGATCCCCGCGCCGTTGTCGCGGATGTCCCAGCGGATGCGCCGCCCGCCGTCGGTGGCGGCCGCGGCGATGTCGATCGCGCCGTGCGGCGCGCAGGCGTCGCAGGCGTTCAGCAGCAGGTTGATGAGGACCTGCTGGAACTGGTTCGGGTCGGCGGCCATCGGGGGGAGATCTGGCGCGATCTCCAGCCCGACGTCCAGATGTTGCTGCCGCAGCCGGTGCCCCAGGAGCTCGATGGCCACACGCGCGGCCGACGCGGCGTCGACGCGATCCAGCTCGACCGGCTGCACCCGCGAGAAGTCCAGCACCTGCCGGATGGTGGACGAGATGCGATCGATCTGCTGGACGATCGCCTCCAGCGCGCGCCGGCTGTCGGGCTGGGCGATGTCGTCCATCAGCAGCTCGGCCCGCGCCCGGATGATCCCCAGCGGCGTCCCGACCTCGTGCGCGATCCCGGCCGCCAGCACGCCGGTGGTGGCCAGCTTCTCGGCGCTGATGAGCTGCCGCTCCAGCGAACGGAGCGTCTCCGCGCTCCGAAGGCGCTCGGCCAGCGCGGCCGAGTAGCGCTGCTGTCGAACGATCAGTGTCCCGACCAGGCCGATGGCGACCAGCAAGCCGGCCGCGGTGAGAAAGACCTGCTTCACCAGCGCGCGATCCCGCGACTCCAGGAGGCGCGCCGAGCGGACCAGCGTCACCCGCCAGGCGCCCAGCCCGGCAGGGCGGGCCGCGGCCCAGGCCGCCAGCGCCGAGTCGGCCGGCAATCCCAGCGACCGACCCTCTTGCGCGCTCACCCAGGCAGAGCCGTTGAGCCCGCTCCAGCCCTTCTCCTCGGCAGTGATGCTCGCGGGCGGCCGAACCGCGAAAGGCGTCGAGCCGCCGGCCCAGATCCACTCCGCGCCAGCCGCGTCGCCGACGATGATGCGGCTCTCGGGCAGCGAGCGGAAAGCTGATTGGAGCAGCAGCGACCCTTCGACCGTGATGACGACGTGCTCCGCGCCGACCGGGAAATCATAAAAGTAGAACCAACGGCCGGCGAGCAGCTCGACGGGGCCGGCCAGGCGCGCGACGCCGGGCGAGGTGGCGGCGGTTTGCCGGCTCAACTGCACCAGCGACTGCGCCACCGCCGGCACCTCGGACGGATCGACTGCGACGACCTGGGGGGCGGCGCTGGGATCGGGCCCCAGCAGCACCAGCGTGCGGTAGTGGCGGATGACGGTCGCCAGCGCCTTGAACGACGCACGCAGCGTGCGCGTCTGGTCGTCGCGATCGTCCGGCGAGGCCTCGTAGGTCTTGTTGACCAGCGTCTCGATCACGCGGGCGTTCTCGTCGAGATCGCGCAGGCGATCCTCGAGGTCGGAGGCCAGCGCCCGCACGTCCGCGTCGCGCGCGCCGACGAACCCCTGCCGGAGGCGATCCCGCTCACGCTGCAGGCTGCGCAGCGAGAAGGCGAGCACGGTCGCGATCGCGATGACCAACAGGATTGCCAGCGAAACGCCGCGCATCGACCCAGATCTAGCCCACGTCGGGCCCGGGCGGGAGCGCCATGCCGCTCACGGTGCCAGGGCGACCGCCGCCAGCAGCGCGGCCAAGGCGGCCACGCCCAGCGCGACCGTGGTCAGCTGCCGCTCACGCACGACGGCGCCCACCCGCGCCCGCCAGGATCTCCGCCGGCCGAACATCGTTGAAAACAGCGTGCCCGCGCGTGGATCCATGGCGCGCGAAGGAAAACAAGAATCATGCCGGGCAGGCGGGCGCGATGCCCGCGCGCGCCCCGGCGCCGCGTCGGGCAGATCGCCCGACCGGCCGGGCACGATGCACGGAGCGGGGACGGCATCCGCGGGGAAAGCCCCGGCGCGCGGGCGGCACGTGCATTGCTGTTCCGGAACCGACATGGCCAAGCTGGAAGCCCGATTCCACCCGCCGGATCGCCGGGGCGGCGGGTACATCGTCGTGGGCCACGTGATATGGCCGGATCCACCCAGCACCAGCCGGCCCAAGGTCGAACCGTCGCCGGCGCTGGCGATGGCGCCGGCGCCCGCCACCATCCTGGCCACGCTCCGCCACCTGGTGCGGATGGCGGCCAGCTCCCTCGAACACCTCGAGTCGATCCGGAACGAGTATTGGTCCTTCGTCCGGATGGAGGCCGCGCCCGCCCTGTTGAAGGTCGAACAAAGTTTGCGAGGGTAACGTCACGACCTCCGCAGCCCCCCTCGAGCCGGCGCCACGCGCGGCGCGCATCACCCTGGTGAAGGTCTTCACCGCCACCACCACGAAAGACCGCCGGATCCTGGGCGACCGGGTCACCGAGTGGATCGCCGCCCGTCCCGGGCTCGTGGTCCACAAGGCGACGGTGACGGCCTCCTCCGATCTCGACTATCACTGCATGTCGATCACGGTCTTCTGCGAGGAGCCGGCGCCGGCGGTCGTCCCGGAACCGGCATGATCGCGCGAGCGCGGAGGCTGCTCCCGGCGGCCGCGCTCAAGCTCTCGGCTTCGCGCCGCTGGCCATTCTGGGCGTCCAGGGGCGGGACACCGCCGACGAGAAGGCCCCCAGAGGCCGACGATCAGGAGGGTGATGTCGACCGCGACCGGCTCGCGCCGACTCAGGGCTTCGCCCCGCCCGAGAAGATCAGAGCGATCACGGCGGTCGGGTGCGTGCGGTAACAGTCGGCGAGCGCGGCCGTCCGCGACGCCAGCTCGGGCGTGCGGGCTGAAAACCAGTACACGTCGTCCTCACGCGCCACCAGACCGTGCTCGACGAGCACGCCGAGCGACATCTCGATCCCGTACAACGACGAGCGGCGCTCGAGGCTGACGTCGCGAATCGTCCACGTCCGGCTCTCGGTGGCGTGAAGCAGGAGCAGGACGTGCAACGTCTCGAGCCGATCGATGCAGTCGCGAACCAAGCGCGCCACGTCCGTGGGGATGTCCGCGGGGACGTCAGCGGAATCGTCCGCCGGGACCAGCCCGTCTTCGTCAGACACCTTCAAAACGAAACGAGAATCGCGAGGGTAGGAAGTAGGCCGGAACGACCACTGCGCATGGCGTTCCACGAAGCAAACCGCAGACCACGCAGCGTGCGGGCCGTCACCGGCTCACGGCCGACCGACGGTGACGCAATCTGCACGGCGCCCGTGCATGCTGCCCGACCGCGTCCGGGAAGCTGTACAAGACGGAGGCGCGGCCGAGCCGCATCGCGGGCGGCCGACCGCAGGCACTTCGAGAGGCCGATGTTCGGCGCGCGGATCGCGCTCTCGATCGCCCCCACTCGGCCGAGCTGGCCAGGAAGCTGACCGAGCGCTCGCCGCTGTCGGCCCGGGCGGGCACGTTCTCAAGCGGCGCGGGAGCGCGTATCCTGGTGGCATCGTGAAGGCACGGGCGCCGCGACCGGGCGTGTTTGCGGCGCTCCTGGTGCTGGGCCTGATCGGCGGTGCACGCATCGCGCAAGCCGGCGGAGAGATCCTGGTGTCGCTCGACTACCAAGCAGACCCGGCGCTGCCGGGGTGCCCGGGCGGCGCCGACTTCAAGCGCGACGTCGTCCGCCAGCTGGGGCGCGATCCGTTCCGCGAGGTCGCGACGCGACGTCTGGTGGTCCGGCTGTCGGCGCTGGGCACCCGGGTGGGCGGCAAGGTCGAGTGGCGCGACGCGCACGACGAGTGGGAGGGCGAGCGGAGCTTCTCGTCGCGGAACGAGAGCTGCGTCCAGATGGAGCGCGCGATGGCGCTGGCGACCGCGATCCAGATCCAGCTCCTGGCGCGCGTCGAGGAGCTGGCGCCTCCGAAGCCGGCCGGCGCGCCGAGGCCCGCCCCGGCCGCCGAGGTCACGCCCATCGTCATCGTGTCGCCCGCACCCGCGCCGCCGGCACCACGCGAGCCCTGGATCGCCGTGGACGTCGGCGCGGGCGCCGTCGCCGACCTCGGTGACAGCCCGGCGCTGGTGCTCCCGCGGCTGGCGGTGACGCTGGGCCGCCCGTCGATGTTTGGCGTGCGGCTGGCGGTGAGCGGCCTCGGCCCCGGCGCGCAGGTGACGCGGCCCGAGGGGAGCGCCGAGCTCGATCGCCTCGTCATGACGCTGGAGCTGATCCGCTTCTTCCGCTCCGAACGGCGGCTACAGCCCTTCGTCGCGGCCGGCCTGGGCTGGCAAGAGGTCCGCGCGCGCGGCACCAGCGCGATGCCGGCCCTGGCCGCCGGCCACACCGCGGACGCGTTCACGGCGCTGGTCGCGGGCGGCGGCGGCGTCGCGCTGGCGCTCGCCGCCCGACTGTCGCTGGTCCTCGAGGTCGAGGCGCTGGTCTTCCGCCCGTCGGTGACGGTCCAGATCGCCTCGGCCGACGCGGCCCACCTGGATGGCGTCTCGATCTTCATCCACGGAGGGGTGCTTGCGCGCTTCTAATCCGCTCGCCGGACTTGTCCTCGCCATCGCGCTGGCCGCGAGCGGCTGCTCGACGAAGACGCTGGTGGCTGTCGATCCCTACCCGTGCGGCGACGCGGGCGCGGCCGGTTGCGCCAGCCTGCTGGACGGCCTCATCGGCTACTGGCGCCTCGACGATCCCAGCGGAAGCGCCACGGCCCACGACTGGTCCAGCTGGGGGAACGACGGCGTGCTCGCCGGCCTCGATCCGTCGACGGCCTGGGTGGCCGGCGGCCCCGAGGGACGCGCCTTCTCCGCGCAGGGCAAAGGGTACTTCAGCGCGCCCGACTCGGTCTCGATCGATTCGATCACCGACCAGGTCACGGTCGCGGCCTGGATGTACCTCGCTGGAACGATCACCTCGGGCTCCTACGCGACCGCCATCTCGCGCCAGACCGGGACCGACTACGGCCAGATTTACCACCTGTCGCTCACCGATCAGCAGGCGCCTGGCCTCTTCATCACCACGATGACCGGCGGCCAGCTGGACATTGTCGGCCCGGGGACGGTCGCGCAGAACACCTGGGCACACCTGGCCGGCACCTACGACGGCGCGACGGCGCGCCTCTATCTCAACGGCGTGCCGATCAACAGCGGCGCCATCAGCGGCACGTTCGCCCCCCAGACCAACCCGGTGGTGCTGAGCGGAAACGCCAACGGCGCCGACCACGCCGTCACGGAGCAGGTGCCGGGCCAGCTGGACGAGATCATGCTGTACCGGCGCGCGCTGAGCGCCGACGAGATCGCGCGCCTCGCCGGCGGCGCGCTGCTGCCTGCCGGGCTCCACCTCGACGCCGGCGCGTCGGGGAACTGACGCGCCGGGCGCGTCGCGATTTTCGTGACAAGAGGCGCGCCGACGGGACAAACCCCCGAGTACGCTCATGGGGCCGATGTAGGCGCCCGGTTTTTTCTGACGGAACTTCTCCAGACGACCTTCTAATATTGGTAACAGCGTGAGTCATCTGCGCCTGCTCCACGCGCCTGCCCCTCAGGTGACCTCCGATGAGGCCTGCCTGGAGGCGTTTCAAAGCGAGCTGGATTACATCCATCGAACATTGCGGCGCCTCGGAACGTCGCCGTCCGAGGTGGACGATTTGGCGCAGGAGCTGTTCCTGGTGCTACGCGGCTGCTGGGCGGACTACGACGAGAGCCGGCCGCTGCGCCCGTACCTGTTCGGGATCGCGTTCCGGATCGCGGCGGCGCAGCACCGCAAACGCAAGCGCGAGATCGCGTTCGCGGTCGTCGAGATCGACGACGACGGGCCCGCGCCTGACGACGCGCTGCAAACGAAGCAGGCGCGCGCGCTGGTGCTGGCCGCGCTGGAGAGAATCCCGCTGCCCCGTCGCGCGGTGCTGGTCATGCACGACATCGACGGCGTCGCCGTCGAGTCGGTGGCGGCCGTGTTGAAGATCCCGAAGTTCACCGTGTATTCGCGGCTGCGAAAGGCGCGTCGCGAGCTGGAGGCGGCCGTGCGGCGATTGACGAGCGAGGCGAGAGCGCGATGAGCGAACGTCCTGACCTGTCGCAGGAGATGCAGGCGCTGCTCGATCGCGAGCGCGCCATCCCGCCCGTTCCGGCCGCTCAGCGGGCGCGCGCGCTGGCCCGCGCCCGCGCCGCGCTGGAGGCG
>CAZTZM010000033.1:0-7395 GCA_964618005.1 uncultured Myxococcales bacterium
GAAAACCGGCGACGACTACCTGTTGCGCGCCCACCTGCGCGGCGAGGTCGAAAGCGTCTGCGCGCGGTGCCTCGAGCCGGCGCGGGTGGCGATCGACGTGCCGGTCGCCGTGACCTTCGTTTCCTCGGAGTCCGACGACACCGAGGAGGAGGACGAAGACCCCGACGTCATCCTCTTCAAGGGCGGCGAGATCGACGTCGGCGACGAGATCCGCGACGAGATCCTTCTGGCCATGCCCATCAACCCGCTTTGCCGCGAGACCTGCCGCGGCCTGTGCACCGTTTGCGGCGTCAACCGCAACGTCACGGCGTGCACCTGCAAGACCGACACGGCGTCCGTCGGCGCGTTCTCCGCGCTCGGCAAGCTGAAGCTCTCCAACTCCCAGTAGGCTTCCCCAAGTTTTCCAAGAAAGGTATCGAGAATGGCCGTTCCGAAGAGAAGACAGTCGAAGTCGCGTTCCGCGATCCGGCGTGCGCAGGTCATGAAGAAGGCGGTGCCCAGCTTCGTTCCCTGCCCCCGCTGCGGTGAGCCCAAGCGCACCCACCGGATGTGCGCGGGCTGCGGCTACTACCGTGACCGGCTGGTGATCGAGCCGAAGGAAGAAGAGCAGGCTTGAGCCTGGGGACGAGCGGCGGCCATCGCCGTCGCTGAGGTCCCCGAACAATCATGCCGCGCATTGCCGTCGATGCCATGGGGTCCGACGCCGCGCCTCGCGTTGAGGTGGAGGGCGTCGTGGCCGCCGTGCGCGCGCGCGGCATCGACGTCATCCTGGTGGGCGACGAGGCGCGCCTGCGCGCCGAGCTGAAGGCGCTCGGCGCGGAGGACGCCAAGATCACCGTCCGCCACGCGCCCGACGTCATCACCATGCACGACGCGCCGTCGATGGCGGTGAAGCAGAAGAAGCAGTCGTCGATGCGCGTCTGCTTCGATCTGGTCAAGTCGGGCCAGGCCGACGCGGTCGTGTCGGCCGGCAACTCGGGCGCCATGATGGCCTGCGGCCTGTTCGTGCTCGGGCGCCTGCCCGGGGTCGAGCGGCCGGCGATCGTGACCACCTTCCCGACCCGCACCGGCGAGTGCGCGCTGCTGGACGTGGGCGCCAACGTCGATCCCAAGCCGGCGGTGCTGGCCCAGTTCGGCATCCTGGGCGCGGTCTACGCGCGCCTGCTGCACGGCAAGGGGCGCCCCAAGGTGGGCCTGCTGTCGAACGGCGAGGAGGAGCACAAGGGGACGACGTTGACCCGCGAGGCGCACCAGATCCTGACCCGCGCCGACTCGTCCGACGCCGACTTCAGCTACGTCGGCTACGTCGAGGGGCGCGACATCTTCAAGGGCGAGGTCGACGTGGTCGTCACCGACGGCTTCACGGGCAACGTGGTCTTGAAGTGCGTCGAGGGCGCCGCCGAGACGATGCTGGGGATGGTGCGCGAGGAGGTCTCGCGCTCCGGGCTGTTCGCCAAGCTGGGCGCCGCGTTGATGACCGGTGCGTTGCGCCGCCTGCGCAAGCGGACCGACTACGCCGAGCACGGCGGCGCGCCGCTGCTGGGCGTCGAGGGCGTGGCGCTGATCTGCCACGGCGGCTCGAACTCAATGGCGATACAGAACGCGGTGTACGTCGCCGATCGCTTCGCGCAGAGCGGGCTCGGCAAGGAGCTGGGCGAGGCGGTTTCGCGCCACGCCTTCTTGTGGGACGGCGGCAGCCCGGCGGGCGCCTCCAGCGCCGAGGCGATCCCGTGACCAGGAGCCGTATCGTGGGGACCGGGCGGGCCGTTCCGCCCAAGGTGCTGACCAACGAAGACCTGTCGAAGATGGTCGACACCTCCGACGCCTGGATCGTCGAGCGCACCGGCATCCGCCAGCGCCACATCCTCGACCCGTCGCTGGCCGCCAGCGATCTGGCGACCGACGCGTCGCGCGAGGCCTGCCGCAAGGCCGGCGTCGCCCCGTCGGCCGTCGACTGCATCATCGTGGGCACCGTGACGGGCGACTGTCCCTTCCCGGCCACCGCCACCTTCGTCCAGAAGAAGCTGGGCGCGGCCGCCAACGGTTGCGCCTTCGATCTCTCGGCGGCCTGCGCCGGCTTTCTCTACGGCGTGTCGATCGCCGACGCGTTCCTGCGCGCCGGGCAGTTCAAGAATGTGCTGGTGATCGGCGTCGAGGTGCTCTCGCGCATCATCGACTGGACGGATCGCTCGACCTGCGTGCTGTTCGGCGACGCGGCGGGCGCGGTGTTGATGACCCGCGACGAGGGCGGAGCGTCGGGCGTGCTGTCGACGCATCTCTTCGCCGACGGCGCGCAGGCCGAGATTCTCTGGCAGCCCGTGGGCGGCAGCCGCGAGCCGATCACCGCCGACGCGCTGGCCGCCAAGCGGCAGTTCGTGCAGATGAACGGCCGCGAGGTCTACAAGCACGCGGTCCGCAACATGGCGAGCGGGGCGCGCACGGCGCTGGACGCCAACGGGCTGGGCTCGGACGACGTGGCCTGGGTGATCGCCCACCAGGCGAACCTGCGCATCCTCGAAGGCGTCTCCGAACGCGTGGGCATCCCGATGTCGCGCTTCTTCACCAACGTCGATCGATACGGCAACACGTCGTCGGCCTCGGTGCCGACGGCGCTGGACGAGGCGGTCGAGCAGGGGAAGGTCAAGCGGGGCGATCTGCTGCTCCTCGCGGCGCTGGGCGGCGGTCTGGCCTGGGCCTCGGCGGCGGTGAGGTGGTGAGCGTGGTGGGCTCGACGGCGTTCCTGTTCCCCGGGCAGGGCTCGCAGAAGGTCGGCATGGGGCGTGCGCTGCACGACGCCTCGGCCGAGGCGCGGGCCGTGTTCGCCGAGGCCGACGAGGCGCTCGGCTTCTCGGTGTCGCGGCTCTGCTTCGAGGGGCCGGAGGCTGAGCTGACGCTGACCGCCAACGCGCAGCCGGCCATCCTGACGGTCAGCGTGGCGGCCCTGCGCGTGCTCCGCGCGCGAACGTCGATCTCTCCCGTCGCGGTGGCCGGGCACTCGCTCGGCGAGTACAGCGCGCTGGTCGCCGCGGGGGCGCTGCGGTTCGCGGACGCCGTCCGGATCGTCAACCTGCGCGGCAAGTTCATGCAGGAGGCCGTCCCGGCCGGCGTGGGCGCCATGGCGGCCATCCTGGGGCTGGGCGCCGACGAGGTGGCCGCCGTTTGCCAGGAGGTGGGGGGGGCCGAGGTGGTGAGCCCCGCCAACCTGAACGGCGGCGGCCAGGTGGTGATCGCCGGCCACAAGGCCGCGGTCGAGCGGGCCGGCCTGGCGGCCAAGGGGCGCGGCGCCAAGCGCGTCGTCCCGCTGGCGGTGAGCGCCCCCTTCCATTGCGCCCTGATGCAGCCGGCGGCCGAACGCCTGGCGGCGGAGCTGGCCCGCGTCGAGATCGCGCCGCTGGCGGCGCCCGTGGTGACCAACGTCGAGGCGGCGCCCAACCAGGATCCCGGCCGCGTGCGTGAGCTTTTGACCCGGCAGGTGACGGCCCCCGTGCGCTGGGAAGAGTCGGTGCAGCGTCTGGCGGCCACCGGCGTGACGGCCGCGATCGAGGTCGGCGCCGGTAACGTGCTGGCCGGGCTGGTGCGGCGGATCGCGCCGGCCATCGAGGTTCAATCGGCGGGTGATCCGGAGGCGATCGACGCGCTGGCGAAGGCCGGCCTGGGAGAGGCGAAGACGCATGCGTGAGCTCGAGGGGAAGATCGCGCTGGTGACGGGTGGATCGCGCGGCATCGGCCGGGCGATCGGCGTGGCGCTCGGCCGGCAGGGGGCCAAGGTGATCCTCAACTACACGGCCAACGAGGCCGCGGCGGCCGAGGCCGTGGCGGCGGTCGTGGCGGCGGGCGGCACGGCCGTCGCCAGGCGCTTCGACGTGGCCGACTCGGCCGCGGTCGACGCCGCGATCAAGGAGATCGTCGCCGCCGAGGGGGCGCTGCACGTCCTGGTGAACAACGCCGGCATCGCCGTGAACGCGCTGGTGCTCGGCGGCAAGGACGCCGACTGGAAGCGCGCGCTGGACGTGAACCTGAACGGCACGTATTACTGCTGCCGCGCGGCCTTGCGGGCGCTCATGAAGGCGCGCGAGGCGGGGCGCATCATCAACATCACGTCGATCACGGGCGAGGCCGGCTCGGCCGGGCAGGCGCCCTACGTGGCCGCCAAGGCCGGGGTCATCGGCCTGACCAAGACGCTGGCCAAGGAGTACGCCTCGCGCGGCGTTACGGTCAACGCGGTCTCGCCGGGGTATATCGAGACCGACATGACCGCCAGCGAGCTGCCCGAGGCGAAGCGCGAGGAGCTCTTGAAGACGATCCCGCTCGGACGCGTGGGAAAACCGGACGAGGTGGCGGCGGCCGTGGCCTATCTGGCCGGGCCCGGCGCGGCCTACGTGACGGGGCAAGTCTTGCGCGTCAACGGCGGTCTTTTAATGTAAGGTACGCGGCTTCGAAAATCGGAACCAACCGTTACGGAGAGGATAGAAACACATGGCAGACGACATTGCAGACCGGGTCAAAAAGATCATCATTGAGCAGCTCGAGGTAGCGCCCGATAAGGTGAAGCCGGAGGCCTCGTTCTCCGAGGATCTCAAGGCCGACTCCCTGGCGGTGGTCGAGCTGGTGCTGGCGCTCGAGGAGCAGTTCAAGCTCGAGATTCCCGACGAGGACACGGAGAAGATCAAGACCGTCGGGGACGCCATCAACTACATCAAGTCGCACGCCAAATAACGCGGCGAACGCCGCGCTCAGGAGAAGACGCGAAACATGGCACGCAGGGTCGTCGTCACCGGGATCGGGCTCGTCACGCCGATCGCCGTTGGTACCGAGGAGACGTGGCAGGGTCTGCTGTCCGGCAAGTCCGGCATCGGACCCATCACGCACTTCGACCACACCGCATTCGCCACCCACTTCGCTGGCGAGGTGAAGGGGTTCGAGCACGCGCGCTGGATGACGGCGCGCGAGGCGAAGACCCTGGATCCGTTCGTGCAGTACGCGGTGGCGGCGGGCTCGCTCGCGGTGGCGGACTCTGGCCTGGAGATCAAGGGTGAGTTCGCCGAGCGCGTCGGCTGCTACGTCGGCGCGGGCCTGGGCGGCGTGACGACCATCGAGGCGACCTGCAAGACGCTGTGGGAGAAGGGCCCGCGGCACGGCTTCTCGCCGTACTTCGTGCCGATGATCATCGTGAACCTCGCGTCGGGGAACCTGTCGATCAAGTTCGGCGCCAAGGGGCCGAACCTGTCACAGGTCTCCGCCTGCTCGACCGGCGCGCACGCCATCGGCGACGCGTTCCGCGTCATCGAGCGCGGCGACGCCGACGCGATGATCTGCGGCGGCACCGAGGCGACGGTGACACCGCTCGGGGTGGGCGGATTCAACGCCATGCGCGCGCTGTCGACGCGCAACGACGCTCCCCAGCAGGCGTCACGGCCGTTCGACAACGACCGCGACGGCTTCGTGATCGCCGAGGGCGCCGGCATCCTGGTCATCGAGGAGCTGGAGCACGCCAAGGCGCGCGGCGCCAAGATCTACGCCGAGCTGAAAGGCTACGGCGCCAACGCCGACGCGCACCACATCACGTCGCCCGCGCCGGAGGGCGAGGGGGCCCAGCGCTGCATGCGGCTGGCGCTCAAGGACGCCAAGCTGACGCCGGCCGACATCGGCTACATCAACGCGCACGGAACATCCACCGAGGTGAACGACGCCACGGAGACGCTGGCGATCAAGAAGGTGTTCGGCGACGCGGCCCGCAAGGTGATGATCAGCTCGACGAAGTCGATGACCGGTCACATGCTGGGCGCGGCCGGCGGCGTGGAGAGCGCCATCTGCGCGCTGACGCTGGCGCGCGGCGCGATCCCGCCGACAATCAATTACACCACGCCCGACCCCGCCTGCGATCTGGACTACGTCCCGAACCAGGCCCGCGAGGCGCGCGTGCAGTACGCCCTCACGAACAGCTTCGGCTTCGGCGGCACCAACGCCTGCCTGGTGCTGGGCCGCTACACCTGAGCGCGGGAGGGGCGAACCCTCCCTTGTCGTCGCTTTCTTTATCGACCGAGCAGCTCGGCTTCGGCGCGGGCCCAGTCTTCCGCGTCGTGGCCGTGCTCGCCGCCGCGATCGAGGAAGAGCTCGTAGGAGCGCTTGGCGATCTCGTCGTGCGTGGGCGCCGTTTTCGCCGCCGCCGTGGTGCTGACCTTCGACGTGGCCTTCTTCGGAGCCGACGTCTTTTCCCCTTTGACTGTCTTACGCCCGGTGTTGTTCATGAGACCGATCATATAAGTCGGCCGCCGGGGCGCCGCAAAAAAACTACTCGACAGGAGCCGAGCGCCATGTTTCGGAACTGTCAGCGAGCAGCTCGCTCTCTTCTTCCAGCTCATCCGCAATCGCGACGACGAGGCCCGTGGCCAGCTCGTGCGGGCGCGCGACGGTGCCGGTCATGATCTCGGCGAGCGTGAACGACCAGCGGCGATCACTCTTCGCCCATTCCAGGATCTCGTGCGGGGCTTCGATCCGGCGGCGGGCCAGCTCGTAGAGCTGCGCGCGCGGGCGACGATCCGGACGGCGCAGCTCGGCGCGGAGATCACGAATGAGGCCCGGCAGTTTTTGCGGTTGTGATTTCTCCACGGGAACCTCCACGAAACTTGTCAATGCGCCCTCGGACCGCAAGGGCTCCCCCCTCGCTTTCCTGGCTCTAAGTTCAACGAGAGGCGAGCACCTCGACTCAAGCAAAAGAAGAAAGACGAGGGACCAGATGCTGGGGCGTGGAATGCGGTGGGGAATCGGGACGGCGACCTTCGTCGGCGTCATGGGCGCGGCTGCGGTTCTATTCCCGCCAGGCGCGCGAGCGCAGTCCAATCTCGGAGCCTCCATTTCATCACTGCCGACGCCGAACGGTCCAGACGATTCGACTCAGTCTTCGGACTACGTGAGAAGGCCGACGGAACCGCCGGCGTTCGATCCGAAGAGCGCGCAGGCGGTGATCGAGCGCAAGACCCACCCGCCCGAGGTGCGCCCGGTCGCGGCGCATCCGGTGCCGCCTCCACGCCAGGTGGCGCAGGCGCTCACGGTCAACCCGGTGAACCCCGCCATTGCGCCGCTGCGGGGCGGAACGCCACCGGTGGTGGCGCCCGCGCCGTCGCCCGTCGCGCCGCCGTCGGTGACCGCCACGTCGCCGCTGCCGCCGGTCAGCGCGACGCCCGCCACGGCGCCGCAGCCACGGACGTCGACGGAGGTGGAGGGCGAGGCCCCGGCCACGCTCCCGGCGAACAACGAGCCCGCCGAGTCGCGCGCCGCGGCCGCAGCCCCCAACGGCGAGGTCGCCCCGTCGGGCGCGCCGTTCGAGCCGGCGCCTGGCCCGGAGGTCGTGAACCGGGCGTTCCTCGCGGCCCCTTCGGTGGTGGTGACGCCGCC
>CAZTZM010000034.1:0-2160 GCA_964618005.1 uncultured Myxococcales bacterium
TGGGCAAGCTGCTGCACCGGATGGGCCGGACGGCCGAGGCGCTGGAGCGGCTGCGCGCCGCGCTGGCCCTGCGCCCGCAAAACCCGGAGCTGAAGCGCTACGTCGATCGGCTGGCGGCCGGCGAGCGCGGCGATCCGACCGACGCCGACGAGCTGGCGCGCCGCTTCGCCGAGGACGCGCGCACGCTGGTCCCTGCGGCGCCGCCGACCGCCGCCGCGGCGGGCGACACCGCGTTCGTGCTGCTGGACCGGCGGGTCGTGCGCGTGCACCAGAACGGCCTGTCGCGGACGTTCGCCCAGCGGGTGCTCCAGGTGCTGACCGAGCAGGGGGCCGAGGACAACAAGGAGTTCGAGGTCCACTACACGCCCGGCAGCGAGGAGGTCGACATCCGCCAGGCCCGCATCTACCGGCGCGACGCGCGCGGCGGGATCGAGGTGCTGGAGGCGACCGATCGCAGCGACGAGGACCTCTCCGAGCCCTGGTACGGCCTCTACTACGACAACCGCGCCGAGGTGGTCCGGTTCGAGGGGCTGCGCCCGGGCGACGTGGTCGAGATCCAGTACCTGGTCGACGACGTCGGCAGCGAGAACCAGATGTCCGACTACTTCGGCGATCTGGAGTTCATCGCCGAGACGATCCCCAAGCGCCGCTGGGACTACACGCTGATCGCGCCCGTGAGCCGGCCGATCCACACCAACCGCCCGCGGGTGAGCGGGATCGAGCGGTCGGAGTCGGTCGAGGGGAACGACCGGATCACGCGCTTCGCGGCGGCCAACATCGCCAAGGTCGACGCCGAGCCGGCCATGCCGGGTTTGGCCGAGACGGCGCCCTACCTGCACGTCAGCACGTACGCGTCCTGGGGCGAGGTCGGGACCTGGTACTGGCACCTGATCGAGGACCAGCTGGCGGCCGACGACGACATCCGGCGGGCGGCGCGCGGGCTGGTGACGCCCGGCATGTCCGCGGAGGCGCGGGTGCGCGCGGTCTACGACTTCGTGCTCGAGAACACCCGCTACGTCGGGCTCGAGTTCGGGATCCACGGCTACAAGCCGTACAAGGTGACGCAGGTGCTGGCGCGGCGCTTCGGCGACTGCAAGGACAAGGCGTCGCTGATGGTGGCGTTGCTGCGCGAGGCGGGCGTCGAGGCGCAGCTGGTGCTGGTACGGACCCGGCACGGCGGCCGCCTGGATCCGGCACCCGCTTCGCTGGCCATCTTCGACCACGCCATCGTCTACGTGCCGAGCTTGAACCGCTACCTGGACGGGACGGCGGAGTTCTCGGGGATGAGCGAGCTGCCGGCCGAGGACCAGGGCGTGATGGTGCTGCGGGTCGGACCGGGCGGCGGCGTGCTGGCCGAGACGCCGATCCTGCCCTCGGGCGCCAGCCGGGTCGAGCGGCGTTGGGACGTGGCGGTCGACGCCGCGGGCGACGCACGCATCGACGAGTCGCTCTCGATCCGTGGCCAGGCGGCGCCGAACTGGCGCGAACACTACCAGGCGCCCGGCGAGCGGGCCGACCGCTACAGCCGGGTGTGGGACGGGCGCTTCTCGGGCGCGCGGCTGGCGTCGGTCGACATGCCGGGGATCAGCGATCGCGAGGCGCCGGTTACCGTGCGCGCCAGCATCAACGTCCCGCGCTTCGGCCAGCCGAACGGTGACGGAGCGATCGAGCTGCCGGTGAGCGGTCGCGACGCCGACTTCGTCCGCACCTACGCGCGGCTGTCGACGCGGCGGCAGGACCTGGTGCTGGCCTATCCGTGGCAGCACGACGAGGAGCTCACCTATCACTTGCCGCCCGGCTGGCGGCTCTTGTCTGGCGGCATCAGCCGGGACGCCGCGCGCGAGATCCAGAGCGCGTTCGGGCGCTTTCACCTCGATGTCAGCGCGGACGGCGACGTGGTGAAGATTCGGTCGTTCCTGGACGTGGCGCGCGCGCGCATCGCGCCCGACGAGTACCCGCACTTCCGCGCGTTCCTGGGCGAGATCGACGCCTTGATCGGCGAGCGGCTGGTGATCGGGCCGGGCGGGGCGGGCTCGTGAGGCGCCAGTCCGGTTGGCTGCTCGGCGCCACGGCGCTGGTCGCGGTGGGGTGCGCCACGGTTCCGCGTCCGCGGGCGGCGGCGCCCGCCGACCCGGCGCTGGCCGGCTGGGACGCCCTGGC
>CAZTZM010000035.1:0-7616 GCA_964618005.1 uncultured Myxococcales bacterium
CCGGCGGTCGTCGACGAGGCGCGCGCGGCCGGGCTGGCCGCGGGGCGCGCGGTGGTCGCGGCGTCGCCCGAAGAGGCCGCGGCGGCGCTGGCCCCCTGGACGTCGGCCGGCGACTGGATCCTGATCAAGGCGTCGCGCGGCCTGCGCCTGGAGCGGGCCGTCGAGGCGCTGCAAGGGGCCCTGGGCGGCACCCCGAACGGGAGGCTCTGAGATGCTGTTCCATCTCTTTCACACGCTGGCGCTGCACGAGCGCGTGCCGGGCGCCAACGTCTTTCGGTACGTGTCGACGCGGGTCGGCCTGGCGACGCTCACCTCGCTGCTGATCACTTTTTTGGTGGCGCCCTGGTTCATCCGGCGGGCGCGCGCGCGGCAGCTGGGTGAGGTGATCCGCGAGGACGGCCCGGCCGCCCACGCCTCCAAGCGCGGAACGCCGACGATGGGCGGTGCGCTGATCATCCTGGCGCTGACCGCGGCGACGATCCTGTGGTGCGACCTGCGCAGCACGCTGGTCTGGCTGGCGCTGCTGGTCACCGTGGGCTACGGCGTGATCGGGTTCCTGGACGACTACCTGAAGATCTCGCGCAAGAACAAGAAGGGCTTGCCGGGCAAGGCCAAGCTGGCGGGGCAGCTGGTGATCGGCGCGGTGGCGATGATCTGGCTCTACGCCGGCGACGGGCTGCCCGAGGAGGTGCGGCTGCGGATGGCGCTGCCCCTGGTCAACTTCCACCACCTGTCGCTGGCGCTGCCGCTGGCCGGGTACGTGGCGTTCGCGACCTTCGTGCTGATGGCCGAGTCGAACGCCGTCAACCTGACCGATGGCCTGGACGGCCTGGCCATCGGGCCGGTGATCATCTGCTCGTTCACGCTGCTGCTGCTGGCCTACGCGGCCGGCACGACGCTGCGCGACTTCAACATCGCGCAGTACCTGGGCATGCCGCACGTGCCGGGCGCCGGCGAGCTGGCGGTGTTCTGCGGCGCCATGGGCGGCGCGGGCATCGGCTTTCTGTGGTTCAACACCCACCCGGCGCAGGTGTTCATGGGCGACGTGGGCGCGCTGTCACTGGGCGGCGCGATCGGGTTCGTGGCGCTGGCGACCAAGACCGAGCTGTCGTTGCCGCTGATCGGCGGCGTATTCGTGGTCGAGGCGCTGTCCGACATCATCCAGGTCGGGTACTACAAGCGGACCAAGAAGCGGATCTTCCTGATGGCGCCCATCCACCACCACTTCGAGAAGCTCGGCTGGCCCGAGTCGCGGATCGTGGTGCGTTTTTGGATTGTCTCCTTTGCCTGCGCGATTCTAGGGCTCATCACGACCCTCAAGGTCAGGTAGCGCTTCTTGCTGCAGCTCGCCGGCAAGCATGTGTTGGTGGTCGGTCTCGGACGGTCCGGGATCGCGGCGGCGGAGCTCTGCGTGGCGCGCGGCGCGCGCGTCACCGCGACCGACAAGCGGCGCCCCGAGGACCTGACGCTGGACGCGCTCCCGACCAGCGTCATTCGCGAGCTGGGCGGGCACCGGCGCGAGAGCTTCCTGGGCGCCGACCTGATCGTGCTGTCACCCGGCGTGCCGGACATCCCGGAGCTGGCGGCCGCGCGCGCGGCGGGCGTGGCGATCACGGGCGAGCTGGAGCTGGCCTCGCACTTCGTGGCGGCGCCGATCGTGGCGATCACCGGAACCAACGGCAAGTCGACGACCACCACCCTCATCGGCGAGATGCTGCGCGCCACGGGACGGCCGACGTTCGTGGGCGGCAACCTGGGCGAGCCGCTGGCGGAGGCGGTCGGGACGCCCGCCGCCGAGGCCGGCGGCTTCTGCGTCGTCGAGGTCTCCAGCTTTCAGCTCGAGACCGCCGAGACGTTCCACCCGCGCGTCTCCGTGCTGCTCAACATCACGCCCGATCACCTGGACCGCTACGACGGGCTGGACGGCTACGCCGCGGCCAAGGCGCGGATCTTCGCGGCACAGACCGAGGCCGACTTCGCGGTGGTGAACTTCGACGACCCGCTGTCGGTCCGCGCCAGCGCCACGGCGCGCGCGCGCCGCGAGGGGTTCTCGATCGTCGAATCGCTGGCGACGGGCGCCTGGCTGGGCGGCGCGCTGCTGGTCAGGCTGCCGGGCCAGCCGCCCGAGTCGTACCCGTCGTCGCTCCCCTGGCTGGTCGGGCAGCGGCACAACCAGGCCAACGCGCTGGCGTCGTTGCTGGCCGCGCGGCTGGCCGGCGCGACGGAAGCAGAGGCGCGGGCCGGCCTGCTGGCCTTCCGCCCGCTGTCCCACCGGATGGAGCTGGTGGCCGAGACCGGCGGCGTCGCCTACTACGACGACTCAAAGGGGACCAACGTGGGCGCCGTGGTGGCGGCCCTGGACGGCTTCCCGCGCCCGGTGGTGCTCATCGCCGGCGGCCGCGACAAGGGGGGCGACTACGGACCGCTGGCCGAAGCGCTGCGCCGGGTGGGTCGCGCGGCGATCCTGATCGGCGAGGCCGCCGACAAGATGCAGGGCGCCTTCAGCGGCGTGGTGCCGATCGAGCGCGCGCCCACGCTGGAGGCGGCCGTCGAGGCGGCGCACCGGCTGGCGCGACCGGGCGACGCCGTCGTCCTGTCGCCGGCCTGCTCCAGCTTCGACATGTTCCGCGACTACGCCCACCGGGCCGAGGTCTTCCGCGCGTCGGTGGTGCGGCTGGTCGAGCGCGAGGCCACGCAATGAACCGGCCCCGCCCCGTCCGCGCCGCCGCCGTGAAGCGGCCCAGCGTTCGCATCCCGACGCCGCCCGAGCCCACCGCCGCCGCACGAGCCTGGGCCGGCGCGCGCGAGCTGGCCGCGGCCGCGCGCGCCCGGATCGCCAAGCTGCTGCGGACCGACGTCACCGGCGCGCCGGCGATGATTCGCCCCAGCGAGGTGGGCGTCGATCGGGTGCTGGTCGGCGCGGTCTTGGTGCTGGTCGCGTTCGGGATGGTGATGGTCTATTCATCGGGCGCCGTGTTCGCCGCCAAGAAGTACGGCGACGCGATGTACTTCCTCAAGCGCGAGATCATCTACGCGCTGCTGGGCCTGGGCGCCCTGTCGCTGGCGGTGCGCGTCGACTACGCCGTCTACCGTCGCCTCGCCTATCCGCTGCTGTTCGTCAGCATCGTCACGCTGGCGGCGGTGTTGAAGATCGGCTCGCGTGCGGGCGGCGCCATTCGCTGGTTCCGGCTGGGGCCGCTGTCGTTCCAGCCCAGCGAGCTGGCCAAGCTGGCGCTCTGCATCTACCTGGCGTCGCTGCTGGCGCGCAAGGCCGAGAAGGTGCGCGTCTTCTCGGTCGGCTTCTTGCCGCCGCTGCTGGTCACCGGCCTGCTGATGGGCCTGTTGTTGAAGCAACCCGACCTGGGCACCGCCGTCATCTTCGGCTGCGTCGCGCTGGGCCTGCTCTTCATCGCCGGCACGCGGTCGAGCTATCTGATCCTGGCGGTGCTGGTCGCGGCGCCGGCGGGCTGGAAGTTCATCGTCTCGACGCCGTTCCGCATGCGCCGCATGCTGGCTTTTCTCGACCCGTGGGCCTTCCGCCGCGACGTCGGCTACCAGATCACCGAGTCGCTGATCAGCGTCGGGTCAGGCGGCGTCACCGGCCTGGGACTGGGCGACGGGCGGCAGAAGCTGTTCTTTCTGCCCGAAGCGCACACCGACTTCATCCTGTCGATCGTCGGTGAGGAGCTGGGCCTCCTGGGCGTGCTGTTCGTGATCGCGGCGTTCGCGGTGCTGGTCTGGCGGGGGCTGCGCGCGGCGGTCCGCGCGCGCGACGTCTTCGGCGCCTACCTGGCCTTCGGCATCACCGGCATGTTCGGCCTGCAGGCGCTGGTGAACATCGGCGTCGTGCTCGGGTCGCTGCCGACCAAGGGGCTGCCGTTGCCGTTCATCAGCTACGGCGGGACTTCACTGGTGATGAGCTTGTTCATGGCCGGCGTGCTGGCCAACATCTCGGCGCGCAACCCGGAGCCGCGCGAGTGGTTCGCCGGCGTCCGCCGGGCGGGCAAGGGGGCCAACCGCCGGCTGGACGCCGAACCCAGGCTGATCGTCGAGGTCGGACCCAGGCGCCCGCGCCGCGCACCGGCGCCCAGCGATCCAACGCCCGTCCCCGACGAGCTGCGCGCCACCGATCCCGAGATGACGGCCGTCCATGACTGACGGCCAGCGACCATTGCGGGTCTTGATTGCGGGCGGCGGGACCGGCGGTCACCTCTACCCCGGCATCGCGGTCGCGGAGGAGATCGCCGCCGCCGGGGGCGAGGTCTCGTTCGTCGGCACCGAACGGGGCCTGGAGGCCAAGGCGGTCCCCCAAGCCGGCTTTTCGCTGGAGCTGGTGAAGGTGAGCGGCCTCAAGCGCATGGGCGTCGGCGCCTTCCTGCGCGGGATTGGCCGGTTACCGGCAGCCTTCGTCGAGAGTCGGCGCATCCTGCGCCGGCATCGTCCCGACGTCGTCCTGGGCGTGGGGGGCTACGCCTCCGGGCCGCTGGTTTTGACCGCCGCGCTGTCGGGGATCCCGACGGCGATCCAGGAGCAGAACAGCGTCCCTGGGTTCACGAACCGCGTGCTGGGACGGTTCGCGCGGCGCGTGTTCGTGGCGTTCGATGACGCCGCGGGGGCGTTCGCGGCGCGCAAGGTCCGCTTCACCGGCAACCCCGTGCGGCGCGCGCTGATCGAGCGAGCCGCCGCGTTGAACAGCCAGCCGGCGCCGTCCAGCGGGTCGATCTTGATTTTGGGCGGCAGCCAGGGGTCGCACGCCGTCAACGAGCTGGCCTCCGGGATGGTGCGCGTCCTGGACGCGCGCGGGCGCCTGCCGCCGATCGTGCACCAGACGGGGCCCGACGAGCTGGCGCGGATGCAGCTGCACTACGCGGCGTTCGGCTACGAGGGGCGGCGCGTGCAGCTGCAGGCGTTCATCGACGACATGCCGGCGGCGCTGGCGGACGCGGCCCTGGTGGTGGCGCGCGCCGGCGCGCTGACGCTGGCCGAGCTGGCGATCATGCGCCGGCCCGCCATCCTGATCCCGCTGCCGACGGCGGCCGACGACCACCAGACCGTGAACGCGTTTGCGTTCCAGCGGGCGGGCGCGGCGGTCGTGCTGCAGCAGGCCGACGCCTCCGCGACGCGGCTGGGCGATCTGGTGGACGAGATCCTGAACGCGCCCGAGCGCCGGAACGAGATGGCGGCCGCCATGGCGACGCTGGCCCGCACGGCCGCCACGCACGACGTCGTCGCCGAGCTGCGCGCCATCGCGCGCCGTCGCTGACAAGGTCGCGTAGCGGGAGGATGGGCTCTGCCCATCCGAGCGCATCGCGGGAGGTTCGGAACCCGTCTGCGGGTTCTGACGTAGAAATCGATTTTCGGCCGGGCGACGACGCGGTAAACGACATCGGATGTTCCGCAAGCGAAACGTCGCCATTCACTTCGTGGGGATCGGCGGGATCGGGATGTCGGGGATCGCAGAGGTGCTGCTGAACCTGGGCTATCCGGTCTCCGGCTCTGACCTGCGCGAGAGCGACGTGACCCGCCGCCTGGCCACGCTGGGGGCCCGGCTGGGGTTCGGGCACCGCGCCGAGAACGTCGCCCACGCCGACGTCGTCGTGGTCTCCAGCGCCGTCCGCCCCGACAACCCCGAGGTCGCCGCCGCCCGCGCCCGCGGGATCCCGGTCATCCCGCGCGCCGAGATGCTGGGCGAGCTGATGCGGGTGAAGGACGGCGTGGCGGTGGCCGGCAGCCACGGCAAGACCACCACCACCACGATGATCGCCTCGATCCTGGCCGAGGCCGGGCTGGACCCCACCGCCGTCATCGGCGGCCAGGCGCGCGCCTTCGGCTCGAACGCCCGCCTCGGCCAGGGAGAGGTCCTGGTCGCCGAGGCCGACGAGTCCGACGGCTCCTTCCGCCACCTGTTCCCGATGGTCGCGGTCATCACCAACATCGACCGCGAGCACCTGGACCACTTCGGGTCGGTCGAGGCGCTGGAGACCGCGTTTTTAGACTTTGCCGAAAAGGTGCCGTTTTATGGATTGGTCGTGATCGGCGCCGACAACCCCATCGCCGCGCGCCTGCCCGCGCGCCTGACCAAGCGCCACGTCGGCTATGGCCTGCAAGCCGGCGAATGGCGGGGCGAGATCCTGGAGGCCGGCCCGACCGGCACCCGCTTCCGGGTGCGCGTGCGCGACCGGCTGCACGGCGAGGCGCGCATCCGCATGCCGGGCGTCCACTACGCCGAGAACGCGCTCGGGGCGCTGTGCGTGGCGGATTTCCTGGGCGTGCCGTTCGCGCAGGCCGGCGAGGCGCTGGCGTCGTTCCAGGGCGTCGACCGGCGGTTCTCGCTGCGCGGCGAGGTGGACGGCGTGCTGGTGGTCGACGACTACGGCCACCACCCGACCGAGCTGGCGGCGACCATCGCGGCGGCGCGCCTCTACGGCCGCCGGCTGCTGGTGGCGTTCCAGCCCCACCGCTACACGCGCACGCGCGACCTGCTGGGCGACTTCGCGCCGGCCCTGGCCGGCGCCGATCGGCTGTTCTTGACCGACATCTACCCGGCGGGCGAGCCGCCACTGGCCGGTGTCGACGCACGCGCGCTGCTGCGGACCTTCCCGGCCGGCGCGCCGGTGACGCACGTGGCGCGGGCCGGGCTGGCCGCGGAGCTGGCCCGCGCGGTCCAGCCCGGGGATCTGGTCCTCTGCCTGGGCGCGGGCGACATCACCGGTGTCTCCGGCGAGCTCTTGACCGCGCTGGGCGGGCGAGGCGGCTCCGCGTGAGGTCGGCCGCGGGAGCCGGCGGCGCGCTGCCCGGGACCGACCGAGCCATCACCGTCGAGCACCCGCCGGTTCGCCGCCATTTCTTCCGCCGCCGGTCGAACCGGCGGATCACGGTCGCGCGCCCCTCGATCGCGGCCTGGCTGGCGGAAGCGGTGGCCGCCGTCGCGCGCAAGCTGCTGTTTCTCGGGAAGGTGGTGGCCGTGCTGGCTCTTCTGGCGGGCGCCGCGCTGGCCGGGCGCAAGCTGGTGGCGCACGTGATCGCCTCGCCGCGGTTCGCGGTCCGCGACATCCAGGTCGGGGCCACGGCGCACGTCAGCGCCGATGAGCTCCGCGAGCTGTCGGGCGTCCGCCCCGGCGACCACCTGCTGGCGATCGACGCCGACGCGGTGGCGGCGCGCATCGCCGCCCACCCCTGGGTCCTGTCGGCGCGCGTGCAGCGCCAGCTCCCCTCGACGCTGGCGATCGAGGTGACCGAGCGGCACGCGGTGGCCAGCGCGCTGCTCGGCGCGCTCTACCTGCTCGACGAGGCCGGACGCCCGTTCAAGCACGCGACGTTCGCCGAAGCCGACGGCCTGCCGGTCATCACCGGCGTGACGCGCGAGCAGTACGCCGCCGTCCGCACGACCAGCGAGGCCGTCTTCCGCCAGGCGCTCGGGCTCTACGCCGCCTACGCCGACGGCCACCCCGATCGCCCCAAGCTGTCCGAGATCCACGTCGACACCCGCGCCGGCTTCTCGCTGGTGCTGTTCGACGGCAGCGGCGAGATCCGCCTGGGGCGCGGCGACTGGGCGCCCAAGCTGGAACGGCTGGATCGCTATCTGCCGAACATCGTTGATGTGCGCGTCGAGATCA
>CAZTZM010000036.1:0-1776 GCA_964618005.1 uncultured Myxococcales bacterium
CGAGATGACGGTCTGCGTGCGCAGCGTCGTGATGCGGAAGCCCGCGGCCGCCAGCGCCTGATCCATCCGGTCGACCGCGACGCTCGAGTCGACGATCAGAAGGCGCCCGCCGGGCCGCAGGAATTGCGCGGCCTGCGCCACGAAACGGGCGCGGGTCTGATCGACGTTGCGCCAGGCGTAGTCCCACGGCTCGGTGGCCTCGCCCGCAAAGTAAGGTGGGTTGAAGAGGATCAGGTCAAAGCGCTCGCCGGCCACGGCGGCGAAGAGGTCGCCCTGTCGTGCCTCGACCTTGTCTTCCAAGTGGTTGAGCAGCGCGTTGATCCGCAGCGCGCGCACCGCCTCGGGGTTGATGTCCACGCCGATGGTGTACGTGGCGCGCCTCGACGCCTGCAGCGCCAGGAAACCGCTGCCGGTGCCGACCTCCAGGATGCGCTTCCCCTCCAATGCCTCGTCCCCGATGGCCGTGCCCAGGAGCAGGGTCGACGAGAACAGCGCCGGGTGGAACACGTCAGGCAGGACGATCAGCCGTAGCCCAGCCACCTCCTCCAGCACCAGCCGGCGGTGCCGGCTGCGCATGACCAGAGAAGGCAAGTGATGGGTCGCCTTCTCCAGCCAGCGCCGGACCCGCGACCCAAGCGAGATCACAGGCGCAGTCTAGCCGACACCGTCCCCGACTGATACCCGTTGAAGTCGGACGCAGATAGCGGTAGCACGTTGGTCCATGAGCAACCGCGTGTTCAACTTCAGCGCAGGGCCGGCCATGCTGCCGGCAGAGGTCTTGGAAGCATCCGCCAAGGCTCTGGTCGACTTCCAGGGCAAGGGGTTCGGGATCGCAGAGTGCAGCCACCGCGGCAAGGAGTTCGACGGCGTCCTGGATGAGGCGATCGATCGCTGCCGCAAGCTGCTGTCGATCCCCGACACGCACGACGTGCTCTTTCTGCAGGGCGGGGCGACCCAGCTCTTCAACACCATTCCGATGAACTTCCTCAACGGCCCGGCTGACTACGTGGTCGGCGGCGAGTGGTCGAAGAAGGCCGCCGGCTCGGCCCAGGCCGCCTACGGCGAGAAGATCCGCGTCATCGCGTCCAGCGAGGACACCAAGTTCGACCGCCCGCCGACCGGCTGGAAGGCCGATCCGAACGCGTCGTACCTGCACGTCTGCTCGAACGAGACCGTGCACGGCCACCGTCTGGTCGAGTGGCCGGAGCACCCGAACCTGGTGGTCGACGCCAGCTCGGAGATGATGTCCCGCCCGCACCCCGTGTCGCGCACCGCCCTCATCTACGCGGGCGCGCAGAAGAACCTGGGGCCGGCCGGCGTGGTGCTGACCATCGTCCGCAAGGACCTCTACCCGCGCATCGCCAAGAGCGTGCCGAAGATCTTCAACTTCCAGGCGCTGGCCGAGGCCAAGAGCTGCCTCAACACGCCGCCCACGTTCGGCGTCTACTTCCTGCTCGAGACCTTCCGCTGGCTGGACAGCCAGGGCGGCCTGGCCGCGATCGAGAAGCGCAACACCGAGAAGGCCACGCTGATCTACGACGCCATCGACGGCTCGAACGGCTACTACAAGGGGACCGTCGCCGACAAGAGCGCCCGCAGCCACATGAACGTCACGTTCACGCTTCCCAGCGAAGAGGTGACCGAGAAGTTCATCAAGGAGGCCTCGAAGAACGGCATGGTGGCCCTCAAGGGCTACCGCACCGTGGGCGGCATCCGCGCCTCGATCTACAACGCCATGCCCGTCGCCGGCGCCAAGGCCCTGGCCGACTTCATGGG
>CAZTZM010000037.1:0-6779 GCA_964618005.1 uncultured Myxococcales bacterium
GCGGCGCCGCGCGCGATCGATCGTCCGGGCAGCATCGACCTGGCACCGCCGCCGGCCGCGGGGTCACCGGCGGCGACCGCGACCGTGCCGCCGCCGGTGAACGTCCCGCCGGGCCCGACGGCAGCGTCACCGGCGCCGACCGAGCCACGCCCGTTCGCGGTGCCGTCGCCGGCGCCGAGCAACTTCGCGATCCCCCCGCCCGCGCCCACCGTCGACTCGCCGTCGCACGATCTGGCCCCGGGGCCCGACTCGAACGCGCCGGCGCGCGCCCCGGGCGATCAGCCGCTGCCGCCCTCTGTGCCGTAACGCGTCCGTGCGCTTGCGTTCTGGGCGTCCACGATTACGTTGGGGCCACGCCCGACGATGACATCCCGGATCCCCGTCTGCACCTACCGTCTACAGTTCAACAAGAACTTCAACTTCCGGGACGCCACCGGGCTGGTCGACTACCTGGACGCGCTGGGCGTCACCGATATCTATGCGTCGCCGCTGCTGGTGGCGCGGCCCGGCAGCGTGCACGGCTACGACGTCATCGACCACGGCCGCCTGCATCCGGAGCTGGGGACCGACGGCGACCTCGACGCGCTCTCCGACGCGCTCAAGGCGCGCGGCATGGGCCTCCTGCTGGACGTGGTGCCGAACCACATGTGCATCGCCACCTCGGACAACCACTGGTGGAACGACGTGCTGGAGAACGGCCGCAGCTCGCCTTACGCCCCGTTCTTCGACATCGACTGGCACCCGCCCAAATCCGAGCTGGCCGAGAAGGTGCTGCTGCCGGTCCTCGGCCAGCAGTACGGCCGCGTCCTCGAGGACAAGCAGATCCAGATCGGTTACGCCGCGGGGGCGTTCTACGCGCAGTACGGCGACCACCGCTTCCCGATCGGGCCGCGCACCATCCTGCCGCTGCTGGAGCCGATCGTGGCCGATCTGCGCCGCACCCACCCGGACGACCATCCCGACGTCCTCGAGATGGAAAGCATCGTCACGGCCACCAAGAACCTCCCCTCGCGACGAGACACCGAGCCGGAGCGGATCCGGGAGCGCCAGCGCGAGAAGGAGATCGTCAAGCGCCGGATCGACACCCTGGTGTCGTCCAGCGCCGCGGTCCTGGAGGCGCTGGCGCGCAGCGTGACCGCCATCAACGGCAAGCGCGGCGAGCCCCACAGCTTCGACGCGCTGGAAGGGCTGCTGGCCGAGCAGGCCTACCGCCTCTCCTACTGGGGCGTCGCGGCCGAAGAGATCAACTACCGCCGCTTCTTCGACATCAACGATCTGGCCGCCATCCGGATCGAGGAGCCCAAGGTCCTGGAGGCGGTGCACGACAAGGCCTTCCAGCTTCTGCGCGAAGGCAAGGTCACCGGCCTGCGGATCGACCACGTCGACGGGCTGCTGGACCCGCGCCGCTACCTGGAGGACCTCCAGCGCGCCGCCCCCGACACCCCGCCCAGTCAGTACGTGCTGGTCGAGAAGATCCTGATCGGCGCCGAGGAGCTGCCGCTCGAGTGGCCGGTCCACGGCACCACCGGGTACGAGCTGCTCAACATCATCAACGGCCTGTTCGTCGACGCCGGCGGGCTGCGCGCGCTGGAGCGCGGCTACCGCCGGATCCGCGAGGGGACGGGGACGTTCGACGATCTCCTCTACCGCGCCAAGAAGCTGATCCTGCGCACGGCGATGTCGAGCGAGCTCTACGTGCTGGCCCGACGCCTGGATCGGGTGTCCGAGCAGCACCGGTGGTCGCGCGACTTCACCGCCAGCACGCTGCAAGAGGCGCTGGCCGAGGTGATCGCCTGCTTCCCCGTCTACCGGACCTACATCCAGGCCGACACCGACGCGATCAGCGACGGCGATCGCCTGCACATCCTGCGCGCGGTGCGCGAGGCCAAGCGCCGCAACCGCTCGACCAGCGAGTCGATCTTCGACTTCATCGCCGACGTGCTCCTGCTGCGTGACCCGGACGGGATCTCCGAAGCCGACCACGCCGAACGCCGCGACCTGGTCATGCGAATGCAGCAGCTGACCGGGCCGGTGATGGCCAAGGGGCTCGAGGACACGGTCTTCTACCGCTATTTCCCGCTCGCCTCCTTGAACGAGGTGGGCGGGCGGCCGACGACCGGTCCCACGGAGCTGGACCGGTTCCATGTGTTCTGCGCGCGACGGATGGAACGCTGGCCGCACGGCCTCTCGGCCACCGCCACCCACGACACCAAGCGCGGCGAGGACATGCGGGCGCGCCTCGACGTTCTGTCCGAGATCCCGCGCGAGTGGATGGAGATCGTCCGCCACTGGCAGCGCATGAACCGGCGGCACAAGCCGCTCGTCGACGAGACGCTGGTCCCGGGCACCAACGAGGAATACTTCATCTACCAGACGCTGCTCGGCGTCTGGCCGCTGGAGGCGTTGGAGAGCCCGCTGTCCGAGGCCGCCCAGCGCGACATCACCGAGCGCGTGAGCGGCTACCTGCAGAAGGCGCTCCGCGAGGCGAAGCTGCACACCAGCTGGGTCAACATCAACGAGCCGTACGAGCAGGCCTGCGACCAGTTCCTGCGCCGGCTGCTCGAGCCCGGCGAGAACCCGTTCCTGGCCAACTTTCACAAGTTCCTGCCGCGCGTGGCGCAGGCCGGCGTCTACAACTCGCTGGCGCAGCTGGTCCTGAAGGTCACGGTCCCCGGCGTCCCCGACTTCTATCAGGGGACCGAGCTGTGGGATTACACGCTGGTCGACCCCGACAACCGCCGCCCGGTCGACTATGGCGTGCGCAGCGAGCGGCTGGACGCCCTGGTCGGGCTGAGCGGAGACGCGCTGCACGCGCGCATCCGCCAGGCGCTGGCGCGACCCGCTGACGGGGTGCTGAAGCTGCTCATCACCATGCGCGCCCTGGCGCACCGGCGCGAGCGGCGCGACCTGTTCGCGACCGGCGCGTATCGGCCGCTGGCGGCGGAGGGGCCGCGCGCCGCGCACGTGGTGGCCTTCGCCCGCGGCGAACGATTGCCGTCGATCACGGCGGTCGGCCGCCTGTTTGCGATCCTCGGCGCCACCACCCACCCGCCGGTCGGCGGCGAGGTCTGGGGCGGCACCCGGCTGGCCCTTCCGGACGGCTTCCCCGAGGGTGAATACCGGGAGGTGATCACCGGCGCGACGTTCTCCGCCACGCGCGACTCGGGCCGGCTCTCCTTGCCGCTGGAGCAGGTGTTTTCGGTGCTTCCCGCGGCGATCTTTCAGCCTGGTTGAGCTGGATCGCACTTACAAAGTTTTTCTGCAATTTGCGCCAGCGTGTAGACTGTCGGTCACTCGCTTGCGCGGCTTTTCGATGACTCGTCCGTCCAACGCTGCCCCCGATCCCGCGCACGGCGCGCGCCATATCTGCGTCCCCTTCGAGACCGCCGACGAGAGCCGGGAGGCCTTCGTCGCCTTCATCCACGCTGGCCTGGACCGCGGCAATCGCTGCCTGTTCGTGGGGAGCGCGGCGGAATACCAGGCCCTGGGACAGGGGCTGGAAGAGCTGGGGATCTGCGCCCAGCGCGCCGAGGCCCGCGGCGCCTTGCTGTTCATGACCGTGGAGCAGGCCTACCTGGAAGACGGCGTCTTCGCCCCGGAGAAGGTGCTGGCGCGAGTTGATCGGTTCATCCAGGACGCTCTGGCCGACGGATTCGCCGGCCTCTACGCCACCGGCGAGCTCCGGCACGAGCCGGGCGACGACGTCTGGCGCGACGTGGTCTGGTACGAGGCGCACGTCAACGAGCACTTCGCCCGCGAGCCCTTCGCCGCCCTCTGCCGGTATCCGCGCTCGATCGTCCCGCCGCACCGCGTCTGCGACGTGCTGCGGACGCACCCCGTCGCCGTGGTTCGGGGCGAGGCCTGCGCGAACCCGTTTTACGAGCGCCCCGAGCTGGCGCTTTCGGATGACAGCCAGGCGCGCCTCGACTGGCAGCTGCGCCAGCTGCGCGTCCAGAATCGGACCCAGCGCCATCTGGAGGAGAAGACCGTTTCCGCCGTCACGGCCGCGGTCGAGCTGGCCACCGAGCTGGAGGCCCTCCGGTCGACGCTTCCCCCCTCAACCCGCACTTGACCCGCCGGGGCGTGGTTCCCCACAGACGGAGTTGCCATCGAGCCCAAGCCAGGATATGGCCTCTAGGACATGTATATCCTCGTAAACACCGGGGGTGGTGACGCCCCGGGCCTCAACGCCGTCATCCGCGCCGTCACGCTCTCGGCGCTCCGCCGCGGCTGGAGGGTCACCGGAATCCGCCGCGGGTATCACGGCCTGCTCGAAAACCCGCAAGAGGGGCTGATCGAGCTGACGCGCGACAAGGTGCGCGGCATCGCCCACCTGGGCGGGACGATCCTGGGGACGGTGAACAAGGGGCACCCGTTCGAGTTCATCACCGAACGCGAGGGCAAGAAGACGACGGTCGACGTCTCCGACGAGATCATGCGCCGCTTCCACGAGCTGGGCGCCGACGCGCTGATCGCGATCGGCGGTGACGGCGCGTTCCGGATCGCCACCCGCTTCATCGACAAGGGCATGCCCATCGTCGGCGTGCCGAAGACCATCGACAATGACCTCTCGTGTACGCAGGCGACCTTCGGGTTCGACACCGCCGTGACCGTCGCGACCGAGGCCATCGACCGGCTGCACAGCACCGCCGAATCGCACGAGCGGATCATGGTCGTCGAGGTCATGGGGCGCTACGCGGGCTGGATCGCCATGCACGCGGGCGTCGCCGGCAACGCGCACGTCATCCTGCTGCCGGAGATCCCCTACGACCTCGACAGCGTGGTCGAGCGGATCAAGAAGCGTTACGCCTCGGGCCGCCGGTATTGCATCGTGGTCGTCGCCGAAGGGGCGATGCCCAAGGACGGCACCATCAGCACGATTGGCACCGAGCTCGGTCGCGAGGTGCGCCTCGGCGGCCTGGCCGAAAAGATCGGCCACTTCCTGGGCGAGCGGACCGGGTTCGAGACGCGGTCGCTGGTGCTCGGGCACCTGCAGCGCGGTGGCAGCCCGACCCACCGCGACCGCCTGCTGGCGCTGCGGTTCGGCGCCGCCGCCGTCCGCATGGTCGAGCAGGGCAAGTTCGGCCACATCGTGGCCTACCACCCGCCGCACATGGTCCCGGTCAAGATGGAGGAGGCGATCGCGGTCATGAAGACCGTGCCGCTCGACTCCGACACCGTCCAGACCGCCCGCGATCTCGGGATCTGCCTGGGCGACTGAATCGCGTCGCGCGACGGTTCGGAGCCCGTCTTCGGGTTCTGAGTCAAAAATGTCGGCGTAATCTTTTCGATTCCGCGCGTTTTGTAAGTGGTGCCGGCCCGTGCGCGCGTGCGTGCGCGCCCGGGCGGCCGCTGTTCACAAATGCTTCAGCTGGGGTATCATGGCGCGTCGCTTCGCTAGCCCGATGACACCGCCCGAGGAACAGGATCCAGCCCTTTCGCGGCTCGACCCATTTCCGGGCCGGGTCGTCGCCGGGAATTTCCGGATTGGCGGCCTCATCGGCAGCGGCGCGATGGGCAACGTCTACAAGGCGGAGCAACTCTCGCTGGGCAAGGCGGTCGCGGTCAAGGTGCTGCACCCCCACTTGATGGGGGACGAAAAGCTGGTCGGCCGCTTCAAGCGCGAGGCGAAGAGCGCGTCGCGCCTCAATCACCCGAACTCGATCCAGATCATCGACTCGGGCGAGGAGGCCGACGGGACGCTCTACATCGCGATGGAGCTGCTGAACGGCCGCGACCTGGCGCAGGTCATCCGCGACGACTTCCCGCTGCCGCTCCCGCGGGTGGTGCGGATCCTGTCGCAGGTCCTCTCGGCGCTGGAGGAGGCGCACGCCGAAGGGGTCATCCACCGCGACCTGAAGCCGAGCAACATCATGCTGATCCAGCGCCGCGACGAGAAGGACTTCGTCAAGGTGTGCGACTTCGGCATCGCCAAGGCGACGCAGGGCGACGGCAAGGAGGATCGCTCGGCGATGCTGACCATCCAGGGCCTGGTCTGCGGCACGCCGGAGTACATGGCGCCCGAGCAGGCGCGCGGCGAGCCGCTCGACGGGCGCGCCGATCTGTATTCGGCGGCGGTGATCCTGTACCAGATGGTGACAGGCGACATCCCGTTCCGCGCCGACACGCCGATGGCGATCGTCAGCCGCCATCTCGTCGAGCCGCCCATCGCGCCCAGCCGGCGCCGCCCCGACCTGCGGCTGCCCAAGATCGTCGACGACATCGTCCTGCGCGGTCTGGAGAAGGAGCGCGAGATGCGCTACCCGACGGCGGCCGCCTTCCGCGAGATCCTCGAGGGGGTGCTCGGCGCGACCAGCGGTCCGGCCACGCCGCTGCCGCCCAGCTTCCGCGCCACCTCGCCGACCGTGCGCGATCTCGCCAAGCCAGGGCTGGCGCCCGAGACCGCGGCGATCCCCGCCCAGTCGGCCGCGGCGCGCTTCGGCACCACCGCCAACATGACCGGTCGCCCGAGCCACTCACGCCCGCTGGTGGGCACCGGCATCGCGCTCCTGGCGGCGCTCTCGGTGGGCGGCGCCATCTACACCTTCCGCGCCCGCAGCGAGATGAAGCAGGCCGAGCAGGCCGCGGTCGCGGCGATCGAGCACGCGCGCGCCATCCCGCTGTCACCGCCGCAGCCGGCAGCCCCGCCGCCCGCGCCCGCGGAACCGGTGGCGGCCGCCGAACCGCTGCCCGCCGACGACGCGCCCGAACCGGCCACAGCGGCCAAGAGCGCGCCACACGACCACGGACACCACCACCACCCGGCCGCCGCGCCGAAG
>CAZTZM010000038.1:0-13934 GCA_964618005.1 uncultured Myxococcales bacterium
GGAGACAGCGGTGCCAAAGCTGACGCGTGCGCTGAGACCGGCCGAGGCCTCGTTGTTGACGATCACCACGTTGGTGCCACCGCTGTCCAGCGACACGGCGTGCGCAAAGACATTTAGATTCCCCGATGACACGGTCGTCGACAGCGTGTTCCCGACGCCCGCCCGCGAGATGAAGAGCATCGCGTAGTACAGCGGCGCCGCGGCGGTCACCTGGCTGTTGACCTCGTCGATCGGTGAATAGACGAATGGCTTTGTGCAGGACGACGGGCCCAGTGGGGCAGGAGTTACCGTCCATGTTTTGCCCACCGCCGTGGAAATTGACGCCGACTGCGCCCTCTCGGCCGCCTTGAACATGTGCTCGACGCCCCCACAGCGCCGAGGCGAAAGCATCGCTCGCGCCGGGTTGGCCGTGGCCAGAGAAGCTGTTGTCCTCAAAGCGGTGCGTCACGACAACAATCCGCAACGGGCCGGCCTCCAGATCGTACTCGGCCGGGGGGATGACGCGCGCCTCGACGATTCGTCGGAGGGACCCTCGATCAGCACGCGCGGCGTGCGGCCGCGGATGGCGCGCAGCTTCTTCTTGAGATCTCGCGCTGGATGCGCGGCAGCTCGCGCCGGCGGGCGTCTACCTCCCCCGCAGAGGGCCCGCAGGGCTCGGGAAGGGCAAGGGGAGGGACTAGGTAGCACAACCCCCATCGGACAAATCGGCGCTAGGTCTCCTTAAGTCGGAACTCGACCTAGACCCCGGCGTCCCCGCCCAGAGTCAAGACCATTCAACAAGCCTCTGAATCTAAAAGAGAAGCGGCCAACGGCGGCGGGTACAAGCGGGTACAACGCCCGCGGTTGGTTAAGTAGTCTATTTTATTCGCACTTCTTCTGACTCATCGAGTTTTAGGTTCTGGTTCCGAAAGGAGTCGGGGTTCGAGTCCCCGTCCTCGCACAACGATTCTCGATAGTTACACCCTCGGTGGTGGCTGCCTGCGTCGCGGTTCCCCTCTCCGAACAGCCGATCGTCGGGGGGCTTCTTCCCCTTTGCCAGTTCTATGAGAGGCGGTTGGAGCACTCTCGGCAACTTCAAGGTGCGCTCCCCGGCTTCGGTCCTCGCGTCCCTGATGTCGAGCAACGACCCTCGTCCATCGAGATGGCGAACCGTGCGCGTGGCGATTTCGGACGCCCGCATTCCCAACGCCCGTGTTCGCGGTCGCTGGCGACAGGCGTGCTGATGCTGGCGCGCTTCACGTGGTGTTCTCGGAGCAGGTGCCGCCTCGTTCAGTCTGTCGATCCGGCGTCTGGATCGTGTCGGACGGCGTCTGGCGCTCGTCGTGGTGACCAGTCACCCCCCAGACCGCGCCTGCTCAAAGATTTTGTAGACGAGCGAGCCTGCGACGTACGATAGCTCGCCGTAAGGACCTATCGGTGACGATTACGCGTCGTGGAGTTGTGGTTGGCGGCGGGGCGCTCGCGCTCTCAACGGTAGCCGTGCCCAAGATGGCCAGCTCGCAGGCTATATTGAAACCCACTGGCCAAGAGACGTTCGGCCCCTTCTACCCGGTGCGCGCGCCTCAATCGCATGATACCGACCTGACCCACTACCCGGGTCGCAGTCAGCGCGCCCGAGGCCAGTTGATAGAGATCAGTGGTCGGGTCCTGGACACCAGCGGGCGTCCGCTGCCGCGTGCGGTGATCACCGTGTGGCAAGCCAACGCGGCGGGGCGCTACACCAACCCGGTGGACAAGAATCCTGCGCCGCTCGACCCAAACTTCTTAGGGGTGGCGTCGTTCGGCATCGCGGCCGATGGCCGCTATCGCTTCCGCACGGTGAAGCCGGGCCCCTATCCCGAGCCATCAGGCACTATTCGCACGCCGCACATTCACTTCGACGTCACCAATGTTGACTACCGACTGGCCACGCAGATGTATTTCCCTGGCGAGCCGCTCAACGCCTCAGACTTGCTTCTGTCCACTCTCAAATTCCGCCATCGGGATCCGGCCGCAGCTATCTGCCGGCCAACGCCGACCCGCGAACCCGGCGTCTTGACCTTCGAATGGGACATCGTCCTTCTGACTTAGCTGGGCGGAACGCTCTCGACGCAGATGCGGCCAGCATGGGCCTCGACGATGCCCTTGGTGTCCACCAAAGCGGGGCAGGATCGGCGTGCTGAAACAGGTGACCGAGCTGATCGGGAAGTTGTAGACGGGACTGACTGGGTTGGACGCCGCCACGGCCACTCATCACGCGGGCGACGTTCTCGGGGAGGCCAAGCACGCCTGCACCACCGTCCTGCCGGCCATGCTCAAGGTCCGAGCGGCCGCCGATGGCCTGGAGGGCGTCGTCGACGACAGCCTGTGGCCACCTCCCGACCTTTCAGGAGATCCTCTTCATCAAATAGCCGCCTGGCCGTCAGACGGTCGAGCGCCCCACGCGCAAATAACCGGTCAGCAGATCGACCGCGATCCGCTTGTGCTCGTCCTGCCAGGCGGGCGCCGACAGGTCTGTGCGAAACAGGAACGAGAGCGTGTGGGCGTTCGATCGGTGGAAGTAGCAGAGGGCGACCATGACGACGTAAAGCTGCAACGGGTCGACGTGGGGCCGGACCGACCCTTCGCGTTCTCCCCGCCGAAGCAGCTCCTCGATGAGGGGCATGAGCGGCGAGCTGATGATGGGCGTCTTGGCCGAGTTGCGCAGGAACTTGCCCCGCAGCAGGTTCTCGCCGCTGAGCAGGGTCATGAGCTGCGGGTGGGTCGCGAAGTGGTGATCGACGAACTCGAACAGCTCGAGCAGCCCGTCGACCGGATTGATCTGGTCGATCTTCAGGCGCAGCTCCTCCTGGCGCAGCTCGCCGATGACGTGCTCCAGGACGGCGACGTAGAGGCGGCTCTTGTCCCCGAAGTAGTGATAAATCATCCGGGCGTTGGTGCGGGCCCGCTGGCGGATTCGTTCGACGCGCGCCCCGCTGTATCCGTGGGCGGCGAAATCGTGCAGCGCCGCCTGGAGGATCCTCTCTCGGGTTTTGTCCGGGTTCCTCTTGCCGTTCTTCATCGACGCAGCAGAACGTCCCACACCACCAGCTTGAGAGCCAGCGCCCCGACGGTGAGCAGGAAGAGCAGCCGCACGAAGCGGTCGCCTCCCTTGAGCGCGGCGTGCGCGCCGATCCAGCCGCCCACCAGGTTGGCGGCCGCCAGGGGGAGCCCGATGCGCAGGTCGATGATGCCGCCGGCGAAGAAGACCGCCGAGGCGGCCACGCAGGAGATCAGGTTGACGGGTTTGGTGACCGCCACCGACTCCATCATCGTGAGGCTGAAACAGACCGTGCACAGCACGGTCATGAGCGTGGTGTAGCCGCCCGAGAAGAAGCCGCCGTAGACGCCCAGCACCGTCGCGACGATGTACCCGGTCACGCGGCGGGCGCGGGTCGGCGGGGGCGGGACGGCCTTTCGATGGAGGGCGATGAAGACCACCAGCGCGCCCATCGAGATCCCGACCACCACCTTGACGACGTTCTCGGGGAGCTTGACGGCAATCAACGCCCCCAGCGCCGAGGTGACCAGCGTCAGCGCGCCCAGCGGCCCCAGCAGCTCCCACTTCAGGATCCGCGCGCGCGCGAACCTGGCCGTGGCCGAGACGGTCATGAAGATGACCGCGAACATGTTGGTGGCCACCGCCTGCCGCGGCGACATGCCCACCATGATCATGAGCGGCACGTTGATCAGCGAGTTACCGCCGGTGATGGCGCCCACTGCGCCGGTCACCACCATCATCAGTGTCAGGAGCGAGATCTGGGTGACGGTCATCAGATCCCGATGGCCTGCCCGTCCTTGCGCGGATCGGAGCCTCCCCAGAAGGCGTCGCCGACGCGCTGGATGATCTGCGCCCCGCCGAAGAGGACCGTCGGCGCGGGATCCAGCAGGCGGTGGCCGCGCGCGGCCAGATCCTGCCGCACGGAGGCGGCGATCCCGGGTTCCAGGCCGACCTCGGACCGCTCGGTCAGGTACCAGCGGGGGGCATCGCAGGCGGCCTGCGGGTTCTGTCCGTGAACGAACAGCCGCAACGCGAGCTGCACGTGCCCCTGCGGCTGCATGTGGCCGCCGATGACACCGAAGGCGGCGGCCGGACGCCCGGCGCGGGTCACCAGCGCCGGCATGATGGTGTGATAGGGACGCTTGCGCCCTGCCACGCAGTTGGGGTGGCGCGGATCCAGCGAGAACCCCAGCGCGCGATTTTGAAGCGCGATGCCGGTGCCCGGAACGACCACCCCCGACCCAAAGCCGAGATAGTTCGACTGGATGAAGGAGACCATCCTTCCCGCGGCATCGGCCGCCGCCAGGTAGACGGTGCCGTGCTCCGGAGCTATGCGCGCGTCGGCCGGCTGCGCCCGCTGCGGGTTGACGAGCTTGGCCTGGGCGTCCAGGTAGGCGGGCTCGAGGAGAGCGGCCGGCTCCATCACCATCGCCTCGGGATCGGCGACCTGGCGGCGACAGGCGGCGAAGGCCAGCTTCATCGCCTCCAGTTGCAGGTGGATGGCGTCGGCGCCGTCGATGGGAAGGCGATCGATTCGCAGGCGGTCGAGAATGCCCAGCGCCATCAGTGACGCCAGACCCTGTCCGTTGGGCGGCAGCTCGTGAATGGCCAGGCCGGCGAACCGGAGGGACAGCGGCTCGACCCAGGTCGAGCGGTGATCGGCCAGATCGGTGGCGTCCAGCAGGCCGCCGTCGGCGGCCGCGGCGGCGGCGATGCGCGCCGCCAGCGCCCCGGTGTAAAGACTCTGGCCGCGGCTGTCGGCGAGCTGCTCCAGCGTGTCGGCCAGCTCCGGATTCCGGAAGACCTCTCCGGGGGCGGGCGCGCGGCCGCCGGGCAGGAACACGCGCGAAAACTCCGCGAACCCGGTGAACCGGGGCGCCTGCTCGGCCCACAGCGCCGCGGTCACGGGCGAGACCGGGAAACCGCCGCGCGCGTACCCGATCGCCGGCGCCAGGAGCTCCGCGAACGGACGCGAGCCGAACTTGGCCGACAGCGCCGCCCAGGCGTGCACGGCGCCGGGAACCGTCACCGAGTCCCACCCCAGCGCCGGCATCGTCTGACCCGAGCGAAACCGGGCCAGCGTGAGCCGCGCCGGCGCGCGACCCGAGCCGTTCAGGCCGTGCAGCCGCTGCCCGTCCCAGACCAGCGCGAAGGCGTCGCTGCCGATCCCGTTCATGGTCGGCTCGACGACGGTCAGCACGGCGGCGGCGGTGACGGCCGCGTCGATCGCGTTGCCGCCCGACGCCAGCACGGCCAGCCCCGCCTGCGCGGCCAGGGGCTGCGACGTCGCGACCATCTGCTGGCCCATGATGGGCACGCGTCGCGACGGGTAGGGAAGGTCGACCTCGTACGCCAGCGGCGGCCGTTCCAGGCGCGCGGTGGTCAAGGCGAGGACGCCAGGGCCTGGAGGACGCCGGAAGAATTGGTGACGAAGCCGAAGCACTTCTTGACGTTGAACAGGGTCGCTTCGGTGCAGTAGGCGGGCGACGTGGTCGCGCAGCAGTCTTCCAGCAGCACGCAGCCGTATCCGAGAAAGTTCGCGTCCTGCAGCGTGCAGAGGACGCACTGGTCGGTGTTGACGCCCGCGAACAGGACCGTCCGGATCTGCAGGTTGCGCAGGATGCTGTCGAGCGGCGTGTCCCAGAAGCCGCTGATGCGGTACTTGTCGACGCGCAGGTCGTGGGGCGCGGGGCGGAGCTCGTCGACGACGGCGGCCGCCCAGCTGTCCTTCTGCAGCACCCGCGCGCCCGAGCCGGGCAGGGGGTCGCCCAGCCCGATGCCCCTGCCGTGCGGCTTGTCGAGATGACTCTGGTTGGGCGGCATGTTGGCCAGGTCAGGGCGGTTCCCCCAGTTGACCCAGACGATGGGGACGCCCGCGTCGCGCAGCCGCGGCACCAGCCGCCCCAGCGGCGCGATGGGCGCGCGGTCGGGCGTGTAGTCGACGCCCAGGTGATCGACCCACCCGCCGGGCGCGCAGAAGTCGTTCTGCATGTCGATGATCAGCAGCGCGGTCCGTTGCAGGTCCACCGTCACCTGCTGGGGCGCGGTGGGCAACCTGATCGGACGGGGCGGCGGCAGCGGCACGGACATGTCGACGTGGGTCGGGCTGGCGATCCACTGGAAGCCGGTGTCCGGCCCCAGCGCGCCGGAGGGTTCGGGCGCCGGCGTCGGGTCAGAAGGTGCGGTCGCGTTCTTCATGACAGCCTCTCTCCATGTGAAAGGACGCCCTGGCCGGAGGCGACCGACGCCGCGGCCAGGAGCTGGCGATCGGCGCCGCGCGGCCCGATCAACGACACGCCCAAGGGGCAGCCGCCGACCTCGCCCAGCGGCAGCGTCACCTGCGGCAACCCCGCCAGGCTGGCCAGCGCGCCCAGGATCAGCGCGCCCCCGGTGATCCGATCGGTCTGCGCATCGGCCAGCCCGCGGCGCGGCGCCGCGCCCATCGCGCTCGGCCAGATCAGCCAGGCGTCACCTTCCAGCAATGACGCGGCTGTCCCTTCGACGGCGGCCCGCACCGTTTCGGCGCGCTCCACCTCTCCGGCGGTGACCGCCAGCGCGCGCGCGACTCGGCTGGCGATCAGGCTCCCGAACACCGGCCGCTCGCGCTGGATCCACTCGCGGTGCAGCGACGCCAGCTCGGCGTTCTGCAGCGCCAGATAGCTGGGCAGCCAGCTGTCGGCTGCGGCGGTCGGCTCGAGATCGACGGTCTCCAGCGATCGCTGCAGGCGATCCGCCGTCAGGCCGGCCACGTCCGCGAAGACCTGCGCGGCCTCCGGGTCCAGGTAGCGGTCGAGGGCAGGTGCGCGCAGCAACCGGCGCGGCAGGGGCGAACGGCGGGCGGGCGTGCCGGGCAGCAAGACGTCGCCGACCGCCGCCAGCGTCCGCGCGTCGCGCGCCAGCCAGCCCACCGTGTCGAAGCGCGGCGACAGCGGGAGCACCCCATCGGCGGAGACGGCGCCGTGAGTGGGCCGGAAGCCGTACAGCCCACAGTGGCTGGCCGGCACCCGCACCGATCCGCCCGTGTCGGTCCCCAGCGCGAAATCGCAGGCGCCAGCGGCGACCGCCGAAGCCGATCCCGATGACGAGCCGCCCGATACGCGCTCCGGGCAGGCGCGGTTCAACGGGCTGCCGTAGTGCGCGTTCTCGCCGGTCAGGCTGAGCGCCAGCTCGTCGGTGACCGTGAGACCGACCAGTGTGGCGCCGGCGCCGGCCAGCGCGGCGACCGCCGGCGCAGTGTGCGTGGCCGGCCGGTGCGTCGCCAGCCAGGTTGGATTGCCGAAGCAAGCGGTGGCTCCGCGCACGGCGAACACATCCTTGGCCGCGAAGGTCAGCCCCGCCAGCGGCCCCCGGGGCGCGCCGGCAATGCGGACGCGATCGTGCAGACAGAACGCGCCAGCGGCCGGCTCCGTCAATGTCCGCCCCGCTGGAAGGGCAGCGTCAGCGCCGCCGGCGGGCGGCTGCGCCGGATGACGCCCGACACCGCCACCAGCGCCAGCACGTACGGCAGCATGACCAGCGCCGCGGTGGGCAGGGGGACGCCCAGGGCCGGCAACACGAACTGCAGCGAGGTGGCCGCCCCGAACAGCAGGCAAGCGCCGACCACGCCGCCCGAGCGCCAGCCCCCCAGGATCACCGCCGTCACGGCCAGATAGCCGGCCCCGTTGGTCATGCCTTCCGTGAACGTGCTGATGGACGCCACCGACATGAACACCCCGGCCAGGCCCGCGCACGCCCCCGCGTAGAGCACGGCCAGCATCCGGATGCGCTGGACGTTGAGGCCCGCCTGATCGGCGGCGCGCGGATTCTCGCCCACGGCCCGCACGTCCAGCCCGAAGGGCGTCTTGGTCACCAGCCACCAGGTGACCAGGACGATCGCGAACGCGGCGTAGACCAGCCCGGTCTGCTGGAACAGCGCCGGTCCGACAAACGGCAAACGCGACAGCAGCGGCACCGGCACCACGCCGAAGGACGGGATCTGTTCGCGCGACAGGCCGCCGAAGATCTGGCGGTAAAGGAACGTGGTCGCGCCCAGCGCGAAGATGTTGAAGCCGATCCCGACCACCAGCTGGTTGGCGCGCACCCGCACGCTAAGCACCGCCTGGACGGCGGCCAGCAGCAGCGCCGTCACCACGCCGAAGACCAGCCCGCCCATGGGGTGGCCGGTGACCTTCGCGCCCAGGGCGCCCGCGAAGGCGGCCGAGAGCATCATGCCTTCCAGGCTGAGATTGAGGACGCCGGCCTGCTCGCTCACCATCTCGCCGGTGGCGGCCAGCAGCAACGGCGTGGCCAGGCGCAGGGACGACGACACGAACGCCTGCAGCGTCTCGTTCACGCCGCCCTCCGCCGGCCCAGCGCCGCCGCGGTCGCCATGGCGACGACCATGACCCCCTGGCAGATCACGACGACCGCCGACGGCACGGAGGCGGTCATCTCCATCGAGAGCCCGCCCGAGCGCAGGCAGCCGAACAGCAGCGCGAACAGCACCACCGCCGTGGCGGAGCCCCGCGCCAGCAACCCGACCACCAGCCCGTCGAAGCCAAACCCGGACGAAAAGCCGCTGGTCAGGTAGTGCTGGTCTCCCTGGATCATGATGGCGCCCGCCAGTCCGCCCAGCGCGCCGCTGCCGGCCAGGGCCCCTATCACCAGGCGATCGACCGAGAGGCCCGCCCGCCGCGACGCCGTCTCGTTCAGCCCCACCGCGCGCAGCTGCAGGCCCAGCACGCTGCGCCCCAGCACGATGCCGATGAAGATCGCGACCACGACCTCGATCACGACGCCGATGTGAAGCGGCAGGCCCGAGCCGCCGGTCAAGACGGGCAGCTGCGTCGGATCCGGGATCTGCAGCGACTCGGGCAGCGTCGCCGAATCGGTCATGGGCTGGCGCAGGAAATGAACGGACTGCACGGAGCCATACACCAGCTGGATGGCGACGAAGGTGAGCAGCAGCGTGGTGATGACCTCGTTGCTTCCGCGGCGCACCTTCAGGAAGCCGGCCAGCGCGCCCCACAGCCCGCCCGCCAGCGCCCCCACCAGCAGCGGAAACAGGAAGGCGAGGGGGCCCGGCAGCCTGGCCGCTCCCCACGAGAGCGAAGCCGCCGTGGCGAACAGGCCGCCCATGCAGATCTGCCCCTCGCCGCCGACGTTGGTCAGGTTGGCGCGCTCGGCCAGGATGTAACCCAGCCCGACCAGCGCCAGCGGTACGCCGCGCGTGACCGAGCCGACCATCGCGTAGGCGGACCCGGCGATGCCGTCCCAGAAGGCCGCCAGCGCGTCCTTGACCGGAACGCCCGTCAGTTTGATCAGCAGCAGCCCGACCGCCAGCGCGCCGATCAACGCCCAGATGGGCAGGAGGCGATCGGTGGACAGACGCCGCACGCGGCGGGCCGCGGGCGCGCCGGCCGCCAGCGACACCGCCTCGCCGCTCATGCGGCCGCCGCCTGGTGGCCGGACATCAGCGACCCGACGGCGTCCTTGTGCTCCGGCCGTGCCGGCAGCTCGCCGACGATCTTGCCGCGGTAGATGACCAGCACGCGGTCGGCGACCGCCAGCAGCTCGTCCAGCTCGCTGGAGATGAGCAGCACGCCGGCGCCGCGCGTGCACGCGCCCCGAATCTGCGTGTAGACCGACTCCACGGCGCCGACGTCCAGGCCGCGGGTCGGCTGCGCCGCCAGCAGGAAGACCAGCGGGTCCAGCTCCAGCTCGCGCGCCAGCACCACCTTCTGCTGGTTGCCGCCCGACAGGCTGGACATGGGCGCGTCGGGGCCGGCCGCGCGGATGTCGTACGCCTTCATCCGCTCCTCGGCGACGCGGGCCATGAGGTCGCGGCGCAGCAGGCCGAATCGCCGGTACTGGTCCAGCGAGCCGAGCAACAGGTTCTCGGCGACGCTGAGCTGCAGGTGGCAGCCGACGGCGTGGCGGTCCTCTGGCACGATGCCGACGCCCCGGCGCGACAGCGCGCGCGGCGGCTGGCCGGTGACGTCGGCGCCGCCGACCAGGACACGGCCGGCTGTGGGCGCGCGCAATCCGGCTAGGACTGCGCCCAGCTGGCTCTGGCCGTTCCCCTCGACGCCGGCCAGGCCGACGATCTCGCCCCGACGGACGGTCAGCGACAGGTCCAGCCGGACCACGCCGCCCGGGTCCTTGACCACCAGCCCGTCCAGCCGCAACGCTTCGCCTTCCACCGCGGTCGGGTCCGTCTCGGTCGCCGGACCGATGTCGCGGGTGGCGGCGCCCTTGACGTCCAGCGGGCGCACCTCGCGGCCGACCATGGCGCGGACCAGCGCGCCGAAGTCCGTCCCCGCGCCCGACATGTGGACCGTCTCGACCACCCGGCCCCGGCGCAGGACCGTGGTGCGCGTGGCGATCTCGGCGATCTCGGCCAGCTTGTGCGTGACCAGGACCAACCCGCAGCCCCGTGCCGCCAGGCGCCGGCAGATCTCCAGCAGCGCGCCGACCTCGCGCGGGGGCAGGACGGCGGTCGGTTCGTCCAGGACCAGAAGCTGCGGACCGTCCAGCAAGCAGCGCAGGACCTCGATCCGCTGCCTCTCGCCCACCGACAGGTCCTCGACGGGGCGGTCCAGGTCGACCTCCAGCCCGTACTCTTCGGCCAGCGCCCGCACCCGCCGGCCCAGGGCGGCCAGCTGCAGCGAGCGGCCGCGCGTTCGCCCCAGCAGCATGTTCTCCAGCGCGCTCATGTTGCCCACCAGCGAGAAGTGCTGGTGGACCATGGCGATCCCCGACGCCAGGGCGTGCGCGGGGCCGGCCGGCAGGAAGTGCTGCCCGCCCAGCCGCAGGTGGCCCGCGTCAGGACGGTGCACGCCGAACACGATGTTGCAGAGCGTGCTCTTGCCGGCCCCGTTCTCGCCCAGCAGGCAGTGAACCTCGCCGGCCTGCACATCGAGGGTGATGTCCTCCAGCGCGGGACGGCCCCCGAAGTGCTTCGAGATCCCGTTCAGGGCCAGGACCGGCGTGGCGCGGGCCGAGCCGACATCGGTCGCCTCCATGCTAGCTCTCGAGCGTCTTGATCCTGCCGTCGAGGACGTCCTTCTGGATGGCCGACAGCTTCTTCTTCTGCGCCGGCGTGAGACCGCTGCAGACCTTCAGGTCCGAGGCCTGGGGGCCCATCTTCAGGCCAAACGGCTTGAACTCCGGGGTCCAGGTCCCTGCCACCAGCTGATCGATCGCGTATTCGACCTGGAAGCCGACGCCGGTGATGCTGTACGCGATGTAGAGCGGATCGGTGCCGCAGCGATCGGTGTAGCTGCCGATGATGTGCGTGTTCTTCTCGCGCGCCGCCTGCTCCATGCCGCGCAGGCCCAGGTTCAGGATGTGGTAGTGCACGTCGGCTCCCTGCGCGATGGCGGCCAGCGTGGCCTCCTTGGCCTTGGCGACGTCGTCGAAGTCCCCGGTGTAGGACTCGAAGTACTTGATCTTCGGGTTCACATATCGCGCGCCGTTGCCGAACTCCTTGCCGGCGTTGACGATGGCCGGGATCTCCAGCCCGCCCACGTAGCTGACCGCGCCGTTCTTGGAGAGCATGGCCGCCGCGGCGCCCGCCACGAACGCGATCTCGGCCTGTCGGACGTCGTACTGGGCGACGTTCGGCTCGGGCGTGGTCTTGTTGCCGCCCACGATCGAGAACTTCACCTTCGGGAATCGTTTGGCCACCTTCAGGACGGACGCCTGCGTCTGGCCGCCGACGCCGATCACCAGATCGCTCTTGGTGGCCAGCATCGTCAGCGCCTGCTCCATGTCGGCGAACTTCACGTTCTCGACGAAGGTGACCTTGATGGCCGCGCCGTGCTTGGCCTCGGCGCGCTTGAGGCCGTCGTAGCCCGACTCCATCCAACCCTGGTCCGACTTCGAGCCGGGGATGAGGACCCCCACCTTGAGGGGTCCGCCGGCGGCGGCCCGTTGCGGGTGGACGCCGAACACGGCGGCGGTGGCCGCCAGGACCAGGCCGGCGGCGATCAGCCCCCGCCGAGAGGCAGCGCGGGCGCTGGTGAGCTTCGTTTTCGTTCCGGTCGTGACTGACGATGGCATCGCGGATCCCCCTTGTGGCGCCAAGTGGTCGAGGCGCAGCCAGTTTAGGGACCGCCGTGTTACAGGCACGTTTCTCGCGCACCCATTCGATGTAAATACACGTTTACTTATCGGGCGGGGGGCGGACCCAGGGTGAAGAAGAAGGTGGCGCCCTGAGCCGGAGGCCGTTGCCGAACGTGGGCCAGCGGTCCTGCTCCTGCTCGTTCACCAAGGCGAACGAGATGTTGCTCTACTGCAAGTCGCCGGGCATTCCCAACAACCCGCCGCTGCCGGGCGAGACGGACACGTACTACACCGTCGATGTGTCGGCGCCGGCCGCCACGCTGGTCAACGACGCGGCGACGCCGCTGGGCGCGGGCGACATGGCGAGCTGCCCCTTCGGACCAACGCCGAGCGTCGCGCGCTGAAGGGGCTCGCCGTCTCGGTCGGGCGTTGTCGACGCGACGCCCAGCGGGCAAGCTTGCGCGCATGAACAGCGACGCGCTTATTGGGGATCGACGGTGAGCCGGGTTCTGGTGACGGGCGGCTCGGGGTTCATCGGCAGCCACACGATCTTGCAGCTGCTGGCGGCGGGGCACGAGGTCCGGACCACCGTCCGCGATCTGAAGCGCGAGGCGGACGTGCGCGCGCTGCTGAAGACGGGCGGCGCGGAGCCGGGCGACCGGCTGCAGGTCGTCGCCGCCGATCTGGAGAAAGAGGCGGGCTGGCCGGAGGCTGTCGCCGGGTGCGCGTACGTGATGCACGTGGCGTCGCCGTTCCCGCGGACGCTGCCGAAGCACGAAGACGAGCTGATCGTCCCGGCGCGTGACGGGGCCATTCGCGTGCTGCGCGCGGCGCGGGACGCCGGGGTCAAACGCGTCGTGATGACGTCGTCGTTCGCGGCGATCGGGTACGGCCACCCGGGACCGGAAGCGGTCTACGACGAGACGATGTGGTCCGATGCCACCGCCGACATCGCCCCGTACGTGAAGTCGAAGACGATCTCCGAGCGGGCGGCCTGGGACTTCATCGCCACGGAGGGCGGCGCGCTGGAGCTGGCGGTCGTCAATCCGGTGGGCGTGTTCGGGCCGGTGCTGGGCGCCGACTACTCGACGTCGATCCTGCTGCTGCAGCGGCTGCTCGACGGGGCGGTCCCCGGCTGCCCGCGCCTCTATTTCGGCGTGGTCGACGTGCGCGACGTCGCCGACCTGCACCTGCGCGCGATGACCAACCCGGCGGCCAAGGGTGAGCGCTTCCTGGCCGTGGCGGGCGACTTCATGCCGGTCGTCGACATGGCGAAGGTGTTGAAGCACCGGCTGGGCGCGGCGGCCAAGCGCGTGCCGACCTTTCAGGTCCCGAACTGGGTGGTGCGGCTGGCGTCGCTGCGCGATCCCGCGGTGAAACAGATCCTGCCCGAGCTCGGCAAGACCAAGAACGCCACCAATGAGAAGGCGAAGCGCCTTCTGGGCTGGGCGCCGCGCTCGAACGAAGAGGCTCTCGTCGCCACCGGCGAGAGCCTGGTTCGCCTCGGTCTATTGAAGGACAGCCAGAAGGCCTAGCGGTTTCGTCGCCGGCGCTTCCGGCCGAACGCCAGCATGGCGCCCAGCGACAGGGCGAGGCCGACGTTCGAGAGCGGCGACGGGCCCGTGTCGCAGCTGCAGCCGCTGCTTCCTCCGCCGGTGTTGGTCCCCCCGCTGCCTGCCGCGCCGCTGTGACCGCCGGTGGCGCCGTGGCTGCCGCCGGTGCCAGAGACACCGCCGGTTGCTGTGACGCCGCCCGTGCCGGTGCTCCCGCCGGTTCCGGCGGGGTTGCCACCGGTGCCGGTGGGCGCGCCACCGGTGCCTGAGACGCCGCCGGTGCCCGAGGCGCCGCCAGCCGCCTCGCCGCCGGCGCC
>CAZTZM010000039.1:0-9269 GCA_964618005.1 uncultured Myxococcales bacterium
CGGCGGGGGGAGGGCGGCGAGCGCGCGCGACAGCCGCTCGCCCAGGCCGAAGCTGGCCGGGAGCTGATCGGCGATGTCGCACAGGGCGGCCAGCGCCGCCTCGTCGTGGGGATCCTCGCCCAGTGACTGATCGAGCAGCGCGGCCGCCTCGCGGACCTCGCCCTGCTCGGCCAGCAGCAGCGCGGCGTCGCGCCGCCGCTCGGCTCGCTCCTTGGGATCCTTGACCAGATCGATGAGCAGCGCGGAGGTCTGCGCGGCCCCTTCGGAGTCGCCGCGCGCGCGCTGCAGCTTGAGCGTCTTCTCGAGCAGCGTCACCTGCTCCTCGGAGGCAGCGCCCAGGACCTTGCGCGCCTCGCCGTAGGCCCACAGCGCCTGGTCCTCGTCGTTCAGCTCGAGGTAGAGATCGCCGAGCTGCTCGAACGTCTGGGCGCGCTCGGGGCGCTCGGCCGGCTCCTCGCTCAGGCGCCGCAGGTAGCTGGCCCCCTTCTCGGGCTCGCCGCGCTCGAGCGCCAGGTCGGCCAGCGCCCGCAGCGACGGACGGTGGCCGGCGCGCAGCCAGATCGCCGCCTCGTAGAGCTCGATGGCCCGCTCCGGCCGCCGCAGCTTGATCTCCGCCTGGGCCGCGTGCGCCAGCGCGTCCGCCACCTCGTCGGGGTAGGTCGCCGCGTCAGGGTGATCGGCCAGGCCGCCCAGGTGCAGGGCCGCCTCGCGCCACTTGCCGGCGCGGAAGCGGTTCTCGCCCAGCGACAGCTTGGTCAGCAGCTGGCCCGGACCGACCTTGTCGGCCTCGAGCAGCTGCCGGTAGGCCTCGTCCAGCTTACCGGTCTTCTCGTGGACCTCCGCCAGCCGCTGGAACAGCCGCGAGGCCTGCTGCGGCTGGTTGCGGAGCCGCCGCACCGCCTCGCTGAGGCGCTTCTCGGCCTGCTCCCACTGCCCTTCCTTGTAGTAGATGTCGGCGATCTCGAGGATCGCCGGAAGGTGATCGGGGACCAACGTCAGCGCCTCGTCCAGGTGGCGCTGCGCCTCGGCGCCGTCGCTGAAGCCTTCCCACTCGACGCGGGCCAGGTCGCTCAGCACGGCGGCGCGCGCCGCCGCCTCGGTGGTGATCTCCAGCTGGTGGGACAGCACGCGGCGCGCCTCATCCCAGTTGGCCTCGGCGGTCAGGACCGCCGCCAACGCGTGCAGCGCCTCCGCGTGGTCGGGCGCCTCGCGCAGGGCCGCCTCGAACACCTCGCGCGCCTTCTCCGGCATGCCGAGTTGCTCGCGGTAGACGCGCCCCGCGTCCAGCAGGGCCTCGACCGCCTCGGGCTTGCCGGCCAGCGCCTTGGCCTCGCGCACGCGGACCCCGGCGTAGCCGGTGTAGTCGTTCTCCTTGAGGTGCAGCCGGGCCAGGGCGCCCAGCGCCGCCGGGTTGTCCGGCGAGGCCTGCAGCGCCGCCTCGACTTCCTTGCGGGCCGCGGCCGGATCGTTGAGGTCATCGAGCTTGAGGAGGCTCAGCTCCAGGTTCAGCTCGGTGATGCGGGCCAGGTTCGCGCCCCCCTTGCGCCCGCGCTCGAGCTCGATCCGCTGCGTGAGGGCGCGCGACGCCTCGTGCGCCAGGCCGGCGCGCCGCAGGTTGCGGAGCAGGATCGCCAGCAGGTCGTCGTCGGCGATCGCCTCCGGGCCCAGCTCGCGCAGGGCGGCGGCCGCCGACTCCGGGTTGTTCAGCCGGTCCTGCAGGATGCGCACGCGCCGCCGGATGATCTCGGTCCGCGCGTCGCCGGTGGTCAGCGCGGCCCGCCGGCGCAGGATCTCCTGCAGGTCGTCCCAGCGGCCGTTCGACTCGTGCAGCCGATCGAGCGCCTCCAGGGCCTGGGCGTCGTCCGGGATCTCCGCCAGCACCGCCTCGTAGGCTTCGACGGCGCGATCGGGCAGCGCCAGCTCGCGCTCGTAGACGGCCGCGACCTCCAGCCGCAGCGCGCGGGCCTGGGCGCGATCGCCGATCAGCTCGGCGCGGGTCTGCAGGCTCTCGACGACCTTGGCCCACAGGCCGACGCGCGAGTAGAGCCGCGCCAGCGCCTCGTGGGCGGCCACCGTCTCGCCGACAGGCACCGGCTCGGCGGCGTCGCGTTCGTCCTCGGCCGACTCGGCGAGCAGGCGCTCCAGCGTGTCGATCGCCTCGTAGGGACGCTCCAGGCGCTCCTCGTAGAGGGCGGCCAGCTCGCGCAGGCGGGCGCGGCGCTCCGGCCCGCGCGGCAGCGCCTCGGTGGCCCCGGTCCGCTTCTCGAGGACGTTGGCCAGATCCTCCCACCGTTCTTGGCTCCGGCAGATCTCCTCCACCCGGGCGATCGCCACCGGATCGTCCGAGCGCAGGCGCAGGATGGCGCGATAGAGCTCCTCCGCCCGATCGACCTGCCCCAGGCGCTCGCGCAGGCGCGCGGCGTCGTGGTGCAGCGTCACGGCGGTCTCGATCGGCCCGAACTCGTCGATCGCGCCCAGGTAGATCTCCGAGATGCGCTCCCAGCGGTCGTACTCGGCGCCGATCCGCTCCAGCTCGGCGCGGACCTCCACGTCAGTGATGTCGAGCCGGAAGGCGCGCTCCAGCGCGTCCAGGGCGCGGTCGACGTCGTGCTGCCCCTTCTCCCAGATCTCGGCGATCTTGCGCAGGTAGACCCAGCGATCGTTGCTGTCCTCGGCGGGGAGCGATTCGTAGGCGGCGGCCAGCTCCTCCCAGGGCGTCGCGTAGGGCTGGTCTTCTTCGCCGTGGCCGGCGTGCGTCTCCGGCGGCGGCGACGGCGGGCGCGCGCTCAGCTCGTCGTTCGCGCCCTCCTCGACCACCTCTTCGACCAGCTCCTCGTCGCCGATCTCCTCGATGACCTCTTCGCCCTCGTCGAACGGCTCGCCCGAGGCGGTCACCGGCGGCGGGGTCAGCAGGTCGGCGCCATCGTCATGGGCCCGCGCCGCCGATGCTTCGAGCGGGCTCTCCTCGGACTCACCCTCGTCGACGTCCACGTCGACCGAGACGACGTCCAGGCCGTCTTCGAGACTGTCTTCGAGACTGTCTTCGAGGCCGTTTTCGAAGCCGTCTTCGAGGCCGTCTTCGAGGCCGCTTTCGAGGCCGCTTTCGAGACTGCCTTGCGCCTCCGTCGTCCCCGCGGCCTCGGCCGCGAGATCGTCGCCTTCCGCGGCAGGCTCGGCCGCCGCTTCCGTCTCGAGCTCGCTCTCGGCGTCCGTCTCGGCCGCGATCGCCTCGTCGTCGACGGGCTGGCTGGCCTCGGCCTCCACCACCTCGGGCTCCGCGAGCCCGTGATCGTAGCGGCCGATCAGCGTCGCCAGGCGCCACAGGTGGCCGAGGATCTCCTCGTCGTCGGGGGCCAGGCGAAAGGCGTTCAGGTAGGCGCGGAAGGCGCGCACGAGATCCTTGACCTCGTGCTCGACCAGGTGCGCGGCGTTGCGCGCGACGGTCAGCTTTTGCGGCAGCTCGTCGGCCAGCGCGAACAGCTGTCCCTGGACGCGGATCGCCTCTTCCCAGCGGCCGGTCACCCGGGCCAGACGCAGGATCTCCTCCTGCGTGCGCTGGTTGGACGGCTCGATCGCAAAGCTGCGCAGCGTCTCGTCGAGCGCCGCCGACGGATCGCCCATCCGCTTCTCGCGCACGTCGGCGCGCAGCCGCAACAGCTCGACCCGCTCCTCGGTCTCCGTGCGCGCCCGCGCCACCTGCGCGTAGACGTCCAGCAGGCTCTTCCAGTCGCCGGTCCGCTCGGCCAGGCGCTCGAGGTTGTGCAGCAGCTCGTCGCCGGCCGGATCGGCCGGCAGCGCGTCGACCAGCGTCGCGAACGCGCGCGCCGGATCGTTCAGCTTCTCCTCGCAGATGAGCGCGATCTTCAGCGACGCCGCCAGCTGCTCGAACGGCTCCGTGGCCCGCGCGCGCGCGCCTTCGTAGATCTGGATCAGCTCGTCGTAGAGATCGTGCCGCTCGGCGGCGTGATCGACGACCTGCAGGTTCTCCGCGGTGGGGTCCTCGAGGTAGGCGCGGCGGTACCACTCGAACCCGCGGCGCGGCTCGTCCAGGTGGCTCTCGTAGATGTCGGCGATCTGCATCAGCAGCCGCCGGCGCTCGGCCGGATCCTCCGCGCGCTCGAGCAGCTTCTCGTCGGCATAGGCCAGCCGCTGGTAGTTGGCGGTCTTGAGGTAGAGGCCCGCCACGGCCTGCAGCGCCTCCAGATCCTCGGGATCGATCTCCAGGATCCGCTCGTAGATGGCGATCGCCTTGCGGTCGTCGCCCAGGCGGTCGCGGATGAGCGCCGCCAGCTCCATCGAACGCCGGACCCGCTCGGCGCGATCCTCGGTCAGCCCCAGCTGCCGCTCGGCGATCTTGACCACCTTGGCCCAGTCGTCGTCGCGCTCGTAGTAGGCGCGCAGGCGCGCGTGGGCCTCGATGTTGCGCGGATCGATCTCGGCGATCAGGCGCTCCAGCGCCTCGGCGGCGGCGTCGACGTCGCGCATCTTCTCGTCGAAGATCTGCGCCCGCTGCAGCGCCAGCTCGACGGCGCGCCCGGGCTCGGTGGCCAGCGGCGCCTGCCGATCGAGGATCCGCACCAGCAGCGGCCAGGCCTGCTCGGCGGTGTAGAGGCGCGACAGCGCCTCCAGCGCCTCCGCGTCGGTGGGCAGCAGGTCGGAGAGCTGCTCCCAGGCCTTGCGCGCCCGCGGCCCGTCGCGCAGCGTCCCCTCGACCAGACGGGCCTGCTGCCGCAGGTACTCCGCCTGCGTGGCGGCGTCGGCGATGACCCGCTCGATCTCCAGGTCCAGGATGCGCGCCAGATCCTCGTGGCGCCCCAGCGCCGTGTAGATCTGCGTCAGCCCCGCCAGCGCCTTGGCGTCGTCGGGATCCAGGCGGACGACCTCTTCCAGGCGCGCGGCCGCGCCGGTGGGATCCTGCAGCTTGCTGTAGAGGATCTCGGCGATGCGCCGATAGAGCTGCAGCTTCTCGTCGGGGTTGGCGGCGTGCTTGGCGTGGAGATCGAGCACCCGCACCAGGTCGGCCGGCTGGCCGGCGCGCTCCAGGATCCGCTCCAGGCGGGCCAGCGTGTCGCGATCGCCCGGGACGGCCGCAAGGATCTCGTTGGCCGCCCACTGCCCCTGAACCAGATCGCCAGTGCGCTCGTCGTAGATGACCAGCACGCGGCGGAGCAGGCCGACCCGCTCCTGCTTGGACGTCGTGAGCTCGATCTGCTCACGCAGGGCGTTCGCCAGGCCGGCGAAGTCCCCCTCGCGCTCGTAAATCTCGACCAGCGCGCGCATGGAGACCGCGTCGTGCGGATCGGCGCGCAGGATCTCGCGATAGACCTCGATCGCGCGCCGGGCGTTTCCCAGCTTCTCGCGGTGCAACTGCGCCACCCGGCGCAGGATGTCCATGCGCGTGGCGGGATCGCTCTGCGTGGCGGCCTCTCGCTCCAGCAGCGCGGCCAGGCGATCCCAGCTCTTGGCCTTGAGCAGGATGCGGCGCTGCGCCTCGCGCGCGCGCCCGTAGCTGGGCGACAGCTCCTCGGCCCGCTGCCAGGCGGCCAGCGCGCGCTCCGGATCGCCGAGCTGCTTCTCGGTGACGGCGGCGATCTCCTCCAGCCGCGGCAGCAGCTCCTCGGTGGCGGCGCCGGCGACGCGCGCGCGCTCGTAGGAGAACTCCAGCAGATCGGCCAGCGCCGCCCAGTCCCCCTTCTCGCGGAAGTGCTCGGCGTAAGCGGCCAGCGCGATCTGGTTCTCGGGCTCGATCTCCAGCACCGCGTGCAGGTAGATGGCGGCCTGATCGGCGTCGCCCAGGCGATCGCGGTAGAGCGCCGCCAGCTCCAGCATGATGCGGGCGCGGGTCGACGGATCGGCGACGGCGCCCAGCTGCCGCTCGCGCAGCTCGGCCAGCTTGGCGTACTCGTGGCCAGCGAGATAAAGCGCGACCAGCTTCTCCGAGGCCGGTCCCCCCGGCGGCTCGACCAGCGAGATCTCGTTGTAGATCCGCTGCGCCTCGGCGCGATCGCCCAGCTCGCCTTCGGCCAGCTGCGCCCGCTTGTAGAGGAAGTCGATCCGCTCGCTCTCGGCGGTCGCCGCGGCGATCCGCTCGCGGTAGTAGCGATCCAGCTCCTGGAACCGGCGCGCGTCGTAGTAGACCCGCTCGAGCAGCTCCGACGACTCGCCGTGGCCGGGGACCACCTGCAGCGCTCTGCGCAGCGAGGCGATGGCGTTCTCGGTGTCGCCTGCCTCCTGCCGGCGGCGCCCGACCTGGAAGTAGATCGCCGCCGCGCGCTCGATGCCGTCGGCGCCGATCCAGTTGGGGTTGGCGTAGACGCCGGCCAGCAGCTCCAGCGCCTTCTCGTCGCGCGGCCGGATCCGGACCGCCTCCGACAGGCGCTGCGCGGCGGCGTCCAGCTCCTCGAGCTTCTCGCCCAGCACGCGCCCGAGGCCGAGCAACAGGTCGGCGCGGCGGCGGGCGTCGGTGGTTCCCTCCAGCTCCAGCTCGTAGAGGCGGACGACGGCGCGGAAGTCGCCCAGCGCGCGGTAGATCTTGCGCGCCGACTCGATCGACTTGATGTGATCAGGGGACAGCTTGCCGGCGCGCTGCGGGTTCCGGACCGCCCGTTCCAGCTTGGCGAAGTGGTTCTGGAACAGCTGCCCCATCTCCGCTTCCAGCTCGCCGATGCGGGCGGGGTCGCGCGTGCGCGCGACGGCCGCCGCCTCCATCTCGAGCATGGTCATGTAGTCGGCGGTCCGACCCTGCTCGCGGTAGATGTCCTTCAGCCGGGCGGCGCCGCGGATGTGGCCCGGGTCGCGGTCGACCGCATTGACCAAATCGGCCTCGGCCCCCTCGGGGTCACTCAGCTGGTCGAGGCGCAGCTCAGCGGCCAGGTAGAACAGCTCGCCGGCCTTGGCGTTGTCTTCGATCGCCTGCGCACGGGTCTCGTAAAGCGTGACCAAACGGTCATGCTTTTGCGCCTGACGGTATGCCTTGCGGAGCGCCACGAAGGCTTCCGTGTCGGCAGGGTTGCGTTGCAGGGCGGCTTCGTATTCGCGAACGGTGGGCATGCGCGAGACCCCCAAACACTGCAAAGCGAGGCGAAGCGGACAGGCCGACGGGCCAGGGGAGGGGGCCTACCCTAGCACGGGTGCCGCGACGAAACCAAGCGGCCCCCGCGCCCCCAACCCGATGAATAGAAAAGCGTTTGTCCGGTCTGCCGCGGCGCGCGCGCGAGGTGCGTCGCCGGAGCCCTAATCTAATGATAGAGGAAGACGATCTCGACCCGGTTGTTCTTGGCGCGTCCGGCCGCCGATCGGTTGTCGACGAACGGCTCTTCGCCCCCCAGCCCGCTGACCATCAGGCGCTTGGTCTCCACCCCGCGCTCGGCCAGCGCCGAGTAGACCGCCTGCGCCCGCGCCGCGGAGACCGCGATCAACTCGGTCTCCTTGCCGCGGTTGTCGGTGTAGCCGACCACCTGCACCGGATAGCTGGGGTACTTCTTCAGCAGCGCCGCCACGCCGTCCAGCGTGCTGTCGTGCCCCGGCGCGATGTTCGGGTTGCGCTTGGTGAACAGCTCCGGGACGACGATCACCAGCCGCTGCAGGTCGCCGCGCGGATCGATGCGGACCTTCACCCCAGGGATGGTGGGCGCCTCACGCGCCAGGGCGTCGTTGCGCGCCTTGTTCTGGTTCGACTCCTCGGCCTTCTCGTACTGAGGCTTGGCCGTGGCGACGGCCTGGTCGGCGCTCTTCTTCGCCGCGTCGGCGGCCGACTGCGCGCCGGCGTAGTCGTTCTGCTTGAGCGCGACCTCCGCCTTGGCCAGCAGATCGCCGGCGGCCGCGTAGTCGTCCTTGGCGTAGTTGGCCGCTTCGACGGTGTCGGCCGTCCGCAGCGACAGCTGCGCCGCCGCGATCTTCTGCTCGGAGGCCAGCTGCTGCGACAGGCGCTCCTGCTCGGCCTGCGCCTTCTGCTGCTCGCTCGACATCTCCTGCGACAGGCGCTGCTTGTCGGCCTCGGCGGTCCTGCGGGCGTCGACATACTTCTGCAGCAGGGCGACCTTCTCTTGCTCGCTGGCCAGATCCTTCGACAGGCTGGTGTATTCCTCTTCCGACTGCGCCTGCTGGCTGGACAGGCTCTGGATCTGCGCCTTCAGCTGATCTTGATCGTAGAGCGCGATGGCGGTCTTCAGCTTGACCTGCGCCATGAGCGCGTTGGAGCGCGACTCATCCAGGTCGTTCGACTGCCAGTTCTCGCGCGCGGTGGTGGCGCGGCGATCGGCCTCCGCCATCAGGTCGGGCGCGCGCTTGGAGACGTCCGGCAGTCGCGCCTCGTTGGCCTTGCGAAGGTTGTCGAACGCGTCCAGCTCGCGCGGCTTGGGCGGCGTGGCGCAGGCCAGACCGCCGCCGATCAACAGAGCCCCGAGCGAAGCGTAAAGTCGATTCCGCCCCGCGCTCACTGCGCACTCCTTTCGAGCGCCTTCTTCTTGTCGCTGGTCTCCTGCAGCGTCTTGCGGGTGCGGGCGATCCGCTCCTTGACGTCCTTCAGCGCCGCCTCGTGCTTCTGCTCCTGGACGCGCAGCTTGGAGACCGTGATCTGCGCGCGGATGAGATCCTCTTGCTTCAACGCGCGGTCGAGGACCTCGCGGACCTCGTCGTATTCGTGCTTGGCCCGCAGCCCCCAGGCTTCATCGAGCCACGACTTCAGGCGGGCGATCTCGTCGGTCACCGCCTTCAGATCGTCCAGTCGCTCCAGGTCCGCCACGGAGGCCTTCTGCGTGTCGATCTGGCGCTGGAGATCGTCTTCCTCTCCCGCGCGGGCCGTCCCGGCCGACAACCCCACGAACCCGAACACGCCGATCGCGACCGCCAGCATGGTCCAGCTGCGTTTCCCGCACATCTTCAAAGCGACGCTCCTCCTCGGTCCGATGCTGTCCGACATATCGACGGAATTCTCGGACGACCTTATGCCGGTGGTTCTGCAAGTTCAAGAGGCGGGAGCGCACCCGAGGCGCGCCGCGCGCGTGTTACTATCGTGGCGTGGAGAACACGATCGAGGTTCGCTCCATCGAAGTTCGCTTTGCGGGTGTGGTGGTGGGCCGGTCCACGCGGGTGCGCGATTGGGACGCCGCGGGCGCGTACATCGGGTTCGCGGAGCCTCTTCCCACCGGGACGTTTCTGGTGCTGAAGGGCGACGGCGTCGAGCAACCGGCGCACGTGATCGAGGTCTTCGAGTCGGCCGATCCCGGGATCGCCGGCATGCGGGTCGCGTTCGGTCCGCCCGCCGCGCG
>CAZTZM010000040.1:0-2390 GCA_964618005.1 uncultured Myxococcales bacterium
CAGCATGGTGAAGACGTTCGGCATGAGCCCGCGGGTCGGTCAGGTCAGCTTCGAGAAGGACCGGCGCAGCTTTCTGTTCCAGTCGCCGGCCGAGCCGCAGCTGCGCGGCGATTACAGCGAGCAGACCGCGCGCGCCATCGATGACGAGGTCCGCCGGATCATCGACGAACAGCGCGAGCGCGCCACCGAGATCCTCTCACAGCGACACGAGGTCCTGCTGCGGGCCGCGCAGGTGTTGCTGGCGAAGGAGACCATCAGCGGCCAGGAGCTGCGCGACCTGCTGGCCGCCGAGGGTGAACAACAACCGTCGGAGCCGGAGCCCGCGGAGGCTGCCGCGGGCGACGACGTCCACGCCATCTGAGGGGGCTTGAATGGAAAACGGCGGCCGCGAGAGCTGGCTCGCAGCCGCCGTCCACATTCAGGCGTGTAGAGGGCTCGGGTTAGCCAGCGGCGCCGCCGGCGCCGCGCACGCAGGTATAACGATCGTTGGCTCCGCAGGTGCAGGTCTCCCCGCCCTCGTCGCAGCTATCGCCAGCCGAGCAAGCCGCGCCGAAGCGGCAGGTCGTCCCGCTCGCACCCGCCTCGCCCGTCGTCCCGGTCTCGCCGGCTGCCCCGGTGCGACCCGTGCGACCAGCCGCGCCCGTCGTCCCGGTCTCGCCAGCCGCCCCGGTACGACCCGTGCGACCAGCCTCGCCCGTCGTCCCGGTCTCGCCAGCCGCCCCGGTGCGACCCGTGCGACCAGCCGCGCCCGTGAGACCCGGCCGACCAGCCGCGCCCGTGAGACCCGGCCGACCAGCCGCGCCCGTCGTCCCGGTCTCGCCAGCCGCCCCGGTGAAGCCACCGCCGCGACCGGCAGTGCCCGTACCGCCACGGCCGGCCTCGCCCGTCCCCGGGCCACTGCCGCCGCTACCGGTGGTGCCGGTCTCGCCGCCAGTCCCGGTGGTGCCGGTCTCGCCGCCAGTCCCGGTCGTCGTCACACCGCGACCACCGCTGCCGGTGGAGGTCGTGCCGCCCGTCCCTGTTCCGGAGCTACCGCCGCTGCCGGTGGTCTCCGTGTCGCCACCGCTGCCACCGGTGCCGTCGCCGCCGCCAGAGCTACCGCAGCCCGGCGCAGCCACGATCAGGGCCAGCGCGGCGCATCCGCCGATCGCCAGCAAAAACTTTCTTGGTCCATTGAAGCGCGTCATGAAATGTCCCCCCGGGAGAGTTAACTGGCGGATATGTGCGTGCCCGGGTGGGGCATTATCAAAAAAAAGCTCAGAATTGTGCGTCTGCCCCCCTTGTCAAAAGCGTGATGCCCGTTCCAGTCGCCTAACGACGCGCCAGACTGATTTGCGCGATCCTCACCGGCTGTTGCGACGCGGCCACGTGTGAACGGGGCGGCACGATGGCCCCCCAGGCCGACCCGATGACAACCGCGAACCCCCATCGCAACAGCACTGATCGCATCGATATCCCTCCGCCACGCCTCTCTTTGCAGACTTGATGCCTGCAGCCTTGATGCCAGCCCGAGCGTGCGCCGGTCGTTTCGCAATTTCCGGCGGTTAGCCAAATTCATGGCGCGCGGCCGTTCCGGCCCGGTGACATCTCAGGCTCGGCCGTTACCGCGATCAGCCCAGCGCGCGCAAATGGGCCGGCTCCTCGGTCTTGTTTGGTGCGCCACCGACCTTAAAGAATCCTCGATGACCTCCCCGGCGTCCGGCCTCTCCTCGGGTGAGTCGAAGGGCCCCGTGACCACGGGGTGCGACTCGCTGAACGTGCTCTTGGTCGACGATGAGCCCGACATCGGGCTCGCCGCCGGCGAAGCGCTGACGGATGCCGGCCACCGGGTCAGCGTCGCGACCAGCGGCGCCCAGGCCCTGGAGATGATCGGCCAGCAGGTCTTCGAGGTCATGATCTGCGACGTGCGGCTGCCGGGCGTCGACGGCCTGACGTTGTTCCGGCGGACGCGTCAGGAGTCGCCTGACACCGCGGTCATTCTGATGACCGCGTTCGCCGCGGTGCAAGACGCCGTGGCGGCGGTGAAGGACGGCGCGCACGACTACCTGACCAAGCCGTTCGACATCGACGAGATCACCCTGCGCGTCCAGCGCATCGCCGAGCACCGGGCCCTCTTGCGCGAGCTGGACGAAGCGCGCGCGCAGCTGGCCGAGCACAGCGCCGACGAGACCGTCATCGGCCGCTCGACGCAGATGCTCCGGCTGATGGACCGGGTCAACACCATCGCCACCAGCCACGCCCCCGTCTTGATCCGCGGCGAGAGCGGCACCGGCAAGGAGCTGGTCGCGCGGGCGCTGCACGAGCGGGGGCCACGGCGCGGGAAGCCGTTCGTGGCCGTCAACTGCGCCGCCTTTCCGGACACGCTGCTGGAGGCGGAGCTGTTCGGTCAC
>CAZTZM010000041.1:0-8075 GCA_964618005.1 uncultured Myxococcales bacterium
CGCTTCGCTGGCCTCCGCCGGCGCTTCGCTGGCCTCCGCCGGCGACTCGCTGGCCTCCGCCGGCGACTCGCTGGCCTCCGCGGGCGCCGCCGCGCCGGACTCGACCGCCTCCGCGGCGGCGACCATCTCCGGGCTCAGCTCGGGTGGTAGAGCCCCCGCGGCCTCTTCGACCGGCGCGGGCTCGGGCGGCGTCTCGGCGGTGGGCGCAGGCGATGCAACCGCCGGCGACGAACGGTGCGCGCGCCGCACCTGCGCCGCTTCGCGGAGCACGATCCCAGAAAATTCAGTGATGGTTTTCATCGTTCCTGTCAACGCGACCGACCCGGCCGCGCGCTCCTCGTTGGGTCGCGGCGACTACTTCTTCTGCGCGGCTTCCAGTTTCTTGAAATCGTCGGGACCGTTCTTGGTCAGCGCGTAGGTGTCCAGGTCCTTGTGGCAACCGTCGCAGGTGAACTTCTGCCCGTTGGCCTTGGCCACCTTGACCATCTCTTTCATCTCTTTCTTGGCCTCGGCCCGACCGCCCTTGGCGCACGCCTTCCCGATCTGGGTGTCGGGCTTGGTGGCGATGGTGCACTTCCCTTCGTCGCCCGCGCGGGCCGTCCCGATCGCGATCGAGAACAAGAACAGCGCAGCGGCAGCGAGCTTGGCGGCGGAACGGATCATTGAAAGCTCCTCGGATGGCGGGTCGGCCGTCGGACGGCGCAGAGCTTATAGCGCGGCGGACACCACGGAGACAACCACTCACATCGACGTAAAAAAACACACGCGCTGCACGAGAAAGCTGGCCGCGTGCCTAAAGTTTCCCCCCCGCTCCGTCGCTGCGAAGTGTCGGAGCTTCAGAAACGGGTTTATAGTCGATGCCTATGCCAAAGAGCCCCCGAGGTAGATTGCGCGTTGGACTGGCTGTTGCCGTCGCCGCTGGCCTGTCATTTGTCGGAACGCGCGCCCAAGCCCAGGAGAACCGCGAAGGGGTCAAAGTCGAGCTGGGCGTCTACGGCGGCTACCACTGGTTCGCCAACAATCTCGAGCTCGGCACGCCGGACGATCCGGCCTCGCCCAGCCCCAAGAGCTCGCCCACGTTCGGGTTGCGCGCCGGCCTGGTGCTGCACCCCATGTTCGTGCTGGAAGGCGAAGCGGGGCTGATGCCCACCAAGGACAACCAGACCGACTCGAGCATCCTGCTCCTGGCCTGGCGCGCGCATCTGCGCTTCAACATCCTTCCGCACGCCCGCGTGATGCCGTTCGTGCTGGCCGGTGTGGGCGCCACCAGCGTCCTGTCAGGCGAGAGCAAGTCGACGATCCCGATCGGCAGCGACACCGACGCCAACTTCTACGTCGGCGCCGGCGTTCGTTACGCCGTCACCAACCTTTTCCACATCCGTCTCGACGGCCGCCTGCTGGCAGCGCCGAACATCACGGACAACGGCTTTTCGCGTGAATGGGAGCTGACCCTCGGCGCCGGGATCACGCTGGGAGGCCACGCGGCGGCGCCGCCCCCGCCCCCGCCGCTGGTCAAGGACACCGACGGCGACGGCATCCCCGACACCGAGGACAAGTGCCCGAACGAGGCCGGCCCGCCCGAGAACGGCGGCTGCCCCGACAAGGACACCGACAAGGACGGCGTCGTCGACCGCAAGGACAAGTGCCCCGACAAGGCCGGCCCGCCCGAGCGCGACGGCTGCCCCGAGGAGGACACCGACAAGGACGGCATCGTCGACTCGAAGGACAAGTGCCCGAACGACGCCGAGGACAAGGACGGCTTCGAGGACGAGGACGGCTGCCCGGATCCGGACAACGACAAGGACGGCATCCCGGACGCCGAGGACAAGTGCCCGAACGAGCCGGAGACCAAGAACGGCTATCAGGACGAGGACGGCTGCCCCGACGAGGTGCCGGCGCAGGTCAAGCAGTTCAGCGGCGTCGTCGGCGGCATCAACTTCCGCCGCAACTCGGCCGACATCAAGGCCTCGTCGTTCCCGACGCTGAAGAAGGCGGTGCAGGTGTTCAAGGACTACCCGGCGCTGCGGGTGGAGATCTCGGGCCACACCTCGAACGAGGGCAAGCGCGAGTTCAACATGAAGCTGTCGCGCAAGCGCGCCGTGGCGGTGAAGGAGTTCCTGGTGTCGGCCGGCATCGACGAGAAGCGGATCGGCACCATCGGCTACGGGCCGGACAAGCCGATCGCCGACAACGAGACCAAGGAAGGCCAGGAGAAGAACCGCCGCATCGAGTTCCGCCTGCTGTCGCCGAAGGAACAGATCCAGAACCAGCAAGAGGCCGAGGACATCAACCCCTCACCCGATCGCAAGCCGCACGGGAAGAAGGGGGCCAAGGGCGCCAACGGCAGCGCGGCGCCGGCCGACAAGGCCAAACCCGCCAAGCCGGCGAAGAAGCCGGCGAAGAAGCCGGCCGCCGGGTCCGACGACGAGCCGATGCCGAAGTAACTAACCGGCGGCACGTCGTCGGGCGTGGTTCGTTTCGCTGGGCCGGACACCAGCCCGCCGTATCCGCGCGTCCGGCGAGCGCCATCGTGCGGCCGTCGGCAGTGACTCGGGCCGCGCGCTTCGAGCCCGCACGAAATCTGGGCAGGCGCCCGCGAGGGCATTGCTAGCGGCCGTCGCTTGCGGCTACCGCGCGGCGCGGACGCTACGCCCGAACGAAGCTAACCGCCGCTTGGTCGCGCTCGCCGGACGCGCGGATACGGCGGGCTGGCGTCCGGCCGGGCGAAGCGCCCTCGACCCTCGATCAGATCAACCTGAAGTGGCGCTAGCCCTGCGCTTAGCCCGGCGCTAGCCCGCGCTAGCCCAGCGCGAGCGGAACGTCGGTCTCGACGGGCTGGGCGTAGTCGACGCCCGGCACCTCGAACCCGAACAGCCGGCGGAAGTCGGTCCGGAAGCCGGGGTAGTCGGTGATGGTCGACAAGGTCTCGGTCGTGACCTGCTTCCACACCGCCGAGACGCGCGCCTGAACGTCGGGCGCCAGCTCGAGATCGTCCAGGCGAATCCGCCCCTCGGCGTCGGTCGCCGGCTGGAGCCCCGGCCCCAGGTGGTCGCGGTACATCCGCGCGATCTGCTGCGCGGTCCCTTCGTGGGTCCCGTTCTCCTTCATCACCCGGTAGAGGATGCTGATGTAGAGCGGGACCACCGGGATGGCCGCCGAGGCCTGCGTGACCAGCGCCTTGTTCACGCTGACGTAGGCGGCGCCGCCCAGGCGCGACGCCAGCATGGCCGACAGCGCGCGGGTCGTCTTCTCGAGGTGCTCCTTGGCGCGCCCGATCGTCCCCGACCGGTAGATGGGGAACGTCAGCGCCGGCCCGATGTAGCTGTAGGCGACCGCGCGGCAGCCCGGCGCCAGCAGGTCGGCCTCGGCCAGCGCGTTCACCCAGGCGGCGAAGTCCTCGCCCCCCATCACCTTGCGCGTCGCCTCGACCTCGCTGTCCGTGGCCGGCGCGATCTCGACCGCCACGACCTGGTCGTTGCCCAGGTTGATGCTCTTGCTGTGGAAAGACGCGCCGAGCGGCTTCAGCACGGAGCTGTAGGTGACGCCGTCGGCAGAATCGGTCCGCTTGGGCGCCGCCAGGCTGTAGACGATCGAGTCGAGCTTCACGCCGCTCTTCTTCAGGCGGGCCAGCGTCTGGTCCTTGATCTCGCGGCTGAAGGCGTCGCCGTTGATGACGGCGATCTCGCGCCCGGCGGCCTGGGCGCGCGCCTGAGCCGCCGCCAGATTGTACCAGCCGGCCGAGCCGGGCTTGTCGCCCTGGGGCGGGCGCTCCAGGCAGACGGCCGTGCCGCGCGCGCCATAGCCGAACACGGCGCTGATGAGGCTGGAGAGCCCGTACCCGGTGCTGGCGCCGATCACCAGTGCCGCACCCAGGCCGCTGCCGGGCGCCGCCTGGCGGGCGACGGCGATCTCGGCGTCGACGTTGGCGGCGCAGCCGGCGGGATGGGCGTTCAGGCAGATGAAGCCGCGGATACGGGGGGCGATGACCTGGCTGGACATCGCGCCTTCCTGCCAGAGGCGGCGCAGGGCCGTCAAGCGCCCCGTCCCGCTCTCCGGCACGGCTGGGCTTTGTCCGCGGCGGATTCGTGCCTAGGTTCAGCCCGTGGACCTGACGGCCATCAAACGGATCCTCGTGCCCACGGACTTCTCCGACCCGTCGCAGGAGGCGCTGGCCACCGCCATGGCGTTCGCACGCATGTTCGGGGCGCGGCTGGACCTGGTCCACGTCGCGGTCGAGATGGCTTACCCGCTGCCGCCGCCCATCGACGTGGCGACGCTGCCGGTCGACTTCGGCCGCGTGCTCGAGCGCGCCGAAGAGGGGCTGGCCGCCGAAGCGGAGCGCGTGCGCGCCGCCGGCGTCGCCTGCGAGAGCTCCACGCTGATCGGCCGCCCGGACACGGAGATCGTCGAGCGCGCGCGGTCGACCCAGGCCGATCTCATCGTCATGGGGACGCACGGCCGCAGCGGCCTGGCGCACGCGCTGCTGGGCAGCAACGCCGAGCGCGTGGTCCAGCATTCCCCCTGCCCGGTCCTGATCGTCCCCAAGCGTGAAGGTCGCTGACCGCCGCGGGCCCGCCCGCCCGCGGCGGCGGGTTCGGCCCCCTCAAGCCAGCGGCGCGGGCCGTCGCGCCGGGCGGCAGGCCAGCGCGCAATCGATCGTCCAGAGCAGGTCCTCCAGGTTGACCGGCTTCAACAGGCAAGCCACCGCGCCATAGGCGTCGGCCCCGGTGCAGAGATCGAACGTCTCCATCCCGGTGGTCAACACCACGGGTACGTCGCTCTGGCTCCGGATCTTTTGCGCCAGATCGACGCCGTGCATGCCCGGCATCCGCAGGTCGGTCAGCACGAGATCGGGCCGAGACTGCGGCAACTTCTCCATCGCCTCGAAGCCGTCTTGCGCCACCTCGACCGCGTAGCCGGCGTCCGCCAGCACCGTTCCGAACATCTCGCGCGCGTCGCGATCGTCGTCGACGATCAGGATGCGGTTGCGACGTTCCCCCTTCTCCTCCCTCACAATGTCGCCTCTCATCTTGATACTGAAATCAGCAAGAATGGAACCAGCCTCGGAGTCTCACCCTCGATGACGCCCCGCCTCCGTCAAGTGCCTGAATTGGTTACACCGCCGTAACTCGCATCGTGGGTCCGGTTACGCGTGTACGATTGAAGCTCACCTGTCTCTCCCTCACGGCCTCATCCACTCGCCGCCATGCCCGACACGCTGATCGACGTCCGAAATCTCTCGAAGAGCTATCGCGTTCACAAGCGCGCGCCTGGTCTCGGCGCGGCCCTCCGTTCTGTCTTGCGGCGCCGCTACGAGCTCGTCAAGGCGGTCGAAGACCTGTCGTTCCAGATCGCCCCCGGCGAACGCGTCGGCTTCCTGGGGCCGAACGGCGCCGGCAAGACGACCACGCTCAAGGTGCTGGCTGGGCTGTTGCACCCGACCTCAGGCACGGTGCGCGTCGGCTCCTACGTGCCCCACACCCGCGATCCGCGCTTCCTGCAGCTCATCACGCTGGTGATGGGGCAGAAGCAGCAGCTCTTGTGGGATCTGCCGCCGGCCGAGACCTACGCGCTCAACCGCGCCATCTACGACGTGCCGCGCGCCCAGGCCCAGGAGACGGTGCGGACGCTGGTCGAGCTGCTGGAGATCGGCGACCTCATCAACAAGCCGACGCGGCAGCTGTCGCTGGGCGAACGGATGAAGTGCGAGCTGGTGGCGGCGCTGCTGCACCGGCCGCGGGTGCTGTTCCTCGACGAGCCGACGATCGGGCTCGACGTCTCGATGCAGGCCAAGATGCGTGACTTCGTGCGCGACTACAACCAGCGCTTCGGCGCCGCGGTGCTGCTGACCAGCCACTACATGGACGACGTGGTGGCGCTCTGCCCGCGGGTGGTCGTCATCGATCGCGGCCACCTGATCTACGACGGCGACCTGCGCGAGTTGGCGCGGCGGGTGCGGCCCGACAAGCGGCTGACGCTGCGCCTGTCGCGGGTCGTGGAGCGCGCCGATCTGGAGAAGCTGGCGCCGGTCGTCTCGATCGCGGCCGCGCAAGCGGTGCTCTCGGTGTCGCATGAGCGCCTGCAAGCGGTCGTGCGCGACGCGCTGGCGACGCTGCCGATCGTCGACCTGACGATCGAGGACGCGCCGCTGGAGGAGGTGATGCGCGAGCTGTTCGGCACCAGCCGCGAGCGCCCGGCGGCGCGCGTGCAGGGATGACCGCTCAGCGCGCCGAGGGTGCTTCCGCCGCGCCGCCGCCGCGCCCGGGCCTGCCCAGCGCGACGGCCCGCGCCCTCAAAGCCTTCCCGACCCTGCTGCGGGTCGGCGTGTCCGAGGTGGTCGCCTACCGCGCCGAGTTCGTGGTCTGGGTCCTCACCACCAACATGCCCCTGGTCATGCTGGCGATCTGGCGGGCGGTCGCGGCGGACGGCCCCGTCGGCCGCTTCGATCAACGCACCTTCACCGCCTACTACCTGGGCATCCTGGCGGTGCGCCTGCTGACCAGCAACTGGGCGGTCTGGCAGCTCTCGATGGAGATCCGCGACGGCACGCTGTCGACCAAGCTGCTGCGCCCGATCCACCCGGTGCTGTCGCTGGCGGCCGACCACCTCTCGGCGGTGCCGATGCGCGCGCTGGTGATCTCGCCCGTGGTCGCCATCCTGATCTACACGGGGTCGGATCGGCTGCTGCGCCACGATCCGATCCTGGGCCTGATCCTGGCGGCGTCGTTGCCCGGCGCCTGGCTGTTGAACTTCTTCATGATGGTCCTCATGGGCTCGCTGTCGTTCTTTCTCGAAAGCGCGCTGGGGATCTTCGAGCTGTGGCTGGGGATCCACGCCATCTTGTCGGGCTACCTCATCCCGCTGGAGGCGTTGCCACGCTGGGTGCGCGGCGCCGCCGACGTGCTGCCGTTCCGGTTCCTGCTCGGCTTCCCGGTGGAGACGCTGATTGGCCTCCTCGATCGACGGCAGGCGCTGGAGGCGCTGGCCGCGCAGTGGGGCTACGCGGCGCTGTTCGCGATCGCCGCGCTGGCCGTGTGGCGCGCGGGCGTGCGACGGTTCTCGGCCTACGGGGGATGACGGTGGCCGATTCCGCCGTCGCGCTTCGTCCGGCCGGCCCGCTGGCGCTGGCGCGCCGGTATGCCGGCCTCCTGCGCGCGCAGATCGCGGTCTCGGCGCTGAGCGCCATGCAGTACCGCGCCGACTTCATCGTGCGCGGCCTGATCGCGCTGCTCTGGATGGGGGTGACGCTGGCCCCGATCCTGGTCGTGTTCGGCGTGCGCCAGTCGGTCGCCGGCTGGACGTTCCCGGAGTCGCTGATCGTCGTTGGCTGGTTCACGCTGCTGCACGCCGTGCTGGAGGGGGCCGTCAGCCCCAGCCTCACCGCGGTGGTCGAGCACGTCCGCCGCGGCACGCTCGACTTCGTGCTGCTGAAGCCGGCCGACGCGCAGTTCCTGGTCTCGACCGCCAAGATCGAGCCCTGGCACGTGGTCGACGTGGCCGGCGCGCTGGCGATCTTCGTCTACGCCTTCGCCAGGCTGGGGCGCGCGCCCACGCTCCCTGCGCTGGGCGCCGGCGTCGCTTTTATCGCGCTGGCGGTCGTCATCTTGTATTCGATCTGGATCCTGGTGATCAGCGCCGCGTTCTGGGTGGTGAAGGTCGACAACCTCTCCTACCTGTTCGGCTCGCTGTTCGACGCCGCCCGCTGGCCCATCAGCGTCTTCCGCGGCGCCCTGCGCGTCGTCTTCACCTTCGTCTTCCCGATCGCGCTCCTCACCACCTACCCCGCGCTGGCGCTCCTCGGCCGCCTCGACGGCAAGACCGCCGCCGCCGCCCTGGCCGGCGGCCTCGTCTTCGCCACCCTAGCCCGCCGCGTCTGGCGCCTGGCGCTGGGGTTCTACACGTCCGCGAGCTCTTAGAGCCGGCCTACACCGGCGATCGGAGGGCGAAGCGGACCCTTCGTTCGACGCTGTAGGGCCAGGGGCGGGGGATGGCCAGGAACATCAGGGACGAGGCCAGCAGGGCCACGTTCTTGGTGAAGTTGATCAGGTCCATCTGCCGCATCATCGGGTTCTTGT
>CAZTZM010000042.1:0-1764 GCA_964618005.1 uncultured Myxococcales bacterium
AGACGCTGCTGGCGCAGACCCTGGCCAAGATCCTCAACGTGCCGTTCGCCATCGCGGACGCCACGAACCTGACGGAGGCCGGGTACGTCGGCGAGGACGTCGAGAACATCATCGTCAACCTGCTGCAGAACGCCGACCACGACATCGAGAAGGCGCAGCGCGGGATCGTCTACATCGACGAGATCGACAAGATCGCGCGCAAGGGGGAGAACCCCAGCATCACCCGCGACGTGTCGGGCGAGGGTGTCCAGCAGGCGCTGCTCAAGATTCTGGAGGGGACGGTCTGCAACGTCCCGCCCAAGGGCGGCCGCAAGCACCCGCAGCAGGAGTTCCTGCAGGTCGACACGACCCACATCCTGTTCATCTGCGGCGGCGCGTTCGTCGGGCTCGAGGACATCATCGAGCAGCGGATCGGCCAGAAGCAGATCGGCTTCGGCGCCAAGATTCAGTCCAAGAAGGAGCGCCGCGTGTGGGACCTCCTGCGTGAGGTCCAGCCGGAGGATCTGCTCAAGTACGGCATGATCCCGGAGTTCGTCGGCCGCCTGCCGGTCATCGCCCCGCTGCATGAGCTGGACGAGACGGCGCTGATCGACATCCTGACCAAGCCCAAGAACGCCCTGGTGCGGCAGTACCAGAAGCTGTTCGAGATGGACGGCGTCAAGCTGCGGTTCACCAAGGGCGCGCTGCAGGCCGTCGCCGCCGACGCCCAGAAGCACAAGTCGGGCGCGCGCGGCTTGAGGGCCATCCTCGAACAGGCGATGCTCGATATCATGTTCGAGGTCCCGACCACCGGAACGCCGATCCGCGAGGTCGTGATCAACGAAGAGACGATTCAGAAGGGCCAGCAGCCGCTGTTCATGTACCAGAAGGGACAGGCGGCCGCTGGCGAACGATCGGCGTCCTGACCCTGAAACGACCCTAGGAGGGATTCGCATGCACGATCTTCAAGAGCGATATTCCGCCTCTCGCGCCCCGTCACCGCGATGGATCGCCTGGATGCCGCTGCTGTTCGTGTCGGCGTTCCTCTACTGGAGCGTGGCGCTGGGCCTGGGCGGCCTGTCGCTGATGGCGGCCAGTACGCTCTCGGCCGACGTGGTCGTCCCGACGGTCGACCTCGGCCCCGCGGCGATGGAGCCGGTCCCCGGCCGCGTCGATTCGATCGTCGTGCACCTCGAGGAGTCGGCCGAGCCCGAGGACGTGAACGACAATGCCGGAAATCCATCCGTCAACGACACGTCCGACGACGACGGGACGGGCATGATCACCGGGGGCCTGTAATTCCGCCCACGACCCATTGCGGTCGCGTTCGAGCCCGTAAGCTCGACCACATTTGAATTTGGCGTCCGCCGGCCAGCGGCGCTACGATAACTGTCGTCGCATGTCCGATCGCTACGACGAGAAGAAGGGTCCCCGTCGCGTTCCTCTGTTGCCGCTGCGCGACATCGTCGTCTTTCCCCACATGGTCGTTCCGCTGTTCGTCGGTCGCGAGAAGTCGATCGGCGCGCTGGAGGAGGCGATGGGGAAGGGGGCCGCGAGCGGCAAGGAGATCTTCCTCTCCGCGCAGCGTAAGGCGAAGACGAACGAGCCGGTCCCCGAGGACATCTTCACCATCGGGACGATCGGCACGATCATCCAGCTGCTTCGCCTCCCCGACGGGACGGTCAAGGTCCTCGTCGAGGGGAAGCGCCGCGCGGCGATCCGCCGCTTCACCCAGACCGACGGGTTCTTCACCGTGGAGATCGACGAGATCCCGGAGGTGCAGGA
>CAZTZM010000043.1:0-38499 GCA_964618005.1 uncultured Myxococcales bacterium
GCACGCCCAGGACCCGCGCCAGATCGCGGGCGACGGACGGCTTCTCGGCGATCACCAGCTGCATGAACCGGTGAGTCTATCGGGTATCGGGCCTCCTGAGGTGCGTCACCTGCCTGGCGGCGCCCTGGACAACCAGGCGTCGCGCGCACGACGACCCGGAACCTTTTCCAGCCGGTAGCCGATGACGGGCCATGCAGCGCATTCCAGTCTCCTTCGCGCGCCTCGTGGCGGCCTACCCCGATCACCAACGCTTCCCCACCCCAAAGCTTCTGGACTCGATTGGGGGCGAAGTCCGCACCGTGGTCAGCGACGTCGACAACACGTGCGCCGTGCGAATGAGCTACTGCCTCAATCGGGCCGGAATTCCTGTTCGAAGAATCGCTCGCGGCATTCTGTATCGGCGCTCGCGATCGGTCGCGGACCCTTCGACTCCGATTGCCGCAAGTGAGCTCTATCTCATTCGAGCGGGCGACGTTCGCCGGTACCTGAACGCCCGCTTTCATGAAGGTGTTTTGATCTGGGACGGGTACCATGCAGACAGCTTCAAGACCCCGATCAATGGGATGACTCAAGGAATCATCGTCTTCGAGTGGCGTGGAAGGTACGCCGACTTCAACGCCTCCGGACACGCCGATCTTTTTCAGATTTCGGTCAACAACGGGCGGCCCCCCACTCTGAGGGCAGCCTGCGTGGGGGACTGTTACTGGATGAAGGGGCCTATGTACGCGTACTTCTGGGAGACAAACCCATGAAAGCTCTTGTGATCATCGCCGTCCTTTTCGCGCTCCCGAGCAATCGCGTTGGACTGGAGCGGCCTGCAACAGAAGCCGACTTGCTCCGCGCTTTCGCCTTCGGGCGCTGCCTCGCGAAGGCTTACGACAAGACTCCCTTCGGAGACGACGCGGAACGCGTCGCGAACGGATATTTCCAAATGGGCAGGTTGACTGACCAGGAGCCATACGATCGGGTCACCGCTGCGGCTGAATCGATCGACGCGGCTCGACCGGCCGTCCAGGGACACGCGAACCTCGCGATCATGAACTGCCTCGAGTTTTACGAGTCGCCCCGGCTCAAGAAGATGGCCGCGCGGCTCGTCTCGCCGTAGCGGGGCGTCGGGCTCATCGACCGGGTTGCGCAGGTGCGGGACGCCGGGCCCAGCGTCGAAGGTCTCGACCGGCTTCACGTCGACCTTGCCCAGCCCGAGGGCGCCGCGGAGCACGCGAAAGTGCTCGCTCTGCGTCGGTGACACTCCGGCGACGGTAAGCTGTAACCCTTCGGCAGGACCATGCGGAAGCGCATCGGCCGCGTGCCGTCGCCCTGCTCGAGATGGGGATCCGGGCTCCCGGGCCGTCGAAGCCCGCGAGGCGACCACCTGAGCGACCGAAACTCTGCTCGCCGAGCTCGGCGGCGTCCGGTGGCGCTCGACTTCGAGCGCCTGCTCCTTCGCTCAGACCTTGACGGTGACGCGCAGGAACGTCGCGGGGATGGACGTCGTTCCGGCGGTCGCGCTCTGGTTCTGGCGCTCGAACAGGGCGACCAGCTCGCCCGCCAGCTCGCCGGCGCGGCCGGACTTCTCTGCGGCCTCGAACGCGCTCATGGTCGGGCCGTAGAACTTTCTGAACTCGCCGACCAGGTCAGCGGGCGGCCCGGCGAAGTCGAAGGTGTACGTCTCGCGCGTGAACGCGATCCGCTCCGGCGCGATGTCGGCGCCGCCGAAGCGCGCCAGCACCTCGCGCTCCACGCCCCAGGCCATCGGGCTGACGAAGCCCTCGGGCGGCGGCGGCGAGTAGGCCGCGCTGATCTTGAGGATCTGCGCCACCAGCGTGGGGTCGTTGGGGATCCAGTTGCCCATGACGATCCGGCCCCCGGGGCGCGTCACGCGGACCATCGCCTTCGCGACGTCGGGCGGGCGCGGCGCGAACATGGCGCCGAAGATGCTGACGACCAGATCGAACGACCGGGGCGGCAGGTCGCGCAGGTCGGTCGCGTCGCCCTGCTGAAAGCGAAGGTTCGGCAGGCCGGCCTCCTGCGCGCGCCGGTTCCCGGCGTCGACCAGGTTGCGCGCGATGTCGACGCCCAGCACGCGGGCGCCCAGGCGCGCCGCCGGCAAGGCCGTCGTGCCGTCGCCGCATCCCAGGTCCAGGACCTCGAGCCCGGGCGTGATGCCGAGGCTGCGCACCAGCGCCTCGCCGCTCTGACGCATCCCCGCCGCGATGCGCGTGAAGTCGCCCTTTTCCCAGAGCGCCTGGTTTGGATTCGTGGTCATCTCGTTGCCTCCTGGGAAAAACACTACGCATTCGGGGTCGGGGCCGGCAGTGGCAGACGCGCCATCCTTCGGAGGTGATTCGGACATGATCGACGTGACGGTGGTGCTACTGGAGGGCGGCCTGCCGTCGACGTCGATGGCGCCCCTGGAGATCTTCGCCTGCGCCGGCACGCTGTGGGGAATGCTGATGGGAACGTCCGCCGAGCCGCGCTTCCGCGTGCGGACGGCCTCGATCGACGGCCGCAAGACCCGGAACTTCGTCCCGGTGGCGCTCGAGCCCTCGATGTCGCTGGCCGACGTGCGCGACACCGATCTCATCGTGGTGCCGACGGCGGGCGTGGATGTCGCCGGCGCGCGCAACGCCAACGCGCGGCTGGTCGAATGGCTGGCGCGGCGCGACGACAAGACCGCGGTGGCCGGCATCTGCACCGGCGCGACGCTGCTGGCCGCCGCCGGCCTGCTGGAGGGACGCCCCGCGACGACCCACTGGGGCGTCGTCGACCACGCCCGCGCCATCTATCCGAACGTCCGCTGGCGCGCCGATCGCTTCGTGACCGAATCGGACAACGTCTTCTGCGGCGGCGGCCTCTACGCCTCGATCGATCTCAGCCTGCACCTGGTCGAGCACTACTGCGGACACGAGGTCGCCGTGCAGACGGCCAAGGCGCTGCTGCTGGAGACGCCGCGTATCTGGCAGTCGACCTACGCCGCGCAACCGCCGCGCTCAGGCCACGACGACGCGGCCATTCAGCGTGCGCAAGACTGGCTGTACCAGAATTTCCGCGCGCCGATCGATCTGGACGCCGTCGCCGTGCAGGTGGGGATGAGCCCGCGCAACTTCGCGCGGCGGTTCAAGGCCGCCACGGGCGAGGCGCCGTTGGCCTACATCCACCGGCTGCGCATCACCTCGGCCCGGCACTACCTGGAGAACGCCCAGCGGTCCGTGCAGGAGATCTGCCAGGAGGTCGGCTACGAGGACGTCGCGTTCTTCCGCCGGCTGTTCCGCCGCCACACCGGCGTCACGCCGCGCGAGTATCGCTCGCGCTTCGGCCTGCGTCGCGCGGCGTGACCGGCGCCGGCTTCGGTGCTAGGCCAGGTGGATGAGCAAACCGGTCTGCGTCGTCGTGGGGGTTGGTCCGGGGAACGGGGCGGCGCTGGCGCGGCGCTTTCACGGGGCGGGGTACGCCGTCGCGTTGCTGGCGCGGTCGACGGGGCTCACCACCGAGTTGGCGCGGGAGCTCGAGGGGGCACGCGCTTACGCCTGCGACGTGGGCGACGAGGCGTCGGTCGCGGGCGCCTTCTCGGCCATCGCCTCGGACATGGGGCCGGTCGAGGTGCTGCTCTACAACGCGGGCACCGGCGTGTGGGGCACGATCGAGGACGTGAGCGCCGACGCCTTCACGCAGGCCTGGCGGGTGAACGCGCTGGGCTCGTTCCTGGCCTCGAAGCAGGTGATCCCTGAGATGAAGAAGGCCGGACGCGGGAGCATCGTCTTCATCGGCGCCACGGCGTCGAAGCGCGGCAACGTCAAGACGGCCGCCTTCGCGCCGGCCAAGGCGGCGCAGCGCAGCCTGGCCGAGTCGATGGCGCGCCACCTGGGACCGGCGGGCGTCCACGTCGCGGTCATCGTCGTCGACGGTGTCGTCGATCTGCCGCGCACCCGTCAGATGATGCCGGGCAAGCCGGACACGTTCTTCATCAAGCCCGACGACGTCGCCGAGTCGGCCCTGCTGCTGGCGCGGCAGCCGCGTTCGACCTGGACGTTCGAGCTGGAGGTGCGGCCGTTCGGCGAGAGCTGGTGAGTTACCATGGGGCCATGTCCGTCGGGATCCTGACCCTGGCCCTGGCCGCTTCGTCGCTGGCCGCCGAACCAGCGCCCGCGCTGGGGACGCTGCGACAACAGGTCCGGCGCGCCAAGCCCGAGCTCACCAGCCAGCCGACGCTGGAGGACTATCACCAGTCCCCGTACCAGCCGTCCGAGATCGTCGAGCGGGTCCACCGGCTGGAGAGCGATCGCGCCTGGGCAGAGCTCTGCCAGGAGCTGGCGCTGCTGCCCGACGATGAGCTGGAGCTGTTCGAGGACGAAATCCGCAAGCCGGAGCACCAGAAGCGCCTCGCCTGCGCGCCGGCCCTGCTCGTGCGCATCGCCAGCTACTGGAAGGAGGCCGAGCGCCAGCTCGCCACGGCGCACCCGTTCGTGCCGGGGACGCTCCCGTCGGTCGCGGTCCTGGTCGACACCCGCAAGGACGGCGTCTTCCGCGACGGCAACCTGCCGGCGGACGCGATCGCGCTGACGTTCGACGACGGGCCGCACCCGACGCGCACGGCGCGCGTCCTGAAGATCCTGGCCGACGCGGGGATCAAGGCGACGTTCTTCGAGATTGGCCGCAACGCCGCCGCCCACCCGGAGGTGTCGCGCCAGGTGCTCGCGGCGGGACACACCGTCGGATCGCACACCTTCAGCCACCCCAACATGTCGCAGCTGACCGAGCCGCACGCGGAATCGGAGGTCGACTCGGGCGACGCCAGCGTGTCGCTGGCGCTCGGGCTCAAGCCCGGCCAGGTCCCGTTCTTTCGCTTCCCGTACGGGGCCAAGACCAGCGCGGAGCAGACCTTCGTCCAGAAGCGTGGCAACACGACGTTCTTCTGGAACATGGACTCGAACGACTGGCGAATCCGCGATCCGCACCAGCTGTTCGTGAACGTCCTGGCCGAGCTGGACCGCGCCAAGCACGGGATCATCCTGTTCCACGACATCCACGAGCAGACGGTGATCGTCCTGCCGCACGTGCTGGCCGAGCTGCGCGCGCGTCATTTGAAGACGGTCGTGTTCGTGGCCGCGCCGCCAGGAACCGGAACGCCATCGGTCACGCCGCCCTGGGAACGTTGAGCTGGTCGTCGAGGAGAAACCGGGCCAGGCGCGCGGGAAGCAGCGGCGACCCGACGTCCACGACGTAGGAGACGACACCCATCCGCCCCCGGCGCTTGAACTGGATCCAGAGCTTGTCGAGACCGGCGTGCGGGAAGAAGGTGGCGAACGGAATGTCGGGGCCGCCGCGGGCGCGGCCGGCGCATCGACCGTGCCGCGTTCGGCGCGCGCCGCGACCGGCAGGCGGAACATCTGCGCGCGCTGGCCGGCGGGCGTGCCTCCGTATGGAGCAAGTACGGTCCCGGCTGTGGGAACGCCGCTCAGTCGCGCGCGAACCGGCGCCAGGCGCCGTCGATCCGCCGTTCGTGCGGCATGAAGGCCAGCTTGTAGGCCATCGAGTGGTTGTCGCGGATGGCCAGGCCGAGGTACAGCCAGTCGAGCTGCAACCGGCGAGCCAGCGCGAGCTGCGTGAGGATCGAGTAGGTCCCCAGGGACAGCGCGGCGTGCGCCGGTTCCCAGAACGTGTAGACGGCGGAGAGCGACCGCTCGCCCCGGTCGGTGACGGCCACGCCGGCCAGCTGGCCGCCGACCAGGTAGCGCAGCTCGAACCCGTCGACGCAGCTCTGGCCGAAGAAGCTCTGGTACCCGCGTCGATCGATCGTCGGGTGTCCCTCGCGGCCCAGCCCGCGCCCGCGTTCGTGCAGCCGGTAGAGCGCGACCCGCGCGTCATTCACCTCGATCGGGCCCATCGAAACCTCGATGGCGGCGTCCCCCTTCGCCTGCGCGCGCCGCTGCGAGCGCGACGGCTCGAAGGCGCGCACGTCGACGCGGATCGGCTCGCAGGCCACGCAGCTCGGGCAGGCCTGGTTGTAGAGCAACGTCGCCGCGCGCCGGTCGCCGGCGGCCATCCGCAGATCGAACTCGGCCCCCGTCAGGGGACGCAGCGGTTGCCGCAGCGGCTGCCGCGCCCGCCGCCCGGGCAGATAGGCACACGCCTCTTCTTCGTCGTGAACGACGAGCTCGGGCGGCGTCACGGCCAGGATACGCCCCGACACCCCTTCAGTATGACTCCGAGCGTGAGCCTCAGGACCCACTGATTTTAGCGCGGTCGCTACAATTTGATGTCATACACGCCGCGCACGCCGAACAGGAACCACTCGTGGACCGACTTGTTCGTGATGTCCATGTCGACCGAGGTGGTCGCGCCGCTCGTGGAGATGCCGTTGTATTCTCCCAGGGAGACGCTCAGGAAGGGGCCCAGGCCGAAGTCGGGCGTGACCGCGACGTCGCCGCCAAGCTGGAAGTTGGCGAACTCGAACCCGCTGACCGTCCCGTCGGCCGATCCGAGGCCGGTGTCGACCGAAATCAACATCCATTCGTACCCGATCCCCAGCCCCAGCCAGGGGTCGAACGACTGACCGGGCGCGAAGTGATAGTGCGCGTTGAGGCCAAGGCGCAGATCGGTGGCCGAGCAGCTGACGCCGCTCTGACTGCAGCCGGGGTTCTGGTCCGAATTGACGAAGCCGGGCGCATACTGGAACGAGAGCCCGAGGTAGAAGTTGGGAACGAACCGGTAGCCGGCGTCAACGATGATGGGGACGATGCCGCTCACGTCGCTGCTGACGCTGGTGTTCGAGACGTCGGTGGCGGTCTCGCCCTCGTGCCCTGCCGGCAACCCGTAGCCGACGCGCAACCCGAGCTCGACGGCGCCGCGATCGCTGGCCCCGTCCTGAGCGAACGCCAACGCCCCGCACAGACAGATCCCCACCGCGACGATCACCGACGTGCCGAATCGGATCTTCATGCCGCGATGGTAACCGACATTTCGTCGGTCCCAAACTTTCCGAGACGCCTGCTCAGGGGCGTTGCTTGCCGTCGCTCTCGGTCTCGCCGAGGATCTCGGTGAGCGCGCGAGGCGCCGTGGCGCCGCCGGCCAGCGTGTGCGTGGCGTCGAGGTGGTTGATGAGGAACGCCCGGTTGTCGAGCACCGAGAGGTTCTGCATCTCCAGTGCGCCCATGCGGTCTTCCGGCGAGAACAGGCTCTCCACCTTCTCCATGGAGAGCTTGTGCGGGTCGTACATCATGCTGGGCGCCGAGGTCGAGACGATCGTGTAGTCGTCCCCGCGCCGCAGCTCCAGCGTGACCTGGCCGGTGATCGACGGCGCGATCCAACGCGCCAGCGCGTCCTTCAGCATCATCGCCTCGGGGTCGAACCACTTGCCTTCATAGAGGAGGCGGCCGAGGCGGCGCCCCATGACAGTGTACTGATCGGTGGCGTTCTCGTTGTGGATCGCCGACAGCAGCCGCTCATACGCGATGTGCAGCAGCGCCAGGCCGGGCGCCTCGTAGATGCCGCGGCTCTTGGCGTCGATGACGCGGTTCTCGATCTGGTCGCTCATCCCCAGGCCGTGGCGGCCGCCGGCCGCGTTGCAAGCCTGAAAGAGCTCGAAGCGGGTCGGATAGCGCTTGCCGTTCAGGCTGACCGGCAGCCCCTGCTCGAAGGCGACGGTGATCTCCTCGGGCTCGATCTTCACCTCGGGCTTCCAGAACGCCACGCCCATGATCGGGTTGACGATCCGGATCCCCTTGTCCAGGAACTCCAGGTCCTTCGCCTCGTGGGTGGCGCCCAGGCAGTTGGCGTCGGTGCTGTAGGCCTTCTCGACGCCCATCCGGTACGGCAGGTTGATGCCGTTCAGGTACTCGCTCATCTCCGTGCGGCCGCCGAACGCATTGACGAACGCCTGGTCCAGCCACGGCTTGTAGATGGTGAGCGCCGGGTTCGTGAGCACGCCGTAGCGGTAGAACCGCTGGATGTCGTTCCCCTTGTGCGTGCTGCCGTCGCTGAAGACGTCGACGCCGTCTTCCTTCATGGCCCGTACGATGGCCGTGGTCGTGACCGCCCGCCCGAGCGGCGTGGTGTTGTAGTACTTGCGCCCCGCCACGCCCAGGTGGAAGGCGCCGCACTGGATGGCGATCAGCCCCTCGCGCACGAGCGCGTCGCGACAGTCGATGAGGCGCGCAGCCTTGGCGCCGTGCTGCAGCGCCACCGGCGGAATGTCCGACGGCGTTTCCTCGTCCGGCTGCGCCAGGTCGGCGGTGTAGGCGTAGACGTTCAGCCCCTGGCGAGCGAGCCAAGCGACGGCGCAACGCGTGTCCAGCCCGCCCGAGAAGGCGATCCCGATCTTCGTGCCGGCAGGCGGCACCTTGCGATGAATGCGGCTCACGCGGAAGCGATACCACGAAGCGCCCCCCATCGGCGACCCCGCCGATGTTTCAATTTGCGCACGGACGGACCTTCAGCTGAGGCCCGCCGGGCGCACCTGCCAGCCGGGCATTCGCGCGGCAAAGCGCAACGGCAGGAGGACGTTCTCGGAGCGCGCGTAGATCACCTTCGCGCGGCCGCGCGAGGTCCGTGACGTCCTCACTTCGGGCGCGCCGAGGTGGAAGGCGTTGTCGTTGGCCGGCGCCGGGCCGCGAACCTTGATCGGCATGGCTAGGCCACCTTCCGGACGGGCGGCGCGTGCTCGGCTTCGCCGCCGATCCCGGACCTGGCCAGCAACTTGTCCCGGATCTCTTTCTGCAGGTCCTGGTGCTCCAGTAGGTGCTGCCGGGCCGCCTCGCGTCCGTTGCCGAGGCGCGTGCCGCCGTAGGCGATCCAGGCGCCGCTCTTCTCCAGCACGCCGGCCTCGACGCCCAGGTCGATGACCTCGCCGGTGCGCGAGATCCCCTGACCGTAGCCCACGTCGAACTCCGTCTCGCGGAACGGGGCCGCCATCTTGTTCTTCACGACCTTGACGCGCGTGCGGTTGCCGACCACCTGCTCGCCGTCCTTGAGCGCGCCGATGCGGCGCACGTCCAGGCGCACCGAGGCGTAGAACTTCAGCGCGTTGCCGCCGGTGGTCGTCTCGGGGCTGCCGAACATCACGCCGATCTTCATGCGCAGCTGGTTGATGAAGACCACCAGGGTCTTGCCACGCGCGGTGGCGCCCGTCAGCTTGCGCAGCGCCTGGCTCATGAGCCGCGCCTGTAGCCCGACGTGCGAATCGCCCATCTCCCCCTCCAGCTCGGCCTTGGGCACCAGCGCCGCCACCGAGTCGATGACGATCACGTCGACGGCCTCCGACTTGACCAGCAGGTCGGTGATCTCCAGCGCCTGCTCGCCGTTGTCGGGCTGCGAGAGCAGCAGGTCTTCCGTCTTCACGCCCAGCTTGCGCGCGTAGCCGACGTCCAGCGCGTGCTCGGCGTCGATGAAGGCGCAGGTGCCCCCGGCCCGTTGCGCCTCGGCGATGACGTGCAGGGCCAGCGTCGTCTTGCCCGACGACTCCGGACCGTACACCTCGACGATGCGGCCGCGCGGCAAACCGCCGATCCCCAGCGCGATGTCGAGCCCCAGCGACCCGGTCGAGACGACGCCCACCTCGGGTCGCGCCGCCTCGCCCTCGGCGCCCAGGCGCATGATGGCTCCCTTGCCGAACTGCTTCTCGATGTCCCCCAGGACCGGGCCGAGCAACTTCTCTTTCTGGGTCTCTTTCTGGTTCTCCATGGCGTCCACCTTTCGATGAAAACCAGCGTAACCCCGACCTATGACAAAACTGGCACCAGCGGAAACAGCGCGATGTTTGCGTAACCATCACCGGACCAGTCGTTGTACTGTCCCGGCGCCATGACCGATCTGCTTCGGACGACCGGTCCCGCGTCGCGCGGGGGAACCTTCATCCTGATCGCGCTGGCCTCGGCGCTGGCCGGCGGCTGTTCGAGCGGCGGATCGGACATGACCGGCACCGGCGGCCAGTCCGGCGAGAGCGGCCAGGACGCCGCGCGCGGCGTCGACGCCGGACCCCGCATCCCGCCCGCGGGCGTGGTGGCGGCCGGCGTGCGCTGGTTCGGGCGCGTCGACACCACGACCCCCACGGCGCCGCGCTTCTCCTGGTCGGGTACGGGCTTCGTGGCGCAGATCTCGGGCACGGGGCTGTCCGTCGACCTGACGCTGACGAGCTCGAACGAGCCCTACCTCTTCAAGGCGGTGATCGACGGCCTCCCGCAGGCGACGTTCACCGCCCAGTCGGGCAGCGCCACCTATCCCCTGGCGACCGGCCTGACCGCCGGCACGCACACCGTCGAGCTCTATCGCCAGACCGAAGGCCCCGAAGGGGACGCCACGCTGACCGCGATCACCGTCGCCGGCGGCACGCTGCTCGACCCGCCGGCCGGGCCGGCGCGCCTTCTCGAAGTGATCGGCGACTCGATCACCTGCGGCTACGGCGATCTCGGCTCGGTCAGCGACAGCGACTGCTACCCGACGGAGAGCCACTGGGACAGCTACGCCTCCGTCGCGGCGCGGGCGCTGGGCGCCGAGGTCAGCACCATCTGCGCCTCCGGGCGCGGCGTGGTCAAGAACTACGGCGGCGACTCGGTGCAGACGATGCCCATGATCTACCCGCAGATCATGGCCAACAGCGCCATGCCGGCCTGGGACTTCCACATCGAGCCGGACGCGGTGGTCGTCAACCTGGGGACCAACGACATCAGCAACAACAAGGGCGACCCCGGCGTGGCGTTCGAGCAGACCTACCTGGGGCTGCTGCAGACCGTGCGCTCGAAGTACCCGCACGCCCACATCATGGGGATCATCGGCCCGCTGCTCTCGGGCGGCGACCTGGCGACGATCCAGGGGTACATCCAGACGGCGGTCCAGACGATGAACGCGGCCGGCGACGCCAACGTCGAGTACTTCGGTGACATCCAGCCGCAGCCGAGCAGCGCCTACGCCTGCCAGTACCACCCCGACGTCGCCGAGCAGACGTTGATGGGGAACCAGATCGCGACCGAGCTGGCGGACAAGCTGGGCTGGTCGGTCAACGCCGGCGGCTGAGAACCCGACGCGCGCACGCGCCGGCCGGTATCCTGCCGGCATGCCGAAGCGAACCGGGCGCCGCGCCGGGACCGTCACCCGTTACGCCCCCGCGGCGCGCCTCCATGAGCTGCGCACGCTGCTGGACGGCGCCGAGGGCGTGTCGATCTACGACGTCGCCGAGCGCTTTGGCGTCAACCCGCGGACCGCGCTGCGGTACCTGCAGGCGCTGGTGCGCGCGGGCGAGCCGCTGTACGAAGAGATGTCGGGCAAGCGCAAGGTCTGGCGGCTCATGCCGACGGCGCGCCGGCAGACCATCACGCTGACCACCGCCCAGATGACGGCGCTGTTTCTGTCCCGGCGCGTGTTCGACTTCCTGGCCGGGACCGGGTTCAAGGAGGACCTGGACGACGTGTTCGCCAAGCTGGAGGCGACGCTGCGGCGCAGGGACTTCGCCGCCGTCCGCAACCTCGATCGCAAGGTCTTCGACGTGAACGAGGCGCGCCACCTATACGAGGGGCGCCTCGAGGACGTGAACGACATCGTGACGGCGCTGCTGCGCGAGGAGCGCCTGCGGGTCACCCACGAAGGCGTCTCGGGCGGCAAGAAGACGTTCGTGCTGGAGCCATACAGCCTGCTCGTCTACAAGAAGGGCCTCTACCTGGCCGGGCGCAGCGAAGGACACGGCGGCGAGATCCGCACCTTCGCGCTGGACGGGTTTCGTGAGGTCGAATGGCTGCGCGGGCAGCGCTTCGACTACCCGACCGACTTCCGCCCCGAACAGATCACCGAAGGCGCCTTCGGCCTGATCCGCGGCAAGGAGATCACGCCCGTCCGGATCTGGTTCGACGACAAGGTCGCGCGCTATGTCCAGCGCCGCATGTGGCACCCGACCCAGCGCTTCCGCCCCGCCGCCGGCGGCGTCGAGATGACGATGGAGGTGCGCGGCACGACCGAGCTGGTGAGCTGGGTGCTCGGGTTCGGCGACAAGGCGCGCGTCGTCGAGCCGGCCAGCCTGCGGCGGGAGGTCGTGGCCGAGGTCGCCGGCATCAAGACCTCGGGCGCCCCGGTCGACGGGCGGCGCCGCTAGAGTGAGCTAACCCTTGAACGTGTCGTAGGCCGCGGCGCGGGGCGCGATCCGCGCCTCCAGGGCTCGCCGTTCGGCGGCGTCCATCGGCGCGAAGTCGCGCGCGACGGCCAGGTTCTCGCTCACCTCGGCCACCGACGAGCAGCCGAGGATGACGGTGTCGGCGATCGAGGCCGCGTAGCGAATCAGCTCGCGCGGGGGCGCCTCGCGCACCAGCAGGCCCGCGGCCAGCGCCTTCATCCCCACGACGCCCATCCCCTGGCGCCGCGCCTCGGCCACCACCGTCGGCGCGAACGGGTTGTGGCGCGGATCGGCCGGGTTCAGCGCGACCAGCACGTTGTCGAACGGGAACCGGCGCATCGCCTCGACCAGCACGGCCGGATCGTGATGGCCGGTGAGGCCGATGAAGCGGACGCGCCCGTCGGCCTGCGCCTGCCGCGCGGCCTCCAGCGCGCCGCCGCGACCAAAGAGAACATCCAGCTCGTCGGCGAAGCGCAGGTCGTGCATCTGCCAGAGGTCCAGGCGATCGGTGCCCAGGCGCCGGAGCGAATCGTCGAGCAGCCGCAGCGCCCGCTCGCGCGTCCGTTCGTGCGTCTTCGATGCCAGGAAGACGCCGTCGCGCGCGGCGGGGCCCAGGCTGCGAAAGGCCTCGCCGTAGTAGTCCTGACTTTGCTGATAGGCGGGGGCGGTGTCGCAGTAGCGGACCCCCAGTCGCAGCGCCTCGACGATCACCGGAACGGCCTCGCGCGCGCGGCCGGTGGTGCGAAGGATCCCCTCGCCGCCCAGCGAGACCGGCAGCACCCGCGCGCCGGTCCGCCCCAATGTCCGCTCGATCATGCCGTGATTCTGCCACCGACGGATCGGCTATGGTCAACGGTGTGAACGACCCCGCAGCCCCCAAGATCCGCCGCGGCACGATGCCCGACCTGCCGCGCATCGCCGAGCTGTTCGACGCCTACCGCCAGTTCTACGGCCAGGCGCCCGACCCCGACGGCGCGCGGGCGTTCCTGCGCGAGCGCCTGCAGACCGGCGACTCGACGATCCTGATCGCCGAGCGCGACCGGCGGTTCCTGGGATTCGTCCAGCTCTACCCGTCGTTCTCGTCCACCTCGATGAAGCGCCTCTGGATCCTGAACGATCTGTTCGTGGCGCCGGCCTTCCGCCGGGCGGGTGTCGGCCGCGCGCTGATGGCCGCTGCGGAGGACTTCGCCCGCGCCACCGTCGCCAAGGGGCTGGCGCTCGCCACCCAGAAGGCCAACGCGCCCGCCAAGGCGCTGTACCAGGCGCGCGGCTGGAAGCTGGACGACGTCTTCGACCACTACCACCGCACCTTCTGACGGGAAGGCGCCGCGTGTTCGACCTCGATCGGTTTTCGAAAGGCCGCGGCGCAGGGCTACCCGCGGTGCGCGTTCACGGAAAGCGCGCCTGGACGCGCGGGATTGACCGCCCGCCGGCGATCGGGCAAAAACGCGCCTCATCGCCGTGCCGAGTCTCACCTCTTTCAGATCCGGATCGGCGGCGGTGCCCGCCGGAGTAGCTGTTCTTCTCCTGACCGCAACCGCCTGGGCAGTCCCGCCCCCCGGCACCGGCGTCGAGCCGGGCTCGGTCGCGCCGCTGGTCGATCGGGTCAAGGGCGAGGTGGTCACCATCCAGAGCACCAAGTTCATCCGCCGCTTCGCCGTCGAGGACCCCTGGACGCAGATGCTGCGGCAACAGTTCGGGCTGCCGGCGCCACGCCCGACGCGCGAGCGGCAGGAGGCGCTGGGGTCGGGGTTCATCGTCGACCGCGGCGGCATCATCCTGACCAACAACCACGTGGTGGCCGGCGCCGACGAGGTGGTCGTCAAGCTGGCCGACAACCGCCGCTTCACGGCGCGCGTACTGGGGAGCGATCCCCCCACCGACGTGGCGGTGGTGCGGATCGACCACCCGCCCGCCGATCTGCCCGCGGTCACGCTGGGCGACTCCGACCGCGCGCGCGTCGGCGACTACGTCCTGGCCATCGGTAACCCGCTCGGCCTGGGGCAGACGGTGACGATGGGGATCATCAGCGCCAAGAACCGCGTCATCGACGAGCGGCTGGGCAACACCGACCCGCGCTACGAGGATTTCATCCAGACCGACGCCGCCATCAACCAGGGGAACTCGGGCGGGCCGCTGTTCAACTTCCGCGGCGAGGTCATCGGCATCAACTCGGCCATCATCAACCCGGGGGTCGCGATGAACGTGGGGTTCGCGATCCCGATCAACCTGGCGCGCCAGGTGGCCGACCAGATTCGCAAGGCCGGGCACGTCGCGCGCGGCTACCTGGGCGTCAGCGGCGAGGACTTCACGCCCGAGCGTGCCGACCAGATGCACCAGCCGTTCACGCCGGGCGCGCTGGTCACCGGCGTCTCGCGCGGCTCGCCGGCCGCCGCCGCGGGGCTGGCGCCGCGCGACGTGGTGACGGAGCTGGCGGGGCGCCCGATCGACGGCTACCGGCGGCTGCTGTCGGTGGTCGCGCTCTGCAACCCGACGGAGAAAGCCAAGCTGGTTTACCTGCGACAGGGGCAGCGGATCGAGACGTCCGTGACGCTCGCCAGCCCGCACGGGCATGGCGCCGGCAGCGACACCAGCGTGCTGGGCGTCGAGCTGCGCGCGCTCCAGCCGGCGGAAGCGGCGGCGCTGGGGCTGTCGGGCGGCGGACTGGCGGTGGTCGCGGTCGACCCGCGCGGCCCCGCCAGCGGCGTGCTCGAAGAGGGGGACATCCTGCTCGCCCTCGACGGCCGGCCGATCACGCTGGCGCACTTCAAGGCGCTGCCGGCGCGGCTGACCCGCGGCGAGCACACGACGCTGATCATCCAGCGCGGCGGCGATCGCTTCGCGCTGCGTCTCTGACGCCTCGCCGAGTGATCGGTGTCATCGACGGCGCGCGCGCCGTACGAAGACACTGAGGCGACCATGACAATCCGCCTGGCGCTCGCGCTGTCTCTTCTCGCCGGTTGCTATGCGGCGGCGCCGCCGCCCCCGCCCGCCGGACCGCCGCCACCGCCTTACGCGGCCGCGCCCCCGCCGGCCTATACACCGAACTCCGGCCCCATGCCGCTGGAGCAGTGGGCCCAGAACCACCCCGACGCCGCGCGCGAGCTGGGCGACTGGGCGCGGACCCACCAGCAGGCCGCCCGGCGCTTCTTCGAGTGGGACAGCCGCCACCCCGACAAGTCGCACGAGTTCGTGTGGTGGACGATCGCGAACCCGATGCTGAACCTGGACGCCTTCGTGGCGACACATCCGGGCTGGCCGTTCTTCAACGAGGTGATGCAGCGGCACCGGCCGGCCGCCGACGCGTTCATGTTCTGGTGCCGCCGCCACCCACCGGCCGCCCAGGCGTTGATGAACCACCCAGGCGGCCTCGCCTGGGCGGGGCACCACGTCTACCAGATGTAGCGCGCGGCTACTTCAGCCGCTCGGCCGCGGCGCGGATCTCGGCGTCGGTGGGCGGCTTCAGGGCGCCGCGTGGGTCGCGCGAGTTCTGGAAGTCGACCATCCAGCCGGGATACTCCGGCGGCAGCGCGCTCGCGTCGTCCAGCTTGCGGACCTGCTCCGGCGACAGGCGCAGGTCCGCGGCGGCCAGGTTGTCGGTCAGCTGCTCGGGCTTCTTGGCGCCGAGGATGATGCTGGTGACGAACGGCTTGGTGAGCTGCCAGGCCAGCGCCACGCGCGCCACGGAGACGCCCGTCTCGCCCGCGACCGCGCGCAACGCGCCGAGCACGCGCGGCAGCCGCTCCATGTTCACGGGCGGGAAGTCGAACGCCGTCCGGCGCGAATCGCTGGGGCCTTTCTTTTCGGGATCGAACTTGCCCGACAGCAGGCCGCCGGCCAGCGGGCTCCAGGGGAGAATCGCCAGCTTCAGCGCCTGGCAGAGCGGCGCGATCTCGCGCTCGATGTCGCGGCCGGCCAGCGAGTAGTAGACCTGGGCGCTCTGGAAGCGGGCCAGGTGGTTCTGTTCCGCGAACGTGATGGCCCGCGCGGCCACCCAGGCCGGCAGGTTGCTGAACCCGACGTAGCGAGCCTTGCCCGAGCGGACGACATCGTCCAGCGCGCGGACCGTCTCCTCGATCGGCGTGACCGGATCGAAGCCGTGGATCTGGTACAGGTCGACGTGGTCGAGTCCCAGGCGCGCGAGGCTGCCGTCGATGCCGGCCAGGATACGCGCGCGCGAGAGGCCGACCTGATTCAGGCCCGGCCCGACGCGGCCGCGCACCTTGGTGGCGACGACGACCTGCTCGCGCGGGCGATTCAGGTTCTTGAGCGCGTCGCCCAGGAGGCGCTCGCTCTCGCCTTCCGAATACACGTCGGCGGTGTCGATGAAGTTCACGCCCGCGTCGAGCGCGGTCGCCACCAACGCCAGCGACTCCTTCTGACCCAGACGGCCGATGGCCTGCCACATGCCGCCACTGCCGCCGAACGTCATCGTGCCGAGGCACAGCTCCGAGACATAGAGTCCCGTGTTCCCGAGGAGGTTGTAGCGCATGGCGCGAAGGCTAGCACCGCGTCCCGGAGCCGCCCGGGATTCTCGGTCAGTTCATGCCGGGGACCGGCATCAGCTCGGTGATCTCGATCGAGCTGTCCGGCATCATGAAGTGCGGGTGCCCTTTCAACGCGGCAGCCAGCGCCTCCTTCGACTCCGCCTGCAGGATCGAATAGCCCCCCAGATCGTTGGTCGTCGGCGACGCGCCGGCCGGCGTCACGCGCAGGGCCTTGCCCAGCGGCGCGCCCATGTCGACGATCGACGCCGCCGCCTTCTTCCCCCACGCCATCCAGGCGTCCATGCCCGCCTGCTGCTGCTCGGGCGTCGCCGACGCCATCATCTTCTGGAACGCCGCGGGTGACGCTTTGTAGAGAACGAGAAATTTCTTCATCGGAGCCCCCTGTTCGAGAATCGGAGATCGACCAACACTGCTCGCGTCGATCCCTACCTCGCGCTCACCCCTTTACGCAAACCACCTGGCGCTGGGTGTGCACGACCTCCACCAGATCGCGCTGCGCCTCCATCACGCGATCGATCGACTTGTAGGCCATCGGTGTCTCGTCGAGGACGTCCTTGTCCTTGCGGCACTCGATGCCGGCGGTCGCTGCGGTGTGCTCCGCGACCGTGAATCGCCGGCGCGCCTCGGTGCGCGACATGGCCCGGCCCGCGCCGTGGCTGCAGCTCTCGAAGCTGTCGCGGTTGCCGAGCCCGCGCACGATGTACGTGCGGGCGCCCATGCTGCCGGGGATGATCCCCAGGTCGCCGCGGCGGGCGCGCACGGCCCCCTTGCGGGTCACGAACACGTCCTCGCCGAAGTGGCGCTCCTCGGCGACGTAGTTGTGGTGGCAGTTGACCGCCTCCAGGCGCGCCTCGAACCCGGGCAGCCGGCCTGTCGCGCGCACCCGCGCCAGCAGCGCCGCCATCATGAGCTCGCGGTTGAGGCGCGCGTATTCCTGCGCCCAGTGCACCGCCTCGACGTAGTCGACGAAGTGCTTCGTCCCCTCGCGCAGATAGCCGAGGTCGCGATCGGGCAGATCGACGCCCAGCTGGCGCATCTCGTCTCGCGCCAGCTCGATGAAGTGGCTGCCGATGCGGTTGCCGACGCCGCGCGAGCCGCTGTGCAGGACGACCCAGACGGCCTCGGCCTCGTCGAGACAAACCTCGATGAAGTGGTTCCCGGTGCCGAGCGTCCCGAGGTGCTGCACGTGCGAGCCGCGATCGAGCCGCGGGTGCTTGCCGATGATCCGCTCGTAGGTGGGGCGCATGGCCGCCCAGGCCTCGGCGCTGGACGGGGGCGGGTGCTTCCAGGCACCACGATCGTTGGGGCCGCCGTTGTCGGTGCGGCCGTGCGGGACCGCGGCCTCGATAGCCGCCCGCACGCCGCGCAGGTCGTCCGGCAACGCGGCGGCCCGCAGGCTGGTCCGCACCGCCATCATGCCGCAGCCGATGTCGACGCCGACCGCGGCCGGGATGATGGCCCGCCTCGTGGCGATCACGCTGCCGACGGTGGCGCCCTTTCCCAGGTGCACGTCGGGCATCACCGCCACGTGCCGGTGGATGAAGGGCAGACGGGCCACGCGCTCGACCTGGGCGCGCGCGTCCGGCTCGAACGGCACGCCGTCCACCCAGGCGCGGATGGGCACGCCGCCCTCGACGCGGATGACTTGGTGACGCGAGCCGGCCTCGGTGCCCATGCCCTCATTCTGCCTCGACGCCCGCCGCGGGCGGCGGGATGATGCGCGCCGGAGGCTCTGATGCTCGACGGCGTCACGATCGAACAGCTGCGCACCTTGCGCGCCGTGGCCGAGGCGGGCAGCTTCTCGGCCGCCGCGCGCCAGCTGGGCCGGGTGCAGGCCGCCGTCAGCCAGGCGATCGATCGGCTGGAGGCCCAGCTGGGGCTGCGGCTGTTCGATCGCACCGGCCGCGTTCCGACGCTGACCGAGCACGGCCAGGCGGTGCTCGAGGCGGCCGCCAAGGTGACCAGCGACTTCGCGGCGCTGGACGAGCTGGTGGCCAGCCTGGGCCGCGGCGCCGAACGGACGCTGCGCATCGTCGTCGACGTGATGCTGCCGACCGCGTCGCTGGTGGCCTTCGCGCAGGACTTCGCCCGCGTCCATCCAGAGGTGGGGTTGGTGCTGCACACCGACATCCTCTCGGCGGTCACGGCGCACGTGCGCGAGCGGCGCTCGGCCTGGGGAATCGCGCTCGAGGACGCGAACCTGGCCGATCTCGAGCGTCGCACGGTCGCCGACGTCCGCCTGGTCCCGGTGGCCGCGCCGGCGCACCCGCTGGCCGCGCGCCCCGCGCCGCTGGACGCCGGCGCGCTGGCCGACAGCGTGCAGATCATCCTCGGCGAGCACCGCCCCCAAGGCGCCGAAGCGGAGAGCGGCGATCTGGGGGTGTTCTCGCCCCGCACCTGGCGGGTGGTCGACCTGGCCACCAAGCAGGCGCTGATTCGCGGCGGCCTGGGTTGGGGGCACATGCCCGAGCACCAGGTGCGCGCCGATCTGGCGGCCGGCCGGCTGGTGACGCTGCGGCTGGACGCCTGGGGCGGTGAGTCGCCGCGCCGCGCGCTGCTGCTGGTCTGGCGTCCCAACGCCGTGCTGGGCCCGGTGGCGCGCTGGGCCCAGGAGCACCTGACGGGGCTCTGTCTCGCCGCGATGGCGGCGCCGGGCGACCATCACCCCGGGTGATAGGCGTCATCACGCGGCGGGCGCTTTCCGGCCCAGGCCACGGCGCTTACAGTCTGGGGCATGAGTAACCACACCCTGACCGAAACCACACAGGGCGCGGTCAAGCCGACCGCGCTGGCGGAGACGCGCACGGTCGAGAGCGTTCACCGCAGCACGACCTTTCACTGGGTCGGCAACGGCTTCTATGTCTCGACCTATTTCCCCAGCGAGCGGCTGACGCCCGAGCAGACCAGCCCGTTCGTGCTGATGGACTACGGCCCGTCCAAGGACTTCACGCCGCTCGGCCACGGCAAGCGCGGCGTCGGCTGGCACCCGCACCGCGGCTTCGAGACCGTGACGCTGGCCTGGGAGGGCGCGGTCGCCCACCGCGACAACGCCGGCCACGCCGGCGTCATCGGCCCCGGCGACGTCCAGTGGATGACCGCCGGCGACGGCATCTTCCACGAGGAGTACCACGAGGAGCAGTTCAGCCGCCGCGGCGGCGCCATGCACATGATGCAGCTGTGGGTGAACCTGCCCCGCAAGGACAAAGCGGCGGCGCCCAATTACCAGCCGATCACGGCCGCGCAGATCCCGCGCGTGGCGCTTCCCGACGGCCTGGGCGCGGCGCGTGTCATCGCCGGCGGCTACGGCGGTGCCCAGGGCCCCGCGCACACGTTCACGCCGATCACCATGCTGGACGTGACGCTGTCCGAAGGCGGCAAGCTGCCGATCGAGCTGCCCCGCAGCTACAACGCCATGGCGGTCGTCGCCAAGGGGCACGTCCGCTCCGGCGGCGAGACGGCCGCGGCGGGCGAGGTCCTGCTGTTCGCGCACGACGGCGAGCGGCTGGAGCTGACCGCCGACGAGGAGAGCCACGTCATCATCCTGGCCGGCGAGCCGATCAACGAGCCGGTGGTCGCCTACGGCCCGTTCGTCATGAACAGCGTCGACGAGATCCGCCAGGCGGTCATGGACGTGCAGGCCGGGCGCTTCGGCCAGATCCCGGAGTGAGCGCGGCGGCCCGAGCGGCTCAGAACACGACCGGCACGTCGATCTGCACCATGTTGTAAGACGAGCCCGAGAGCGGCTGGTCGAGCGCGCGGGAGTACGAGAGGCCGGGGCGCACGAACAGGCCCCGGCCGATCGGAAAGTGCGCCCGCGGCCCGATGGCGACCGTGGTCGTGTCCATGTTCGCGCTGGGGATGTCGACCTTGTTCCCCATCACGATGCGCGTCGGCGTGGTCAGCCAGCGCTGGTAGCGCAGCTCGGCCCCCAGCGAGAGCTGCGGGATGACGAAGTAGCCGGCGTGGATCCCCATCGTCGAGTTGGTGCGCGCGCCGTCGGAGCTCTGCGCGCCGGCGTCGTCGCCGTGGACGCGCAGCAGCTGAAACAGCGTGGCCTCGACCTGGATCGTCAGCTTGTGATCGACGTAAGCGGCGTCGGCGCCGACAATCCCGGTGAAGTAGTTGACCGCGAACATCGAGTTGTCCATCCCCGACCGCGCCTGCAGGCCGGCCGTGTTGGCGGCCGCCACGCCGGGATCGGGGTGATCGCCGCTGCCCGACCCGATCGGAACGGTGCCGCCCACGAACACGGCCCAGCGGAAGGCGTCGACCCGGCGCGCGTAGGTCAGCCCCAGGATCGGGTTCAGGAACGACGAGCCATCGGGCGAGGTGCCGGGTGCCTCGTTCTGGACGAAGCCGAGCCGGACCAGCGGCGCCAGGTGCGGCGACAGCTTGTAAGTGCCGGCCAGCAACGTCGCCACCGTGTCGCCGCCCGCGCCGGCCGTGTCGTAAAAGGCGACCGAGCTGTCCGAGCGGATGGCCGTCGCCGGGATCACCGGCCGCAGCTGCCAGGGCAGCGAGTACGGGGGCGGCGGCACCGCCGGGACCAGCTCGCCGGGGACCGCCGTGGCGACCGCCGTCGCCTCGGGGCTCGGGGGCCCGGCCAGTGTCTCGGCCCGCGCCGCCGCGGCCGTCCCCAGAAACGCCGCCGCCATGGCGAGACAGGACACGCGCCGACCATGTTCTTTTGTCTTCATTGATCGCTCCTCCGACCTCGGACGCTAGGACGGCGGGCATTTCTCGAGCGTCAATTGTCGGTCAAGGATCGGCGTCGCTCACTTCGACGGCCGACCTCAGCGGCGCTGTTTGGCGTGCTTGCGATCGAGGTAATTGCCCAGCGCGTCCAGGCGCTGGCCGAAGAAGGCGGCGAACTCGTCGACCCAGCTGACCACGTCCTTCAGCGGCTGCGGGCGCAGGCGGTAGAAGCGCCGCCGCCCCTCGCGCCGCGCCGAGACCAGCGCCGCCTCTTCCAGGACGCGCAGGTGCTGCGAGACGGCCGCGAACGTCATGCCGAACGGCTCCGCCAGCTCGCTGGCGGGGCGCTCGCGCTCCCTCAACGTCACCAGGATCGCGCGCCGCGCCGGGTGCGCGATGGCGTGGAAGACGTCATTTTCTTGAAGGGGGCGCATGGCCGCTCCATTCGGGATAGTCGGCGCGCAGCTCGCCGAACCGCTGCAGCCAGTCGGGCAGCGCGCGCCCGTCCAGCTGCGCCTCCAGCCGGTCGAGAAAGGCGTGCAGCCCCGGGAGAAACCCGCGCGCGGTCTGCACCGTGAGCCGCCGGTAGGTGACCAGCAGGTGCGTCGTCTCGCCGCCGTCGGCGGGCGTCAGCTCATACCGGAACACGGCCCGCGCGCCGCGCGGCATCTCCGGGACGGGCGCCACGTTCCATTCGTACTCCAGCAGGCGCGGCGGGTCCCAGGCCAAGATCGTTCCCGTCGACCGGTAGGCCGCCGGACCCGAGACCATCTCGATGGCGCCGCCGGCGCGCGGCTCGATCCGCGCTTCGCGGCACATCAGCCAGCCGCGCAATCCTTCGGGCGTGGAGATGGCCTCCCACACGTCTTCGGGCGTGTGGCGGTAGACGCGGCGAAACGTCAGCGTCGCGAGCTCGCCGTCGTCGACCGAGACGCCCCTAGACGGCCGCATAGGTGACCACGACGTTGCCGCAGGCGAAGGCGCGCTGGTCGACCAGGCGCAGCGGGCGGCGCGACGAGAACACGGTGCGGCCGCCGCCGAGCGCGATCGGGATGATCACGAGCTGGTAGCCGTCGACCAGCCCGGCGGCGCCCAGCTGCGCGGCCACGTCGCCGCTCCCCAGCACCGTGATGTCGGGCCCGGCGCTGGCCTTCAGCGCGCGCACGGCGGCCGTCAGCTCGCCCGACAAGAGGTGGGCGTTGCTCCAGGTCGGGCGGATGGTCCGCGACGCGACGTACTTCCGCGCCGCGTTCATCCCCGCGGCGACGACGGGCATCTGCTCGGCCGCCAGGGGCGTGGGCCAGAACGCCTCCATCATCTGGTAGGTCTTGCGGCCGAACAGCAGCTCGCCGCCCGAGCTGGCGTTGCGGCCGACCCAGGCGGCGAACTCCGGGTCCTCTCGGCCGGCGTGGGCCCAGCTCATGTCGCCGCGGGCGTCGGTGTAGCAGCCGTCGACGGAGATCTACTCGAACACGTTCAGCTTGCGCATGCGATCAAACTATTTAGTTATAACTTAACTGTCAACCGCGACCGTGACGGCGCGCGCCGGCGAAGAAAGTGCTTGCCTGATATTCAACCATTTGGTTGAATGTGTTTCGTGGACGACTTGAGCACGGTTCTGGGAGCGGTCTCGCATCCGGCCCGACGGGAGATCCTGTCGCGGCTGGCCGGCGGACCGGCGCGCGTCACGGAGATCGCGGCGCCGTTCGACCTGTCGCTGAACGCCGTCTCCAAGCACCTGAAGGTGCTGGAGGAGGCGGGGCTGGTCGAGCGGGAGAAGGTCGGCCGCGACCACATCATCCGGTTCCGGGCCGCGCCGCTGCGCAAGGTCTCCGTCTGGGTGCACGAGTACGAGCGCTACTGGACCGAGCATCTGGACGCGTTCGAGCAGTTCTTCAAGGACAAGAGGAGAAAGTCATGACGAAGCCGAGGACGATGACCATCACGTTGAACCGCACCATCCCCGCCTCGCCCGACGAGGTGTACGAAGCCTGGTTGGATCCCGAGAAGCCGGGGACGCCCTGGCACCGCGCCAGCAAGCTGATCCTGACCCCCAAGGTCGGCAGCCTGTTTCACTTCACCACGGCCAAGGATCCCGGCAACGGCTGGCCGCACTATGGCTGCTTCACCACGCTCGAGCGGCCGGCCAAGATCGAATACACCTGGATGTCGCCCTTCACGCACGGCCTCGAGTCGATCGTGACCGTCGAGTTGCAGAAGCAGGGCGACGACACGCTGCTGCAGCTCCGCCACGCCAACCTCCCCGACGACGACGACGGGCACCTGCATGAAACCGGCTGGAGCGAGCTGATCGTCAAGTTGACCGACCGGCTGGGGGCGCGGCGGAGCAAGTGACCGGCGCTGCGTCCCTGCCCCATTGCGCCCGTCAGGGCGCCGCGATATCTTGGGCTCTCACGTGACCACGCACGCCGTTCGCCCGCTTTGGATTCTGCAGGTCGCCCGTAAGGGTGACCTCGCCAGGGTCTTTCGCGCCTGAACGGTAGACGAGACGACCCCGGCTGAAGGCCGCGGGTCGCTTCTCGGTGGCTCTCGGTCTTCGGCCTCACCTCCGGAGACGACGATGAGCCAGAGCAGACGCGACGACGGGAAGACGACGGCGACGATCACGACGATCGAGCTGCGTCTCGACGTTGCGCCGGCGAACGACATCGCCCCGGCCGCCCCGACACGCCGCCCCGGGCCGCTGGGCCTTCCGCGCGCCTACTGGCTGCTGTGGGGCGGCATGCTGCTCAACCGCCTCGGCGGCACGGTCTTCTTTCTGCTCGGCGTCTACCTGACGCACGAGCGCGGGCTGCGCCCCGAGCTGGCCGGGCTGATCATCAGCCTGAACGCGGCCGGCGGCCTGTTCGCCGGGCCGATCGGCGGCGCGCTGGCCGATCGCTTCGGCCGCCGCGCGACGCTGCTGGTCGGGACGGCCAGCGCGGGCGCGCTGATGCTGGCGCTGGGGCTGTCGCGCTCGACGGCGGCCATCGTCGCGATCGCGCCGTGTCTCGGCTTCTTCACCGACATCTGCCGCCCACCCCTGCAGGCGGCCGTGGCCGACCTGGTGCCGCCGGCCGATCGCGCGCGCGCCTACGGCCTGCTCTTCTGGGCGTTCAACCTCGGCTTCGCGGCGGCGGCGCCGCTGGGTGGCCTGCTGGCCGAGCATCACTTCACGCTGCTGTTCGTGATCGACGCGGCCACCACGCTGGCCTACGGCGCCGTCGTCCTCGTCGGTGTGCCGGAGACCCGTCCCACGGCGGCCGGCGGCCACGCCGGCGGGGCGATCTGGGTTCGGTTCGCGGCGCCGTTTCGCGATCGCGGCTTCGTCCAGTTCACGGCGATCCAGTTCGTGATGCTGCTGGCGTTCGCGCAGGTCCTGCTGGCGATGCCGCTGGACATGCGCGCGCACGGCCTGAGCACGGCGGCGATCGGCCGCCTGTTCGGCTTCAACGGCATCTTGATCGTGATCGTTCAGCCGATCGCGCTGCGCGCGATCCACGGCTTCGGGCAGGTCCGTTGGCTGGCGGCCGGCGCCGTGTTGCTCGGCGTCGGGCTGGGCGCGATGGCGCTGGCGGGTGGCGCGGCGGTGTTCGTGGTCGCGACGACGATCTGGACGCTGGGCGAGATCTGCTTTTCGACCGCCGCCTCGACGGCGATCGCGGAGCTGGCGCCGCTCAACCAGCGCGGCGCCTACCAGGGGACGTACCAGCTCGCCTGGGGGACGGCCAGCACCTGCGCGCCGGTCATCGGCTCGGCCGTGCTGGCGGGCGCGGGGTCGGTCGCGCTGTGGCTCGGCTGTCTGGGCTGCTGCCTGGCGGCGGCGGCGCTGCACGTCCGGTTCACCGCGCCGCTGGTGCGCGGCCGGCGCGCGCCCCACGTCCTTCCCCAAACATCGACCTAGAAAACGGGCCGCGCGTATCCGACCGGCCCTCCCGGTCGTATCCTATCGCCGATGCCGAGGAAGCTGCGGGTCCCGCTGGTTGCCGCGCTCGGGATGACCGCCTGCGGCGCGCCGACCCGCGGGACGGGTAACACCCCGCCCGCGACGGGTGGCACGACCGCGACGGGCGGTATGACCGCGACGGGCGGTATGACCGCGACGGGCGGCACGACCGCGACTGGCGGTATGACCGCGACGGGCGGCACGACCGTTTCGAGCACCGGCGGCGTCTCGGGCAGCGCGGGCGCCACCGGCACCGGCGGCGCGAGCGTCGCCCCGCCGGTGATCCCCGGCCAGGGCAGTTGCGCCGCGCCGACCGGCGCCAACCCGGCCGACGCAATGGCGGCCTACGCGAAGTGGAAGACCGATCTGGTGGTCAGCGACGGCGCGCGCGGCTACCTGCGCGTGCAGCGCCCGAACTCCTCGGGCGCGCAGGTCGACTCGACCGTCTCCGAGGGGATCGGGTACGGGATGCTGTTGGCGGTGTTCGCCAACGACGAGAGCACGTTCGACGCGTTCTGGAAGTACGAGCAGCTCTTCCCCGACAACCACGGCCTGATGAACTGGTACATCAGCTCCGACGGGAACACCGTGCTGGGCACGGGCGCCGCCACCGACGGCGACGAGGACATGGCGTTCGCGCTGCTCATGGCGGACAAGCGCTGGGGCGGCCAGGGCAGCCTGTCGACCACCTATCTGTCCGCGGCCAGGACGCTGATCGGGCTGATCTGGCAGTACGAGGTCGATCCCAATTACAGCTACATTCTGAAGTCCGGCGATCAGGTCGACGGCTCGGTCATCAACATCTCGTACTTCGCGCCGGCGTATTACCGGGTGTTTGGCCAGGCGACGAACGCCAGCGCGAACTGGAACAAGGTCATCGACGCCTGCTACGCGGCGATCTCGGCCGCGCTGAACGCGCAGAACGGCAACCAGGACAACGGCCTCGTGCCGGCCTGGTCGACGCCGGCGGGCGTGCCGATGACGCCACCCGGGACCAGCATGCCGCTCTACGACCAGCTCGACTCGTGCCGGACGCCGTTCCGGCTGGGCGAGGACTTCTGCTGGAACGCCGAGCCGCGCGCCCTCGCCTACCTGCAGAAGATCACCGGCTTCTACGCGGGCGTCGGCGTCGCCAACCTGGTCGACGGCTACGACCTGAACGGCACGCCGCACCCGCAGTTCGTGACCGCCGGCGGCCCCCGCGCGGCGTCGTTCGTGGGGCCGGCCGGCGTCGGCGCCATGGCCACCGGGACGACCTACGTGAAGCTGCGCGACGACGCCTACGCCAGCGTGGCGACGCTGGGCGACCTGGCCGGCAGCACGTACTACCAGGAGTCGTGGACGGTGCTCTCGCTGCAGATGATGACCGGCCTGCTGCACGATCTGACGGCGCAGTAGCCGTCGGCCAACGGCTGTCAGGCTTCGACCGTCAGCGTTCGCCTGTCAGGCTTGGCGGGACTTCCACCCGTGGTCGAGCGGCGGTGGCGTGCCGGATGCACCAGATCCGGGGCGAAAGCGAGGTGTTTTCATGTCATATGCCGGAACCGCAAACGATCTCTTGGGGATGGTGACCCGCTCCTTCACGCCGGATGTCGTGAAGCGCGCGGCGTCTCGGCTGGGTGAGGATCCCGAACGAACGCGCTCGGCCATCACGGCCGCCGTCCCGTCGGTTCTGGCGTCGCTGTCGCAGGTCGCCACCTCTGACCAGGGGGTCACGCACCTCAAGCAGATGATCGACGCGCGCCCCGAATCGGCCAGCGCCGAGGCGGGTGCCCCCCTGTTCGACGGCGGCGGCGCCAGCGCGCGCATCGACGAAGAGCTGGTCCCGCACTCGGCGTCGATCGCCGCGGCCGTCGCGCGCACGAGCGGCATCAAGCCCGAGTCGGCGCAGACGCTGCTGGCCGGGGCGACGTCGATCGCCATCGGGACGCTGGCCAAGTTCGCGCGCGGGATGAGCCCGTCGTCGCTGAAGCGGCTTTTCCTGGAGCAGCGCGAGGGGTGGGTCGGCCGTCTGCCGGCGCCGGTCGCGTCGCTGTTCGGCGGCGGCGCGCGCACGCAGGAGCGCGTCGAGTCGCGCGCCGTCGACACGCAGCAGGTCAGGTCGATCCGCCGCGAGGGGATCGGCGGCCCGGCGGTCCGCGAGGTGGGCGCGAAGCACCGGACCTGGTGGCCGATCCTGGCCGCCATCGCGCTGGTGCTGATCGGGTGGCCGCTGGTCCGGCGCATGATGATGCCGGCGCACGTCCGGCATCAGCTGTCGCCGGTGGCGCAGGCGCCGACGGTGCCCAGCGTCGGCTCGGCGCCGCTGCGCCTGCCGAACGGACAGATGGTCGACATCGCGCCCGGTTCGACGACGCGGCAGCTGGCCGACTTCCTGGCCGGACCCGAGGCCGCCCCGCGGCGCTTCACGCTCTCGCCGCTCAACTTCGCGTTCGGCGCGACCGTGCCCGACAACGAGTCGATGGCGACGGTGAATGAGCTGGGCGCCATCCTGCGCGCCTATCCGTCGGCGCAGATCCGTCTGGAGAGCCACACCGACAGCGTCGGCAACGCCGAGGCCAACCAGGCCCTGTCGGAGCAGCGTTCGGAGTCGGTCAAGCGGATGCTGGTCGAACGAGGCGTGTCATCGGCCCGCATCGACACGGCCGGAATGGGCCAGAGCCAGCCGGTGGCGGCCAACGGGACCGACGAAGAGCGCAAGCAGAACCGCCGCACGGACGTGCTCGTTACGACCAAGTGATCCGGACCGCGCGGGCGGTAACGGCCGCCCGCGCGGCGACTTCTAACGCTTGCGGCCCGCGGACTCGAGCGGGCTCAGGTCGCGGACGGCGCCGCGGGCGGCGCTGGTCGTCATGAGCGCGTAGGCCTTGAGGGCCAGCGAGATCGTGCGGTCGCGGTTGGGGCGCCAGGCGTCGGCGCCGCGCGCCTCCATGGCGGCGCGACGGCGGGCCAGGGTGGCGTCGTCGACCACCACGTCGATCGTCCGGGTGGGGATGTCGATCTTGATCCGATCGCCCTCCTCGACCAGGCCGATGGCGCCCCCCTCGCCCGCCTCGGGCGAGACGTGACCGATGCTGAGCCCGGAGGTGCCGCCCGAGAACCGCCCGTCGGTGATGAGCGCGCAGGCCTTGCCCAGTCCTTTGCCCTTCAGGAACGACGTCGGGTAGAGCATCTCCTGCATGCCGGGCCCCCCCTTCGGCCCTTCGTAGACGATGACCACCACGTCGCCGGGCTTGATGGCGTCGGCGTTGATGGCGTCGCAGGCGGCCTCCTGGGAATGGAAAACGCGCGCGCGCCCCTCGAACTTCCAGATCGATTCGTCGACGCCGGCCGTCTTCACGATGCAGCCGTCCAGCGCGATGTTGCCGTGCAGCACCGCCAGCCCGCCTTCCTTGCTGTAGGCGTGCGGCACGTCGCGGATGCAGCCCTTGGCGACGTCGCTGTCGGGCTCGGCGAAGTACTTGTCCTGCGAGAAGGCGACCTTGGTCGGCACGCCGCCCGGCGCGGCCAGCGTGCGCGCCTTCGACTCGGGCGTCGCCGTCGTCCGGCGGACGTCGTTGGCGTCGATGGCCGCGCCCAGCGTCGGCGCGTGGACCGTCTTCACCTCGCGGTGGATGAGACCGGCGCGATCCAGCTCGCCCAGGATGGTGAAGATGCCGCCCGCCCGGTGCACGTCCTCGACGTGGTACTGCGACGACGGCGCGACCTTGCAGACGTTGGGGACCTGGCGCGACAGGCGATCGATGTCCTTCATCGTGAAGTTGACGCCCGCCTCGTGCGCGATGGCCAGGATGTGCAGCACGGTGTTGGTCGAGCCGCCCATCGCGATGTCCAGCGCCATGGCGTTCTCGAACGCCTCGAACGTGGCCACGCTGCGCGGCAGCGCCGAGTCGTCGCCGCCCACGTAGTGCTGGTTGGCGAGGTCGACGATCCGCTTGCCGGCGGCCTGGAACAGCTCCCAGCGGCGCGCGTGCGTCGCCAGCAGCGTCCCGTTGCCCGGCAGCGCCAGCCCCAGCGCCTCGTTCAGGCAGTTCATGCTGTTGGCGGTGAACATGCCCGAACACGACCCGCAGGTCGGACAGGCCGAACGCTCCATCTCGCCCAGCTCGGCGTCGCTGACCTTGGCGTCCGACGAGGCGATCATCGAATCGATCAGGTCCAGCTTGCGGACGATTGGCTTGCCGTCGCGGCCGTGCGTGCCGATCAGCTTGCCGGCCTCCATCGGCCCGCCCGAGACGAAGATGGTCGGGATGTTGAGGCGCATCGCCGCCATCAACATGCCGGGCGTGATCTTGTCGCAGTTCGAGATGCAGACCAGCGCGTCGGCGCAGTGCGCGTTGACCATGTACTCGACGCTGTCGGCGATCAGGTCACGACTGGGCAGCGAGTAGAGCATTCCGCCGTGCCCCATGGCGATGCCGTCGTCGATGGCGATGGTGTTGAACTCGACCCCCCAGCCGCCGGCGGCGTCGACCACCGTCTTCACGCGCTGCCCGACATCATGCAAGTGGACGTGCCCGGGGACGAACTGCGTGAAGCTGTTGGCGATGGCGACGATCGGCTTCTCGAAGTCGGCGTCGGTCATCCCCGTCGCCCGCCATAGCGACCGCGCCCCCGCCATGTTGCGTCCCTGCGTCGAGGTGCGGCTGCGGTACCCTTTGCTGCTCATCGGTACACTCTCCCCGAGGCAGCGCCTTTCGTCCAGCCGCCCGGCGCGAAACGGCCCCTCAGGCTCTGATCTGCTCTTCGCCTCGCCCGCGAAGGCGGGAAGAGGCCGCGGAGCCGCAGACTCGGCGGGAGAGGGGCGGACGCCGCGCTGCGCCGGGCGCCGCCGCTCCCCCGACGACCCTACCCCGTCCCCCGCAACTCCGCCGCCCGCGCCCGGTAACTCACCACCGCTTCCAGCAGCATCCCTCGCGCCTCAGCCGGCCCGATCCGCCCCCCCACCTGGACCATCTTCCCCTCCAGCACCTTGTAGTCCTCGAAGAACCGCATGATCTCCGCCATGACATGCCGCGGAAGCTCAGCGATGTCCCGGTAGTCCGCCACAGCCGGGTCGTTCACGTGCGTGGCGATGATCTTCGTATCGTCCCCATGCTCGTCCCGCATCCGGAACCCACCAATCGCCCGCGCCTGCACGATCGCCAGCGGCACGAACGGCTCATACCCCAGCACCAGCACATCTAGCGGATCGTCGTCGTCCGCATACGTCCGCGGCACGAACCCATAGTTCGCCGGGTAGTGCACCGCCGAGTACAGGATCCGATCCAGCCGCAAGAGCCCCGTCTTCTTGTCCAGCTCGTACTTCGTCTTCTCCCCGAACGGCACCTCGATGACGACCGGGAAGACGTCCAGTTGATCGTCAGGAGGCAACTCGATGTCATGCCACGGATGCGCCATGCCCCCCAAGCTGGGTTCGGATGGCCTGGTCGCAACTGCGCGTTGCCCCGCCTGCCCGTTTTCAGCTGCGCCGTCCGTCGCCGGGGCGGCTCGAGTACTTAGGTTGGCCGCTCCATGCGATGGCAATGCCAATTCCTTCAGAATATCCTGGTCGCGTGGGCACAGGTCGAAGACCGGGTCCAATTGGCTTGGTAGAGCCGTTTGGCGCCACGCCCAATATAGACGCGCACGCTCACTCTCACGACGTACCAGGGCCTATCGGGCTAAATCGACCCCCACTGCTTTCGGAGGTCGTTCTGCCCCCGAAGACCCCTTATCCGACTCCGGCACCGGGACGTATCCGCGCTGGCTCTGGGACGCTTGATGGGCGGACGGCTCGAAGGGGACTCCTCGATCACGCGAACGGCCAGGGCCCGATCGACGGAGTTTTTCGAGCCGATAGGGCCCCGGGGCACTGGATTCGCTGGCTCGATCGAAGTCCAAGGCGCAAACCCACTTCTTCCGAGCCCCGACATCGACCTCCGGCTGAATATCCGAATGGTGAAGGATGGCACTCAGGTTCATGTGAGTGGAAACCTCGTGGGGGACGCGTTTCCGAACGCGGAAGCATTCCTGCGAGACAGCCAGAACGGCGCCGTCCTTCTCGCCGACTTTCGTACATCCGGCGATCGCGATCTCGGGCCCCTCGAGAGACTGCCGGGTCAGGGAACCAGGTTGATGGCAGGATTCGATATGTGGTTGAAGGTCAACGCTCGACGATGTCTGCAGTAGACCCAATACGTCCGCACCGTTCGTCGATCGGTCCGGTAGTCCTCAACATGGCGACCGTCCTGGCTTGGGTAGGCATTCCGATACTTCTTCTTGAGCGAGCTGGCCGGACATCGAACACCGACTCGTCCAACGGTCTTGGAACCCTCATCGCGGTGGCGATGGGGATTGTTGCCCTGGTACTTGTCATCGCGAGCTATGTACTCGCCCGGGGAGCGTCTTCGTTCAGACCGGTTATCGTCAACATCGCCGTCCAGCTCATTTTCTTGGTCGCAATCCCCTTGATCGTCATCTATCCAGCCGTCAGCGTGTTCGTCTTCGTGCCGGTTCCGGCACTACTTTGGTCCGCGTTCGCCCTGCTCTCCGGCTCGACAAAGCGTCCGTGAATGTCCCAGTCGAAGTCGATGGTCGATGACGTCGCCTGCTTCCGAAATAGAGCAAGAGGTTCGCGTCGCGGCGCGCGTGGCGGAGATGGCGCTGCTGTTCGTGGTGGCGCCCGTGCTGCTGGCGCTGGGGCCGCGGTGGATGGTGTCGATCGGGATCCTGGGGAGCGGGATCCTCTGCCTGGTGCTGTTGCTGCTCGATCCCACCTTCGCGCGGCGGCAGCTCGCCGGATTGGCCGAAGCGCGGCGCGGGCTGGGGCCCGTGCTGCTGCGGACCTCGGTGATCTGGGCGCTGCTCCTGGGCGTGACGCTGGTCTTCACGCCCAAGACGCTGTTCCTCTTTCCGCGAACGCGCCCGCACGTCTGGGTGGCGGTCATGTTCCTGTATCCGATCTTCGCCTACGCACAGGAGATCGTCTGCCGCACGTTCTTCTTTCACCGCTACGGCATGCTGTTCGCGCGCCGCTGGACGCGGATCGTCGTCAGCGGCCTGGTCTTCGGGTGGGCGCACGTCGCGGTGAACAACTTCGTCGCCGTCGGCCTGGCCGCGGTGGCCGGCGTGCTGTTCGCGTCGACCTACGAACGCTCGCGCTCGACGCTGCTGGTCTCGCTGGAGCACGCGCTTTACGGTGACTTCGTGTTCACCGTCGGCCTGGGTAGCCTCTTCTACTCGACCGCGCGCTGGGTCGCGCACTGAGGGTGCGCCGGCGCGGGTGGCCGTCGACCCCGCACGAGCGAAGCAGTCCTTCCGGCCGGTGTTGTCCGGCGAAACGGCCGCTCGCCAGCCCGGTGGCGCCTGTGAGGGCTACGGGCCGGGCGGGCCCGCAGCGCGCATCAGGTCCGCGCGTACATCGTCCACCGCCGTCGGGCCGTCGTCGAACGCGGCTGGCGCTGTCGCCAGTCCGGTGCCGTGGTTCTGATGCGCCCAGAGCGCGGCGTACAAGCCGCCGGCGGCCAGCAGATCCACATGGCGCCCGATCTCCGTCAGGCGTCCGCCGTCCAGCACCACGATCAGGTCGGCATCGCGGATAGTGGAGAGGCGGTGGGCGACGACGAAGGTGGTGCGGCCGCGCATCAGCGGGCGCAGCGCTTCTTGAATCTGGGCCTCGGTTCGGGCGTCCAGGGCGCTGGTGGCTTCGTCCAGGATCAGGATGCGGGGGTTCTTGAGGACGGCGCGGGCGATGGCGATTCGCTGGCGTTCGCCGCCCGAGAGGCGGTGGCCGCGGTCGCCGACCGTGGTCGCGTAGCCGTGCGGCAGGTGGGCGATCATGTCGTGGATGCCGGCGGCCCGCGCGGCGTTGGCGATCTCCTCGAACGACGCGCCCTCGCGGCCCAGCGCCAGGTTGTCCTGGATTGTTCCCTGGAACAGGAAGGTGTCCTGGGTGACGACGGCGATGTGGGATCGCAGCGATTCGATCTGCAGGTCGCGCAGATCATGGCCGTCGAGCAGGATCTGCCCCTCGGTCGGATCGTAAAGGCGGGGGATCAGCGCGACCAGCGTGCTCTTGCCGGCGCCCGAGGGGCCCACGATCGCGACGGTCTGTCCGGTCGGGATCGTCAGGTCCAGCCCGCGCAGGCAGGGGGCGCTGCCGTAGTCGAACGAGACACCCCGAAAGGTCAGCTCGCCGCGCGGCGCGGCCAGGATCTGGCCGCCCGGGCGGCTCTGGATGTCGGGCGGGCGGTCGAGCACTTCGTAGACGCGGTCAAAGTAGGCGCAGGAGGTGACCACGTCGACGTGGACCCCGGCGAGCTGCGACAGCGACGCGTACAGCCGCTTCAGAACCGTCACGAACGCGACCACGGTCCCCAGCTTCAGGCGCCCGTGGATGATGAGCAGGCCGCCGGCCAGGAAGATCAGGGCCGGCCCGGCGCTCTCGAACAGCCCCAGGGTGAGCTGGAACCAGCGTCCCAGCAGGGTCTGGCGGAGCGAGAGCGCGCGTAGCTCTCGGCCTTTGTCGGCCACGCGTTCGGTGTGGCGGGGCGCGCCGCCGAAGAGCTTGAGCACCAGCGCGCCCGAGACCGACAGGCTCTCCGCCAGCAGGCCAGTCAGCTCGGCGACGGCGCGCTGGCTCTTGCGCTTGATCGCCTTGCGCCGCACGCCCACCCGCCGCGTCGGAATGATGAACACGGGCAGCAGCGCGACGGCCAGCAGCCCGAGCCGCCAGTCGAGCACCAGCACCAGGCAGGCGCTGCTGACGAACACGACGCTGCTCTCGATCACCTTGACCAGCGTGTCCGAGAGCGCGTTGCCGACGCCTCGCACGTCGGTCAGCGAGCGCGAGAGCAGCTCACCGGGCGGGGCCTCGCTGAAGAAGCGCAGCGATTGCCGCTGGAGATGGGCGAACAGGGCGACGCGCAGGTCCAGGACGACGCACTCGCCGATGGCCGTCGCCAGGTAACGCTCGGCCACCTGAAACAGACCCGCGAGCAGGGGGCCGACGACCATCGCCGCGCACAGGGCGACCAGGAGGCCGACGCGCCGCTCGGGGATGGCGGTGTCGACGATCCGCTTGATGAACAGCGGCGGCGCAAGGTTCAGCACCGCCGCGAAGACGATCAGTCCGGCGACCAGCGTGGCGCGGCGCCAGTAGGGGGCGAGCGTTCGCCAGATGGCGGGGAACGAGCGGGACTCCGGCGCCGCACGCAGCAGCCGGGGGAAGGTCCGGGCCGCGTCCCAGGGGTCCAGTTTGGTCGCGGGCAACGCTTCGCCCTGGCGGTCGTGCATGTGGTCGTCCCCTCAACATTTCAACGTTCGCGCGAAACGCAATGCGGACCAGCCAGGACGCTTCGACCTCAGCCGGGGACGAACCCCGACCGAGCGGCGCGCAGAATCAAATAGTCGCGCTCCGGCGCACTGGTGGCGCGAGCGGCGGCACGCCGGTAGGCCACCGCGGCCGCCGCGTGATCGCCGCCGCGTTCCAGCAGGTGGGCGCGGACGGCGTCCAGCCTGTGGTGGTTCGCCAGGCGCGGGTCGGCGGCGAGGACGTCGAGGTGCGCCAGCCCGGCCGCCGGCCCGTGGACCATCGCGAACGCGACCGTCTGGTTGAGCGCGACCATCGGGTTGTCGGGCGACAGGCTCTGCAGCAGGTCGTAGAGGGCCAGGATCTGCGGCCAGTCGGTGGCGCCCACGCTGGGGGCCTCGTCGTGGAGGGCGGCGATGGCGGCCGAAGCCTGATAGGGGCCGGGGGTGCTGCCGGGGAGCACCGCATCGAGGATCGCGGCGCCCTCGGAGATCGCGGCGCGGTCCCAGAGCGCGCGGTCCTGCTCGTCGAGCGGGATGAGCTCGCCGGCTGGGCCGGTGCGCGCTGCCCGGCGCGCGTCGGTCAGGAGCATCAGCGCCAGCAGCCCCGCGATCTCCGGATCCGCCGGGACCAGCCGACGCAACAGGCGCGTGAGGCGGATTGCTTCGTCTGATAGGTCGACCCGCGCCAGCGACGGCCCTTCACTGGCCGTATAGCCCTCGTTGAAGATCAGGTAAAGGACGTGGGTGACGGCGGCCAGGCGGGCGGTGCGCTCGCCGGCGTCGAGGCGCTCGAACGGGATGCCCGACTCCTTGATCGTGGCCTTGGCGCGGCTGATCCGCTGCGCCATGGTCGCCTCCGGCACCAGGAAGGCGCGCGCGATCTCCGCGGTCGTCAGGCCGCCGACCGCGCGCAGAGTGAGCGCGATCGACGAAGCGGGCGACAATGCTGAGTGGCAGCACATGAACAACAGGTCGAGCGTGTCGTCCTCGACGGCGCCCTCGCCGGTCGTGTCAGGCTGTTCCTCGGGCGGGACCAGCGACACGACGATCTTTTCCCGCCTCCGCCGCGCTGATTCGGCGCGGGCCTCGTCGGTCATGCGGCGCGAGGCGACGCGGATCAGCCAGGCCCGGGGGTTCTCGGGGACGCCGTCGCGCGGCCACTGCGCCACCGCGGCGATCAGCGCCTCCTGCACGGCGTCCTCGGCCGCGGCGAAGTCGCCGAAGCGGCGGGTCAGGATCCCCAGCGCCTGCGGCGCGGTCTCGCGCAGCAGGCGCTGGATCTCTGCCTCGGTCATCGGGCCTCGGTCATCGGGGCAGATCGTCGGGCGGCCCCGACAGGACCTGGCGCACCTCGATCGACAGGTTCATCGGCTTGCCGCCGGGGCCCGGCGCGGCCGAGGCCTCGGCGGCGATCGCGTAGGCCCGCTCGGGGCTCGGCACGTCGACGATCCAGTAGCCGGCCAGGAACTCCTTCGATTCGGGGAAGACGCCGTCGGTGATGGGGCGGCCGTCGCTGCCGGCGCGCACGCGCTTGGCCTGGTCGGGGGCGCTCAGCCCCTCGGCGCCGGCCAGCTCACCGGCCGCGGTCAGCTTGCGGGCGAAGGTCTTCATGAAGGCGATGTGCGCCTTGATGTCGGCCTCCGGCCAGCGGCCAATCTGGTACGGCCCCCCGGGGGTGTTCATCATCAGCATGTACTTCATCGTCGACTCCTTGGTTGTGCGCGCCCCGGCATCGGGGCGCGCGTTCACCCCGGGGTCGGAGCCGACGGGCGATTCTCGACATTCTCCTGGGCGGCGTGGCGCTTTTTTTCGCCCTGAGCAGCTCAACCGGAGGCGCTCACGGAGCGTCCAGGTCGACCCGTCGGCGCGGGGTCGAGACGATGACCCGGTTCCCCACCCGGACGAGCGCCGTTACCGGCCCAGTGCGGACGGGAAGGCGCCAGCGCAGTGTGCGAGCGGGGAGTGCCAGTGCCGTCACCTCCCGCGCTCCGATCAGAAGCTCACCTTCGCCGCCGCAGGCGAGTGCAACATTCAGAGGGATCTTGGCTGTCCCCATCAACCGTCCGTCGCGGATCGACCGGACCGTGACGGCGGCGCGCGCTGGCTCGACGAGAAATGAACCGCAGATGAGCGGACTGCCGGTCCACTCGCCGGCCGCCTTCCAAGGTGGCGTACCGGTCGAGGAACAAATGGGTGGCGTCGTCGAAGAAGCGCTCAGATCAGCCGGTGTGCAGACCACGGCCGGTCCGGATGAGCCCTTGGGCAGAACGGCCGTCGACGGTGCCGGTCGTCGCAGGCTCGGCGCGCCATCAGGTCCCAGCGCCTCGATGCCGCGATTGGTGGACAGCCAGACCGTGCCTCCGGTCTCGGAGACCGAGTTGACCGTGAGCTCTCGTGGCAACGCGTACTCGAAAATCGCGCCCGGTGCCCCTAACCGAAAGAGCGCGCTCGTAATCGCGCCTTTTCCGACCGGTATTCGCGAGCCGACGACCCATGCACCTTCTTGGCCGGCGGTCGCGAAATCAATGGCAGTCACCCCTAACTGCGTCGGATTGCTCCAGGTACCAGCCGCCGAACGCAGCTGGATCTGGCCAGTTCGGTTCCAAGCCAAGACCTGGCCGTCGGTCAACGATACAAAGCCACCCTCGTCGGGTTTGGCGATCCGAACCTCCGGCGCCAGCTCTCGACCCTCCTGACCTGCGCGGGACGATGCCCCCGCCGCGACGCCCACGACCGCCAAGAGGAGAATTCGAGGACCTCGCAACCAGCGTCCGTGACTACTTGGCGCCCAGGGCCTGGGCCACCACGCCCTTGGCTTCGTCCACGATGCGGGCCAGGTGATCGGCGCTGGTCAGGCTCTCGGCGTAGATCTTGTAGATGTTCTCGGTGCCCGACGGGCGGGCGGCGAACCAGCCGTTGGCGCTGGCGACCTTCAGGCCGCCGATGGCGGCGTTGTTGCCGGGCGCCTTGGTCAGCTTGGCGACGATGGGGTCGCCGGCCAGCGTCGAGGCCTTCACGGCCGCCGGATCGAGCTTCTTCAGCTTGTCCTTCTCGGCCGGCGTGGCGGGGACGTCCATGCGCGTGTAGTAGGGCGTGCCGAACTTGGCGCGCAGCTCTTCGTAGTGCTGGCCGGGGTCGCGGCCGGTGACGGCGGTGATCTCGGCCGCCAGCAGGTCCAAAATGATCCCGTCCTTGTCGGTGGTGTGGACCTTGCCGTCGCGGCGCAGGAAGCTGGCGCCGGCGCTCTCCTCGCCGCCGAAGCCCAGGCTGCCGTCGACCAGACCGTCGACGAACCATTTGAAACCGACCGGGACCTCGCGCAGCGTGCGCCCCAGGCTGGCGGCCACGCGGTCGATCAGCGTGCTCGACACCAGCGTCTTGCCGATCGCCGCCGTCGCCGGCCAGCCGGGCCGGTGCGCGAACAAATAATTGATCGCCACCGCCAGGTAGTGGTTGGGGTTCATCAGGCCCGCCGGCGTGACGATACCGTGGCGGTCGGCGTCGGTGTCGTTGCCGAACGCCACCTGGAACTTGTCCTTCAGCCCCAGCAGGTTCGCCATGGCGTAGGGGCTGGAGCAGTCCATCCGGATCTTGCCGTCGTGGTCCAGCGGCATGAACGCGAACCGCCCGTCGACGGTCTTGTTCACGACCGTCAGGTCGAGGCCATAGCGCTCGGCGATGCGCGGCCAGTACTGGACGCTGGCCCCGCCCATCGGATCGGCGCCGATCTTCACCTTGGCGCGCGCGATCGCCTCGACGTCGATGACGCCGGCCAGGTCGTCGACGTAGGGGGTCAGGAAATCGAACGCGTGCGTGGTCGCCGCCTTCCGCGCCGCCTCGTACGACACGCGGCGGATCTCGGTCCCGGCGCGCAGCAGCTCGTTGGCGCGCTTCTGGATCCCGTCCGTGACGTCGCTGTCGGCGGGGCCGCCGTTGGGCGGGTTGTACTTGAAGCCGCCGTC
>CAZTZM010000044.1:0-9698 GCA_964618005.1 uncultured Myxococcales bacterium
CGCCGCCGCCGAGCCCGATTGTCGCGTCGCCGCCGCCGCCCGCGCCGTCACCGGCGGTGACGCCCGCGCCGCGGATCAACCTGTCGTTCGACGGGCTGGCCGGCGATGCGCAGCGCCGGGCGGCCGCCTCGAGAGACGAGCCCGCGGTGGAGGGCGTGCTGACGCCGCCGCCGTCCGGCGGACGTCGCTCGCTCGACGAGCTGCGCGCCGAGTCCGATCGCCAGTCGGCCGCCGAGTCGAACGTCCGGCAGGGGCGGGTGCCGCCGCTGCTCTACGACTATCTGCGCGACGCGCGCACGCACCTGGAAGGCGAGGCGACGCGGCTGGCGGAGGCATTGCCGCTCGGTCCAGGTCAGACGACGAAGGGGTGGGCGCGCGGCTATCTCGGCCGGGTGGCCGAGGTCAACCGGCGCACGGCGAGCGATCTGCCGGAGACGCCGGACGACGACTTCGGCCATCGCCCCGACGTGCTGGGCGGCTACCGCGAGGCCGAGCGCCAGGCGGCCTCCGGCGCCGAGGAGCGGACGGCGGAGGTCTGTCTGGGCATCGCCCCGGGGCATCCGGTGGTGGTGACGCTTCGGCGCTCGTCCGGGCACGCGACGCTGGATCGGCTGGCGCTGCAGTCGTTCGAGGTCGCGCGCGACGAGCGCCCGCTCGACAACGACGCCCAGCCCGGCCTGGCTTGCTACACCGTCCGGATCGGCGCCTACCGGGTGCCCCCGTTGCCGACGCTGGGCTTGGCGATCAAAAACGGAAAGCCGGATCTGATCTATCCGTTGAAACGCATAACCAAGGTCACGGTGGAGCTGCGCAGTCTGGATCACGGCGATCGGCCGGCGTCGTCCAGTCTGCTGCGCGCGCCCTGACGTGAGCTGTTCCGACCGGCCTGGGGACACCCATTGGCCATGCGACGTACTTCGATCCAGGTGGCTCTTCTGTTCTTGGCCGGCGCCGTCGGCGTGGCGGTCGGCTGTGCGAATGGTGACTCGACCGGGTCCTCCGGAAGCGGCGGCTCGAATGGCTCCGGGACCGGCGGCAGCAGCGCGACGGGCGGCACGCCCGGCACGGGCGGCGCGACGACCAGCACCGGCGGCACGCCCGGCACGGGCGGCGAGACGACCAGCACGGGCGGCACGCCGGGCACGGGCGGCGCGACCAGCACCGGGACCGGCGGCGCCGGGGGCTCGGGCACCTTCGGCCAGCCGGTCTGCGGCAACACCGGCGCAAATGTGGCCATCGCGAAGAGTGTCGCCTGCACGTCGACGGACACGCAGCTCTGCTACAAGACCTGCGGCCCGTCGGGCGCCAGCGGCGTGAAGTCTGAGACCTGCACCAACAGCGCGTACGTGGAGATGCCGGGCTGCAGCTTCCCGCCGGGGGTGGACTACTCCTGCTACAAGATCCCGACCACGGTCTCGTCGATGTGTCCGACGACCGCGCCGCAGGCGAACATGCCTTGCACCGTGCCGACCTGCACCCCTTGCAACGTGGGCGGCAACTATCTCGACTCCACCGCGGCCTCGAAGACCGGATGGTGCGTCTGCACCACCAGCGGCAAGTGGACCTGCGCCACGACCGGCACCAACAGCTCCTGGCCCTGCCCGGGCAACACCGGCTGCTGAGGCCGGTTCCTCAGACTCCCTGCGCCGGGGCCCGGCGGAACCTTCGATGGTCGAAGTCTTCCGCCGGGTCGCGCCGCTTTTCCAAGGTCGGGGGGCATTCGCTCGCTGCGCTCGCTCGGTGCCCCCCGCGCCCCCGCTCGCGCCGGTCGGCAAAGCCTTCCTTCGCTCGCCGCAGCGCTTCGGTATGAGATCCGTTCAGGGCCGCGCTTCCAGGCGGAGCGTCAATCGCGCGGCCGTCATCGCGGCGACGCAGATGACGGTGGCGGCGACCGCGATCCCGGCCACCACGGCGCTCTTGGTCCCGCCGCCGGCCCGAACGATCCACTGGAACGGGTACATCATCGCCACCGCCATCCCAGCCATTCCGGCGATGACGGAGGCCATCTTGCTCGAATTGGCCAGGTCGAAGTGACCGTTGCAGGCCTTGCAGGTGAAGATGCGGTTGTTCTCCCGCGACGGCAGCAGGTTCCACCAGGAGAGACCGACCGGCTGGCGGCAGTGGGGGCAGGCATCTCGGGGGAGCATCGGTTGGTTCGACATCCGAACGCCGATATTAGCAGAGCACGATTCCGGATCTTGCCTCGGCCGGCGAAGTCGAGAACGATAGGGGGCGTGAACTTCGGACTCTTTACCGACCCCGACAGGACCCGGCTGTGCGGTGGCTTGCGCCTCCGTCTGCTGAAGGAGGCCACGAAGGACCAAGCCATCCTGGCCGCCGTCGCGCAAGAGCTGGAGGTCCCGGGCGCACAGGAGACCGTGAAGCTGGCGGCGATCGAGCAGCGGATCGAAGAGCTGCGAAAGAGCGAGAGCTCGCTGTGGTTCGACGTGCCGGAGGCCGAGGTGCTGGCGGCGTCGATCTACAAGGCGCGGGCCCGCGCCCCGCAGCCGATCGAGGCGCTGTTTCGACAGGCGCCAAAGGCGCAGGCGCTGGTGGCGCCGCTGGTCGAGTGGATCATGCTGGCCGGCATGAATCCGTACGCCGGCGCGGCGATCAGCGTGGGGCAGCCCTACGTCGTCGGATGCCGCGACGGATCGTTCATCTCGGGCGAGCGGCTGGTCGGCTTCGCGCCGGTCAATGACGCGCTGGCGATCGAGCGGGCGTTCGACGATCTGCGGCCGCTGCGCGAGCAGATGCACGCCATGTACCTGGTGGGCACGCCGGCGGTGGTCGCCGAGTATCTGTGGGCGCAGGCCACCGCGCCGCGCGCCCGTCGATGGGATGCCGAGGCGCTGAACCGCAAGCTGAAAGAGCGGGGGATCGGTCTGCTGGTCGTCGAGGGCGACGCGATCGCGCAGGCCCTGCTGCCGACGGAGCGCAGGCCGCCCAAGGCGCGGCTGACCGATCTGGCGGCCAAGCTGCAGGCGCAGGGACCGATCCGCTCCGTCTGAGGCGCGGCCGGGCCCTACGGCGCGTTGGCCAGCTCGACGGCGTTGCCGGCCAGCGGCTCCTCCTCGAGCGGGCCGCCGTGGCCGCCGCCGTCCTCGGGGTGGTAGCCGGCCTCGCCGTGCTCGGCGTCGTCCAGCCCCTGCTCCTCGGCGTCGAGGCTGGGCCGCAGGCCCATCGTCGCCTTGAGCGCATAGCCGATCACCGTCGTGGCGGCGATCGACAGCCCGACCGTGAAACCCATCGCCTTCAGCTGCTCGAGCCACAGCGTCTTGCCCACGATCCCGGCCAGGTTGGTGGTCAGGTTGGGGTTGGCGTCGGGCGTGGCGAAGAAGCCCGTCAGCAGCGCGCCCAGCGTGCCCCCCACGCCGTGCACGCCGAACGTGTCGAGCGCGTCGTCGTAGCGGAAGATCGCCTTCAGCTTGGTGCAGGCGAAGTAGGGGACCACGCCCGCCAGCAGGCCGATCGCCACCGCGCCGGTCGGCGTCACGAAGCCCGAGGCGGGGGTGATGACGACCAGGCCGGCGACGGCGCCCGAGCAGAAGCCGAGCACGGTCGGCTTGCCGCGGGTGATCCACTCCAGCGCCGGCCAGACGGCGGCCGCGATCGCCGCCGCCAGCGTGGTGGCGGTGAAGGCGTTGGCGGCGATGCCGTCGGCGGCCACCGCGCTGCCGGCGTTGAACCCGTACCAGCCGACCCACAGCATCCCGGTGCCGACCATCGTCAGCACCACGCTGTGGGGCAGGAAGGCGCGCCGCTCGAAGCCGGTGCGGCGCCCGAGGATCAGGCAGAGCACCAGCGCCGACCACCCCGACGACATGTGCACGACGGTGCCGCCCGCGAAGTCGATGGCGCGGATGGCGGCGTGCGGGTTGGCGACGCCGTTCATCAGGCCGTCGGCGCCCCACACCATGTGCGCCAGGGGAAAGTAGACCACGAACATCCAGATCGCGATGAAGGCCATCACCGCCGCGTACTTCATGCGCTCGGCGATCGCGCCGACGATCAGCGCCGGCGTGATGATCGCGAACATCAGCTGGTACATCGCGTACACGTTCTGCGAGACCCACGCGGCGTAGTCGGGGTTGGGCGTGGCGGTCACGCCGTGGAGAAAGGCGAACTTGAAACCGCCCAGAATGGGCGAGCCTTTTCCGAACGCCAGGCTGTAGCCGGCCAGCCACCAGAAGAACGTGACCAGGCCCGCGCAGCCGAGGCACTGCGCCATCACCGACAGGATGTTCTTGCGCCGGACCAGGCCGCCGTAGAACAGCGCCAGCCCCGGTAGCGTCATGAACAGCACCAGCGCTGTCGACGTCATCATCCAGGCGTTGTGGCCCGGACCGGGCGAGGCCAGCGTCTTGGGCGGGGTGTTGTTGACGTACGCCTCGAGGTCGGCCACGCGCGCTGCCAGATCGGCCGTGGTGGCCGATTGGGCGTGGGCCGCGCCGGCCGCCGCGAGCACGACGGCCACGAAGGCGAGCCAGGTGACGACCGGGCGGGTGCGAGAGGAGAGGAACATGGGGGCGATCCTTTCGACGGCCGCGCGAAAACAGGCGGGCGCGGACATCTCAGCGATCGCGGTGTGACCGATCAAGCGAATTGACGATCCCGACCCGGAGATTAAACACGACAGAAATGTTGTAGAAACAAATTGGAAATAAAATCGCGAAACGTCTGCGCGGAACGGAAATCTTCTGGAAACAAAACCGCCGCGGTCGTCAATCCAGGTCGAAGAGCAGGAGCTCGGCGTCGCCCTGCGCGCGGATCGTGAGGCGCGCGTCGTCGCTGAGCGCGGCGCCGTCGCCGGTCGCCAGCGCGGTGCCGTTCACCTCGATCGCGCCGCGCACCACCTGCACCCAGGCGTGGCGGTGCGCCGCCAGGATGTGCGCGACCTCGACGCCCGCGCTCAACCGCGCGGCGTAGATCGCCGCGTCCTGATGAATCGTGACCGAGCCGTCGCGTCCGTCGCGTGAGGCCACCAGGCGCAGCTGGTCCTGCAGCTCCGCCGGCGGCAACGTCTTCTGCTCGTAGCTCGGCGGCAACCCGCGGCGCTCCGGCAGCAACCAGATCTGCAGGAAGTGGACGCTCTCCGTCTTCGAGTGATTCCACTCGCTGTGCGTGACTCCGGTGCCGGCGGTCATCCTTTGCACGTCGCCCGGCCGGATGACCGAGCCGGTTCCCATGCTGTCCTCGTGCGCCAGCTCGCCGTCGATCACGTAGGAGACGATCTCCATGTCGCGGTGGGAGTGCTGGCCGAAGCCGCTCTCCGGTCGGACGCGGTCCTCGTTGATGACGCGCAGGGTTCGGAACCCCATCCGACTGGCGTCGTGGTACTCGCCGAACGAGAACGTGTGTCGCGTGTCGAGCCAGCCGTAGTTCTCCTGCCCACGCTCGGCCGCCCGCCTGACCGTGATCATGCGGGTGTTTTACCAGAGCCCCCCGGGAGTTGAGCCACCGGCGGGGAGGCGTGGCACCTTGTGTCGACATGTCGCGTACCTCGATCCTCGGCAGACTCAACCACGTGGCCTGGCTGGCCGTGGCTTTCGGTGGCTGCGGCGGGGGCGGCGGCGCATCGCCCCACGACGCGGGGGGCGACCGGCCGACGCACGACGGCGGCGGGGCCGACCACCCGACCACCGTGACCGACGGCGGCACGGACGGTCCGGTGACCGGGATCGCTCAGACCTACGCGCTGACGATCACCAACGTCGACACGCAGTTCGACACCGAGGACCACTTCATCGCCGCGGTCGAGATGCAGCTCTCCGGTGAGCCGTTCGCCGAGTCGATGGGGCGAGATCTCGGCGGTTATACGCGCGATTATGCCTGCCAGGACGCCGTCTGCTCGCCCAGCATGTACGTCGACCCGAGCAATCCCGACGCGGGCGACGGCGTCATCGACCTGGCGGGCTATTCGGCGGCGATCGAGTCCTACGAGTACTCGAAGCAGCCAATGAACAACATCGCCTTCGAGTCGGGCGCCGGGACCTCGCTGCTGTTCGGGCCGGTGCTGAACCCGGCCGGGGCCACCGGCACCGACGCGCTGGCGCTGGCCCAGACCTGGTTCACGCACATGGCCGGCGGCGCCAACGCCTACGCCTACGTGACGACGCCGGGGCCGAGCAATCCGCTCGGCTGGGCGGGGCTGTGGCCGGTGCTCCAGCCGTTCTCCTCATGGGACCCCACGATCGCGCCCACCAACCACGCGTCCATCTGCGAGCTCACCTCGGACGACAATCCAGGGGTGCACGCCGCGCTGTACTCGGACGACTACGAGTGCGACTACACGACCTTGAACCTGCCGGACCGCGAGACGCAGGTGCAGAAGCTGATCGGTCCAGGGGCCTCGGGGTGGACCGACTGGAAGGAGGCGCTCTGGACGCTCAACTACCTCCAGATCATGCACAGCGTGAAGGAGGCGGCCGTGGAGACGGTGTCGCCCGGCACGATGGGCGAGGTCGGCATCCCGGGTAACGACGTCGCGGGGAACATCCTGGCCGGCACCTACCTCGGGTCGAGCAACGTCGAGGGGTTCCAGGCCGGCAACTTCATCCAGATCCTCGACAACCAGGCCGCGCAGTGGCTGCTCCAGCTCACCACCACCGACGGCGCGGCGCTGAGCGGGTTCGCTTCCTTTTCCGACGCGCTGAACTACAGCCCGATCTCGCCGGCTCGGTGGTTCCCCTCGTCGATCGGCGTCACCGAGACGGCCGACGCCAGCGGTTTCCCGCGCCCGAGCGCCTACGCCATCTCCTCGGCGGACAGCCACCTGCTCGATCTGGCCGGCCTGCTCGGCGCGTACGCCAGCGTCTACGCGCTGACCGACCAGTCGAACACCGACGTCGGCGGTAGCCAGCCGGTCGAGGTCTACTTCGACGGCGATCCCTTCCCGGTCCAGAACCAGACCCCCGACGGCTCGCCGACGCTGCACGATCGCGCGCTCAGCATGATCCGCGTCGCCGTCGTGAACATGGACCGCTTCCACGTCGACGCGGCGAGCGGCCTCTTCGTCGACGACGCGACGCTGGCGAGCGGCGCGCTCGCGCCCGGGACGACGCTGTCGGCCGACGTGGCGGCCTACACGCTGCTCTCGCTGCGCACGGCGCGCCGCGCGCTCGACTCCGAGCTCACGCTGTACGCCAACACCAGCCCCGACACCCAGGGGATCTCGTCGCCGCTCGACGGCTTCGCGATGGTCGACGGCGTCACCTTCGCGGCGCGCCTCGACGCGCTCATCACCGGCCTGTCCAACACCTTCTACGACAAGCTCACCACCGCGGCCGGCGTCGCCTACGCGGGCTGGGACGTGGCGGGCGGAAAGGCGACCGACACCGGGACCAGCCTCGACGCGCACAGCGCCGCGGTGCGCGGCCTGCTGATCGCCTACCTGGCCACCGGACAGACCAAGTTCCGCGATCGCGCCGCGCTGGTCTTCGCGCACCTCGACGCCACGTTCTACGACGCGGGCGCTCGCATCTACCGGCCGAGCGCCGGCGACACGTCGCCGACGGTGACCTTCACGCCGCGGCGGTTCGGCCTCCTGCAGGGGGCGCTGCGCGACACGTACGAGCTCATCGCCGCGCTCCCCGGGCAGGACACGCTGGCGGCGCAGGTCCTCGACCGCGTCGGGCGCCTCGACAAGCTCGTCCTGAACGGCTGGGACGATCGCAACCAGGACCAGCTCGTCGACTGGCCCGACGAGTGTGCCCAGGTGGGGACCGGCCCCGACGGCCAGCCGATGGGGAAGGGCGGGCTGCAGATGGCCGAGCGGACGCTGTCCGGCGAGACGGGCTCGCTGGCCCCGTTCACACCGGACGGCGGCGATCGCGTCATCACCACCGACCGCGAGCACGACTGTGTGCCGGAGATCTCGGCCGCCAAGCTCCCTTCTGCGCTGGCCAACTCCGTGACGTTCACGCTCACCCCGCGCTGACGCACCCCCGGAACTCCGGCGCCCCGGGCACGAAATTCTGAGCCATCGGGGGACAGGGTAGGCACCTCGCCTCTACCCACCCCGGAGGAGAGGCCCATGCGTCCGACCCGTCGATCGTCGCTGTTGAAGTTGTCCCTGTCCACTCTGCTGCTGGTAGTGGTGGCCGGTGCCGCGGCTCCTGCGCGCGCGCAGGGGACCTGGACGAAGGTGGCGAGCGGGGGCTGTGCCTCGTTCGGGATGTGGCTCCTCACGGACGGCCGCGTGCTCGGCCACGGCTGCGGCGGCCTCAACACCTGGATGATCCTGACGCCTGACAAGGCGGGAAATTACGCCACCGGGACATGGTCGAAGGCCGCCAACAGCGCGCACGCGCGCGGCGGCGCGCAGCAGCACGTCCTCAAGGACGGGCGCGTCTTCGTGGGCGGCGGCGAGTACATCGACGGCCCGGCCTGCACGGCGGCGCTGTGCAACACGGCCGAAATTTACGATCCCGTGTCGAACACCTGGAAGAACACCGCCAACGCCCCGTACGACATCGGCGACACAGGCAGCGCGACGCTCTCTGATGGGACGATCCTCGAGAGCACCCGCGCCGGCAGCCAGATCACGATCTACAACCCCACCACGGATACCTGGACCGCCAAGTCGTCGAATCAGCTCGGCAGCGGCGACGAGAACGCCTGGGCGTCGCTGCAGAACGGGGACGTCCTGGCGGTGGGCTACGCCACCTCGGGCGCCGAGATCTACATCCCCTCGATGGACAAGTGGGTCAAGACCACCGTCCCCTCGGGCTTCAACACCGGCGACATGGCGGGCATCTCGCAGATGTTCGACGGCCGCGTCTATGTCTACGGCCTCAAGAACAAGGCTTATATCTGGACGCCGGGCTCCACCGTGACCGACCCCGGGAGCTGGACGACGAGCTCGCTCATCACCACCAACGGCGCGACGGAGAATGAGGACGAGTACACCGACACGCTGCCGAACGGCATGGTGTGGAGCGCGCTGGTGGCCGTGATGTACGGGCCGAGCGTCGTGCTGCAGCAGTTCGATCCGACGACGAACACGGCCACCGCCGTGACCGGCCAGCCCGCGGAGAGCAACCCCGATCCGATCGACTACCTGAACCTGCCGAACGGTCAGGTCATCATCACGCCCGAGAACGGTCAGAGCAACTGGGTGTTGACGCCCGCCGGGGCGCCCGACGACAGCTGGCGCCCGACGGTGACGAACTACACCTACAACAGCTCGACCAACACGTACACGCTGACCGGCACCCAGATCAGCGGCCTCATCAACGGCGGCGATGAGGGCGACGACATGACGATGGCCGAGAACTACCCGATCATCTACCTCAAGGACAGCTCGAACAACGTCTACTACTGCAAGTCGTCCAACTTCAGCGACATGATGCCGAGCAAGGGCTCCGGGACGGCCGATTTCACGCTGCCGAGCACGGTCACGAGCGGCACGTATCAGCTCTTCGTCGCGGCGGTCGGTGTGCAGTCGAAGACCGGGTTCCCGTTCACCGTCGGCCAGAGCGGCACCGGCACGACGACCGGGACGGGCGGGACCACCGGCACCGGCGGGTCGACCGGCACCGGTGGCGCGACCGGCACGGGTGGCGCGACCGGGACGGGCGGGACGACCAGCACGGGCGGTTCGACGGGCGGCACCGGCACCGGCGGTTCGACCACGATCGGCAGCGGTGGTAGCACCGGCACCGGGACCGGCGGATCGACCAGCACCGGCACCGGCG
>CAZTZM010000045.1:0-1957 GCA_964618005.1 uncultured Myxococcales bacterium
GGACCACCCTTTGATGACCGCGTCCAGCGGGAACCGCGCCGGCTCGCCGGTCGGGATCGAGCTGTCGAACATCTTCCCGTCGGGCGTCCAGCCCGTGTACTGGACGACCACGCGATCGTGCGGTCCCGGGTGCGCGCTCCCCTTGCCCTTGAACAGCACCTTGGAGGCCAGGCCGCTGGCGGTCTTCTTCGCGTCGGCGGGCGGCGCGGCCACGTCGGCGGGCGCCGCGGGCGGAGCCGGCGGCGGCGCGGCCGGCAGCGGCTCGATCGGTTCGGCCGAGACGCCACGGGCGCTCGCCAGTACGCCCCCCATCGCCAGGACACAGAGCAGCCGGCCAGATCTCATCATCTCCAGCCGCATACCACGACCGACGGTGACGGCGCCAACTCTGACGCCGTCCCGCTGGCGCTCAGGCGCTGTGTCGCAGACACCGTCACGACCTCGACCGCCGGCGGCCATCATCGGGGCGTCGCTTCATCGTGGCAAATGATGTACCCGTCCATCATATTAATAGACGGGTATATTAATGGCCGTCGCGAGCCCGCTCCCCGCCCCCACGCCTGTCCCGGCCCCTGGCGACGGCGGCATGTTCCGTTCGCTCCGCGGCTTCAACTACCGCGCCTGGGCCATCGGGGCCTTCATCTCCAACGTCGGCACCTGGATGCAGCGCACCGCCCAGGACTGGCTGGTGCTGACCGAGCTGACCCACCGCAACGCCTCGGCGGTCGGCGTGGTGATGGCGCTGCAGTTCGGGCCCCAGGCCCTGCTGCTGCCGTTCACCGGCTATGCCGCCGACCACCTCGACCGCCGCAAGCTGGTGTTCGTCACCCAGACGACGCTCGGGCTGCTGGCCCTGGGCCTGGGGCTGCTGACGGTGACGCACGCCGTGCGTCTGTGGCACGTCTACGTCTTCGCCTTCTTGCTGGGCAGCGCCGCCGCGTTCGACGCGCCGGCGCGCAACGCCTTCGTCTCCGAGCTGGTCGACGAGGCCAACCTGGCCAACGCCGTGGGCCTCAACTCGACGTCGTTCAACGCCGCGCGGATGATCGGGCCCGCCGTCGCCGGCCTGCTCATCTCCGCCGTGGGAACCGGCTGGGTCTTCCTGCTCAACGCGCTGTCGTTCGTGTCCGTCCTGATCGCCGTCAGCCTGCTGCGCAAGCACGAGCTGCACGTCGAGAAGCGCGCCGATCGCAAGCCCGGCGGGATGGTCGAGGGCTTCCGCTACGTCCACCGGCGCGGCGATCTCATGACCGTTCTCGTGATGGGCTTCCTGATCGGCACGTTCGGCCTGAACTTCCCGATCTTCATCTCCACCATGGCCGTGACGGTGTTCCACCGCGGCGCGGGCCAGTTCGGCCTGCTGACCTCGATCATGGCCGTGGGAACGGTGGCCGGCGCGCTGCTGGCGGCCCGCCGGCGGCGGCCGCACGTCATCTTCCTGGTGGCCGGCGCCGGGATGTTCGGCATCGGTCTGGCCATCGCGGCCTGCATGCCCAGCTATGGCCTCTTCGGCCTGGCGCTGGTGCTGATCGGCGTCTCCGCCCAGACATTCACGACCACCTCAAACAGCGTCCTCCAGCTCTCCAGCGATCCGTTCATCCGCGGCCGGGTGGTGGCGCTCTTCCTGGCTGTCGTCATGGGCAGCACGCCGATCGGCGCGCCCATCGTGGGGTGGGTGGCCGACAGGTTCGGCCCGCGCTGGTCGCTGGCTGTGGGCGCCGCGGCGGGGATCTTGGCTGCCGTCGTGGGCCTGCGTTACGTGATCGCGCACGGACACTTGCGGATCGACCGGCACGGGACGCGGTGGCGGTTGAATCTCGACGGCTCCTAGCGGCGCGGGGGCTTGTTGGCGAGGGCGGCGGCGAAGGGGTTGTTGAAGGGTGCGGCCGGCTTTTGCGGGGGTGGGGGGCGCCGATCGTTGTGGTCGTTGTTGGGGCGGGGACCGCCGGGGGGACGG
>CAZTZM010000046.1:0-8437 GCA_964618005.1 uncultured Myxococcales bacterium
CGGCGGTCGCGCCGGCCCCTGTCGCCCCCGGCCCGATCCCGACCGCCGACGCCACGCCGGCCGCCTCGGATCACGACGCGGTCGTCGGCCACGTCGGGATCGCCGCCCGCCGGATCGACCCCGGACCGCTGCCGCTGTCGCTCCGCCCGGGGCTGGGCTGCTCGGCCGACATGGGCGTCCCCTGCACCGTGAACCTGGGCGCCCTGGGCGCGCGCTACTGGATGTCGCGCAACCTGGCCTTCAACGGTTACCTGGCGCTGGGGGCGGGCGGCGGCTCGCTGGGCAGCCAGGGGCTGGACAACTACCTGGGCATCGGCCCGGTCCTCGGCGTGACGGTCCTGCTGGCCAACTGGCGGCACCTGGCCATCGGCGCCAGCCCGGAGCTGGCCGTGGTCTATTTCCGCCCCGGCGGGAGCGGCGCCGGGAGCACGACCCTGGTCGACCTCAACGCGTCCCTGGAGGCCGAGCTGCACTTCGGCTTCGTGGGCGTCCCGGCGCTGTCAGTCGGAATTCTGGCCGGCCTGGCCGTTCAGTACGAGCGGGCGCCCGTCGCGCACCTCTGGTCGATCGGCGTCGTCGGCGGGGACAGCGCCTGGGGGGTGCTCAGCAACCTCTTCGTCCGGTACTACATGTGATAAGGAAGCCCCGTGACGCCGCGCCTGCCGCCTCCCGACAGTGACCTGGTCGAGCGCCGCGAGATCCTGGACTCCGGCGGGCTCGGCCGCACCCTCCGGCGCATGGCGCTGGAGATCGCCGAGCGGGTCCCGCAAGACGAACGCCCGCTGTACCTGGTGGGGGTCCGCACCGGCGGGGCCTTTCTGGCGCAGCGCCTGAGCGTTCTCCTGGCCGAGGCCGGCGAGCCGAAGCCGCTGCTGGGCGCGGTCGACATCTCGCTCTATCGCGACGATGTCTTCCGCGGCCTGCCCAAGCCCGAGATCGGCCCGACCGAGCTGCCCGAGCCGATCGACGGCCGGACGGTGGTGCTGGTCGACGACGTGCTGTTCACCGGCCGCACCATCCGCGCCGCCATGGACGTGCTGGCCGATTACGGGCGCCCGCGCGCGGTGAAGCTGGCGGCGCTGGTCGACCGCGGCCGGCGCGAGCTGCCCATCCAGCCCGACGTGGTCGGCGTGTCGGTGGAGACGACCGCGCGCGAGTCGGTGCGCGTGCTGCTGTCGGAGCGGGACGAGGTCGACCGCGTCGTCCTGCGGGAGCGCCGCGCGTGACCGGGTTCGCGCACCGCCACCTGCTGGGGATGGAGCCGCTGACCGGCGGCGAAATCCAGATGCTGCTGGATCTCAGCGAGCGGTTCCTGGAGATCGCCGAGCGGCCGATCAAGAAGGTCCCCACGCTGCGCGGCAAGACGGTCATCAACCTCTTCCTCGAGCCGTCGACGCGCACGCGCACATCGTTCGAGATCGCGGCCAAGCGGCTGTCGGCGGACGCGGTCAACATCTCGGGCTCGTCGTCGTCGACGGTGAAGGGCGAGACGCTGGTCGACACCGCCATGAACCTGGACGCGATGGCGCCCGACGTGGTGATCGTCCGTCACGCGCAGGCGGGCGCGTCCGAGATGCTGGCGTCGCGCCTGCGGGCGTCGATCGTCAACGCCGGCGACGGCGCGCACGAGCACCCGACGCAGGCGCTGCTCGACTGCTCGACCATCCGCGCGCACAAGGGGCGCATCGAGGGGCTGGAGGTCGTCATCTGCGGCGACATCCGCCACAGCCGGGTCGCCCGCTCGGACATCTGGGCGCTGACCAAGCTGGGCGCGCGCGTCCGGATCGCGGCGCCGCGCACGCTGCTGGCGCCCGGACTGGCCGAAATGGGGCAACAGGGGGCCGTCACCGTCCATGAGCGGCTGGAGCCGGCGCTGGAGGGGGCGGACGTGGTCATGATGTTGCGGATCCAGAAGGAACGGATCGGCGGCGCGCTGTTCCCCAACACGCGCGAGTACTCGCGCTACTTCGGCTTGAACCCGCGCCGGCTGGCGCTGGCCAAGCCGGACGCCATCGTCATGCACCCCGGGCCGCTGAACCGCGGCATCGAGATCGATCCGGCGGTCGCCGACGGGCCGCGCGCCGTGATCCTGGACCAGGTCGCGCGCGGGGTCGCCGTCCGCATGGCGGTGCTCTACCTGCTGGCCGGCGGCGAAGCCGCCACGGCCGAGTGACGCCCGGCCCCGAGTAGATTCCGCCGATGTCGCTTCAGGATGTCGTGGTCACACGTCCCCGGCTGTTGCTGGTGGGGATCAACCCCGGGCTCAAGTCGGGCGCGGTCGGGCACCACTTCGCCGGCAACGGCAATCCGTTCTGGCGCCTGCTGCACGCGGCGCGTCTGACGCCGACGCTGCTGACCTACGCGGAGGACCGGCGCCTGGCCGAGTTCGGGATCGCGCTGACCAACCTCTGTCCGCGCACCACCCGGACCGCCGCGGAGCTGACGGCGGCCGAGATCGCCAGCGGCGCCGAGGCGCTGACGGAGAAGATCACCGCCTGGCGGCCGGCCGTGGTCGGCCTGGTCGGCGTGACGCTGTACCGGATGTATCTGAAGGACGCGCCGACCCCGGGTCCGGGGCCGAAGCACGAGGTGATCTCGGAGGCCCGGGTGTTCGTGGTCCCCAATCCCAGCGGCCTCAACGCCAGCTTCCCGGGGTTCGAGGACAAGCTGGTCTGGTTCAAGCGGCTGCGCCTGTTCGTCGATCGGGTGGCCCGCACCGCCGGCCGGCCGCCGCGGCTGCGAAAACAGAAACGAAAGCGGTTGACTGAGGGTCCGTAACGCCCTAACAAAGGGACCCGCGAATGGACCTCTGTCTGCGCGGCGGCCGGGTCATCGATCCGCTACACGGATCCGGGCGCGGTTTCGACGCCGAGGCGGACGTGCTTTTGAAGGACGGCGTGGTGGCCCGCATCGGGGCCGGCATCGCCAGCGGCGTCGGCCGTGAGGTGCGGGTCGTCGACGTGCGCGGCCAGTGGGTGGCGCCCGGGTTCATCGACCTGCACACCCACCTGCGCGAGCCGGGGCAGGAGTACAAAGAGGACATCGCCACCGGCACGCGGTCGGCGGCCGCCGGCGGCTTCACCGCGGTCTGCGCGATGCCAAACACGGTGCCGGTCAACGACTCGCGCGCCGTGACGGAGCTGATCGTCCAGCGAGCCCGCACGGCCGGGGTGGTCCGTGTCTACCCGGTCGGCGCCATCACCAAGGGCCTGGGCGGCGAGTCGCTGGCCGAGATGGGCGAGCTGAAGGAGGCCGGCTGCGTGGCGGTCTCGGACGACGGAAGGCCGGTCATGAACGCCGAGCTGATGCGCCGGGCGATGGAGTACGCCCGCACCTTCGGCCTGACCATCGTCCAGCACTGCGAGGACCTGACGCTGTCGGCGGGCGGCGCGATGAACGAGGGGCCGGTGTCGACCCGGGCCGGTATCCGGGCGCAGCCGACCTCGGCCGAGTCGACCATGGTGGCGCGCGATCTCGAGCTCTGCGCGTTGACCGGCGCGCGCTACCACGTGGCCCACGTCAGCAGCGCCGATTCGGTGCGCCTCATCCGCGAGGCCAAGCAGCGCGGGCTGCCGGTGAGCTGCGAGGTGACGCCGCACCACCTGACGCTCACGGACGAGGCCTGCGCCCACTACGACACCCACGCCAAGTGCAACCCGCCGCTGCGCGCCGCCGCCGACGTGGAGGCGCTGCGGGCCGCGCTGGCCGACGGGACCATCGACGCGGTGGCCACCGACCACGCGCCGCACTCGGCGGTCGAGAAGGACGTCGAGTTCGAGCAGGCGGCGTTCGGGATCATCGGCCTCGAGACCGCCATTCCGCTGGTGCTGGAGCTGGTGCGCGAGGGGACGCTGACGCCGGCCGCGTTCGTGTCGCGCTTCTCCACGTCCCCGGCCGCCCTGTTCGGATTGCCGGGCGGATCGCTGGCGGTGGGCGCGCCGGCCGACCTCACCGTCGTCGATCCGGAGGTCGCCTGGACCTGCCAGCCGGCCGCGCTCCTGTCACGATCGCGCAACACGCCGTTCGCCGGCCGGGCGCTGCGCGGACGGGCGGTGTTGACGGTCGTCGGCGGTGCTATCGTCTACCCGGGAGAACGAACCGCGTGAGCGCTGAGTCCGCAAATTTGGAGTCGCAAGGTCTGCCGCCGGCGCTGCTGGCGATGGAGGACGGGACCGTCTACCGTGGTTTCGGCTTCGGCGCGGCGGACGGTCCCGACGCGCCGGGTGCCGGCGAGATCGTCTTCAACACGGCGATCACCGGCTATCAGGAGGTCCTGACCGACCCGTCCTACCGCGGGCAGATCGTCACCATGACCGCGCCCGAGATCGGGAACGTCGGCGTCAACCCGGTCGACTTCGAGTCGGCGCGCCCCGGGTGCGCGGGGTTCGTCGTCCGCGAGCTGTCGTCGGTGGTCTCGAACTGGCGCGCCTCGGGCTCGCTGCACGAGCTGCTGGCGGCGCACGGCGTGGCGGGCATCACCGGCATCGACACGCGGGCCGTGACGCGCCGGATCCGCCTGTCCGGCGCGCAGAAGGCGGTCATCACCCGCAAGGTCGACGACCCCGCGGGCGCCGTGGCGCGCGCCCGCAAGCACCCCTCGCTGGAGGGGCGCGATCTCGTGCGCGAGGTGACCGCCGCCGCGCCGTACAGCTGGGACGAGCCGCTCTGGCAGGGGCCGCGCGCCCCCGGTCGTCCGGCGCCGGAGGTGCGGCCGGCGCGCCACCACGTCGTGGCCTACGACTTCGGGATCAAGCGCGGCATCCTGCGCCACCTGCGGTCGATGGGCGCCAAGGTCGACGTCGTGCCGGCCACCACGCCCGCGCGCGACGTGCTGGCGATGAAGCCCGACGGCATCTTCCTGTCGAACGGCCCTGCTGATCCAGCGGCGGTCGGCTACGGCATCGAGGCGGCGCGCGAGCTCTGCGCGTCCAAGCTGCCGGTGTTCGGGATCTGCCTGGGCCACCAGATCCTGGGGCTGGCGCTGGGCGGCAAGACCTACAAGCTGAAGTTCGGGCACCACGGCGCCAACCACCCGGTCATGGACCTGGGGACGCGCAAGGTGGAGATCACCTCGCAGAACCACGGGTTCGCCGTCGATCTCGACTCGATGGCCGGCAAGGCGGTGCTCTCGCACGTCAGCCTCAACGACCGGACGGTGGAGGGGATGCGGCACGCCGAGCTGCCGGTGTTCAGCGTGCAGTACCACCCCGAGGCGTCGCCGGGGCCGAACGACGCCGGCTATCTGTTCGATCGGTTCCGGGGCTTGCTCGAAGAGCGCCGCCGCCGCTGACATGATCCACACGCTGCTCGATCGGCTGACGGAGCGCTACAGCGAGAACGAGCATCGGCTGGAGGCGATGCGGGCGCGCGAGGAGTACTTCGATCGCGCCGGCAAGGTCTACGACGACGACGCCGAGCTGTTCGAGGGGCGGATGGCCTCGTTCCTGGAGTGGTACGTGCTGGAGCGCCCGTCGAAGGGGGCGGGCGGCCGGCCGCCGGTCCTGCACGCCATCGAGACCGGCGGGGCGCGCCCGGCCGAGGAGCGGCGGGCGCTGGCGCACCTGGCCTCCAGCCACCGCAGCCTGTTCCAGCTCGCCTCCTCCGCGGATCGCGTGATGGAGGTCGAGGACCTGATCGGCGGCGCCCGGTTCTCGGTGCTCGAGCGGCGCAACATGGCCGGCATCGCGGCCGGCGACGTGTTCGAGGCGCGCGTGATCTGGGACGTCGATCGCCCCGTCTTCGGGCGCACCTTTCTTTTCCACCCGCCGGACGCGCGTGACGTCGTGATCGAGTGGGTGGAGCGCGTCGTCGGCGAAGGGCAAGCGCGCGAGGAGATCCTGTTTCACCTCTCGCGGCTCTACGTCCGCTGGCACCGGCTCGGTCACATCGGCGCGGCGAAGGTCTACCGCGATGCCGGCTGAGCCGGCGGACGATCAACCACCGCGACCATCGCGACCACCGCGACCACCGCGCCGCTGGCGCAAGCCACTCGCCGTCGCGGCGCTGCTCGCCGTCGTCCTCGTCGCGGCGGGTGACCTCTATGTCCTGACGGTCACGCGCGACGGCGTGCTGACCGATCCCGCCGCGGCGCCGGCCCGCCCGCTGGCGATGGTGCTCGGCAACCGCATCTTCGAGGGCGGGATTCCCTCGCGTGAGCTGGCCGATCGCCTGGAAGAGGGCCTGGCGCTCTACCGGAGCGGTCGGGCCCGACGCCTGATCGTCTCGGGGATGGCCCGTGACGACTATGACGAGCCGGTCGCCATGAGGGCCTGGCTGATGGCGAAGGGCGTGCCGGGGGCCGACATCATCCTCGACCAGGGCGGCAACCGCACGGCGGCCAGCATGGCCGACGCCGCCGCGCTGGGCGTGCGCTCGTTGCTGGTCGTGTCGCAGGCCTACCATTTGCCGCGCGCGATCTACCTGGCGCGCCACGCTGGCATCGACGCGGTCGGTGTCCCAGCGACGACGCACCCTCGACCGCTGGCCGATCGCGGCCGTGTCTGGCTGCGCGAAACGCTGGCGCGCGCCGAGACCGTGGTCGAGGTGGCCCTGCGGGGCGTTCACGGTGCGCGAGAGCACGAGGTCGGTCCGCCGATTCATTGAGAGAGCTCGGCCGATTGCAAACCGCCTGCCCGTTGGTTAGAAACGCCCGCATGCGTAGCTTCGCGATTCGCTTGGCGATGGTGGCGGCGCTGGCCTCGGTCGCCGCCTGCGTCGAGAAGGACGAGGACAAGCCGAGCGCCGACGATCTGGCGATCGCGAAGCAGAACATCCTGACCACGCCGCCGTCGCCGCGCTACCCGGTGAACGCCGACCTGGACGGCAAGGCGATCTTCCTGGGGCTCGACGTCGATCCGCTCCCGGCGCAGGGGGGCCACGACCTGAAGCTGACGCAGTACTGGAAGCTGGTGACCCCGCCGGGCGACGGCTGGCGGACGTTCACGCACGTCGAGGGGCCCAACAAGCAGAACTTCATCAACGCCGACCACGTCCCCGTCGACGGGAAGTACCCGGTCAGCGCCTGGAAGGCCGGCGACATCGTGCGCGACGTCCACACGGTCCGACTGCCGGACGGCTGGTCGTTCCCGGTCGTCGAGGTCTACGTGGGCCTCTGGCGCGGGGCGACGCGCATGCCGATCAAGAGCGGCCCGCACGACAACGAGGGGCGCGTGCTGGCGGCGTCGATCCCGGTGCGGGCCGTCACCGCCGAGCCGCGCCGCCGCTACGTCGCGCGCCTCGTCGCCAGGCCGCCCAAGCTGGACGGCAAGCTGGACGATCCGGCCTGGGCCGCGGCGCCCTCCACCGGCCCGTTCGTGAACACGATGACGGGCGCGCCGGTCCCCGACGCGATGAAGACCGAGGCCAAGCTGCTGTGGGACAAGAAGAACCTCTACGTCGGGTTCGACAACACCGACGACGACGTCTGGACCAGCCTCGACAAGCGCGACGACAAGCTGTGGACCCAGGAGGCCGACGAGCTGATGATCGACGCCGACGGAAACGGGCGCACGTACATCGAGCTGCAGGTGGCCCCGAACGGCAACATCTTCGACACCTATCTCCCGGAGCGCCGCCGCTACGAGGACACGGTCGATCCCAAGCTGAAGCCGTACTCGTGGAACTCGAAGATGGTGGCCAAGGTCCACGTCGACGGGACGCTGAACAAGCGCGACGACAAGGACAAGGGGTGGACCACCGAGCTGGCCATCCCGCTCGAGGACGTGAAGGGGCTCGACGACAAGTCGGCGGTCCGGCTGCCCCCGGAGCCGGGCGACGTCTGGCGCTTCAACATGTACCGCATGGACGTCCCCAAGGGGCGGCCGCAGCAGGCCGCCGCCTGGTCGCCGCCGCTGGTCGGTGACTTCCACGCGCTCGACCGGTTCGGCGAGCTGGTGTTCGGCGACGCTGACGGCAAGGTGCCGCCGCCGTCGGTGCCCGCGCCGGCCGCGATGCTGACCAAGGGCGCCTTGACGAAGCTGGCGAAGGCCGGCCACGCACCCCCCATCTCCGGCGGCCCCGCGCTGAGCAGCCACACGCCCGAGAAGAAGTAGCGCTTTCAGTCGACCGCGACGGGGGCCACGACGACCACCGGGCCGGCCGGCGTGCGGGCGAAGAACCGGGCGCGGCCGGGGGGTAGGGCGGCCAGCGTCTCGGCCAGCGCCGCGCGCTCCGTCGGCGTGAGCCGCTCGAGCGGCTGCGGCGGGCCCGCCACCACCTCGTACCAGATCGCGCGGTGGTCCTCGCTCAGGCGCAGGACGCGCTGGACGTGGGGGCCGCCGGCGGCCGCGACGCGGCGGAGCTCCGCCAGCGCGTCGTCGTCGATCGCCTGCGCGTGCTCCTCGACCAGGATCTCGCGCGCGGTGCGCGGGTCGTGGCGCAACACCAGGCGCCCGTCGGGCAAGCGGCCGACTTCGCGCTCGGGCGGCGCGGTGACCGC
>CAZTZM010000047.1:0-11850 GCA_964618005.1 uncultured Myxococcales bacterium
CGCTGCCGCCGGTCGCTCCGCCTCCCGATCCCCCTGCGCTGCCACCAGAGGCTCCCGAGCCGGACTGGCCGCCGCCACCCTGGCCGCCGCCACCCTGGCCGCCGCCGCCTTTGTTGCCGCCGGCCGCGCCGCCACCGCCCGACGAGCCCGCTTTTCCAGACGAGCCGGCGCCGCCGTCCACGCCCGGAAGGCTCTTCGAATCACCGCATCCCCACGCGCCGCCTGCCAATGCCAAAGCCAAGATCGCCACCGCTGTGCGCTTCATTCGTCTCCTCAGTTGTCGTCTCGGGTTGCTCACGCCCGCACCCGAATGCGGGCCTCGATCAGCTTCTTCGCGGCCAGCGTGATCAACGCCAGCACCGTCAGGATCGACGCGACGGCGAACGCCCCCGACAGGTTGTACTCGTTGTAGAGAATCTCGACCTGCAGCGGGATCGTGTTGGTCTCTCCCCGGATGTGCCCCGAGAGGACCGACACCGCGCCGAACTCGCCCATCGCGCGCGCGTTGCACAGGATGACCCCGTACAGGATCCCCCAGCGGACCTTGGGCAGGGTCACGCGCAACAGGATCTGCCAGCCGCTCGCCCCCAGCGTCAGCGCCTGCTCCTCTTCGTCATTCCCCAGGTCCTGCATGATCGGCAGCACCTCGCGCGCCACGAACGGGAAGGTGACGAACGTCGTGCCGAGGACGATCCCGGGCACGGCGAAGATCACGTGGATGTCGTGCGCCTCCAGAAACGGCCCGAACAGCCCGCGCGCGCCGAGCAACAGCACGAAGATCAGCCCCGCGATGACCGGCGACACGCTGAACGGCAGATCGATCAGCGTCAGCAGCGCGCGCTTGCCCGGAAAGCGGTACTTGGCGATCAGCCAGGCCGCCGCCACGCCGAACACCAGGTTCAGGGGCACGGAGATGACCGCCGTCAGCAGCGTCAGCCGGATCGCCGCCAGCGTCTCGGGATCGCGGATCGCCTGCCAGTAGGCATCCCACCCCTTGCGGAAGGCCTCGCCGAACACGGCCGCGATCGGCAGCCCGACGAACAGCAACAGGAAGCCGAAGGCCAGCGCCAGCAGCGTCCAGCGGAGCCAGCGGGGATCCTTCATCGCCGGATCCGTGTCTGCAGGGCGTTGATGGCGAACAGCGCCAGAAACGACGCCAGCAGCATGGCCAGCGCGATCGCCGTCGCGCCCGCGTAGTCGAACTGCTCCAGCTTGGTGACGATCAAGAGCGGCGCGATCTCGGTCTTGCCCGGCATGTTCCCGGAGATGAAGACGACCGAGCCGTACTCACCGACGGCGCGCGCGAACGCCAGCGCGAAGCCGGTCAGCGCGGCCGGCGCCACCGCCGGCAGGATCACCTTGCGCAACGTGTAGAGGCGCGACGCCCCCAGCGTCGCGGCCACCTCCTCCATGTGCCGATCGAGATCCATCAGCACGGGCTGCACGGTGCGCACCACGAACGGCAGCCCGACGAACACCATCGCGACGGCGACGCCCGCCCGGGCGAACGCCACCTTGATCCCGTGCGGCTCCAGGAAGCGGCCCAGCCACCCCTGCTCGACGTACAGCGTGGTCAGCGCGATGCCGGCCACGGCGGTCGGCAGCGCGAACGGCAGATCGACGGCGGCGTCGACGATCGCGCGCCCCGGGAACTCGTAGCGGCAGAGCACCCAGGCGACCAGCAGCCCGAACACCACGTTGACGACGCCCGCGACGGCCGCCGCGCCGAAGCTGAGGCGATAAGCGGCCAGCGCGCGCGGCGAAAACACCGCGCGCACCAGCGACGCACCGTCCAGCGTGGCGGTCTTCCAGACCAACCCCGAGAGGGGGATAAGCACCACCAGCGACAGGAAGGTGATCGTGATCCCCAGCGACAGCCCGAACCCCGGTAGGCTGCCGCGGTTCGAGGCGCGCCGGGCCGGCGCCGGCGCCGCCGCCTGGATCGCCGCCGCCGTCATCACGAACCCGTCTGGTAGATCTGGTCGAACGTGCCGCCGTCGGCGAAGTGCGTGGCCTGGGCCTTCTGCCAGCCGCCGAAGACCTGATCGATCGTGAACAGCTTGATCTTCGGAAACTCGCCGGCATGCTTGGCGGCCACCGCCGCGTCGCGCGGGCGGTAGTGGTTCTTGACCGCGATCTCCTGCCCCCCCGGGGTATAGAGGAACTTCAGGTACGCCTCGGCGACGGCGCGGGTGCCGTGCTTGTCGACGTTCTTGTCGACCACCGCCACCGGCGGCTCGGCCAGGATGCTGACGCTGGGGTTCACGATCTGGAACCTGTCCTTCCCCAGCTCGTTGACAAGCAGGTAGGCCTCGTTCTCCCAGGAGACGAGCACGTCGCCGATCCCGCGCTGCCCGAACGTGGTCGTCGATCCGCGCGCGCCCGAGTCGAGCACCGGGACGTTCTTGTAGAGCTTGCGCACGAACTCGCGCGCCTGCGCGTCGCTGCCGCCCGGCTTCTGGAGCGCGTAGCCCCAGGCCGCCAGGTACGCCCAGCGCGCGCCGCCCGAGGTCTTGGGGTTGGGTGCCACCACGCCGATGCCCGGCTTCACCAGATCCTCCCAGTCGTGGATCCCCTTGGGGTTCCCCTTGCGCACGACGAACACGATCGTCGACGTATAGGGCGAGCTGTTGTCAGGCAGCCGCCTCTGCCAGTCCTTGCCGATTCGCCCCGACTTCTCGGCGATCGCGTCGATGTCGTAGGCCAGGCCCAGCGTCACGACGTCGGCGTCGAGGCCGTCGATCACCGAGCGCGCCTGCTTGCCGGAGCCCCCGTGCGACTGGCTGATCGTCACCGTCTGCCCGGTCTGCTTCTGCCATTGCTTGCCGAACGCCTGGTTCACATCCTGGTACAGCTCACGCGTCGGGTCGTACGAGACGTTGAGCAACTTGACCTGCGTCGCGTCCGCACGCGCCGGTCCAGGCCGCACCGCCACCACCGCCACGGCGGCGCCCAGCGTCACCATCCCCGTCAGAACCTTCATACCGCGCTTCATCGTCGTCTCCTTCTTGATCGCCCGTTAGAACGAGATCTCGAACCGGCCCAGCGCCACCTTCTCGGTGTTGCGGTTGCCGCCCTTGGAGGCGCCGCCGTCGAACCAGGTCTCGTCCAGGTTTCCGCAAGCCTTCAGGTTCCGACTGAGCTGCCAGTTGAGCGCCACGCCGGCCGCACGTGCGCGATTGATCGACTTGGTCGGGTCAGCGGCGGTCGAGAACGACGCGTGGTCGACGTCCAGCCAGTGATAGCGGGCCGCGATCTCCAGCGCGCCATAGCCGCCGTTGGCCAGGTCGAGCGCGTGGTGCGGCTTGACCCCCTCGAACGTCTCGTCGCCGCCAAGGGCGAACGCCGCCGTGATGTGGCCGGCCGAGTTGTTGACCGCGCCGCTGCCCAGGCTGTTGGCGAGCTGCTGGTACTCGCGCACCCACTCGGCCAGGAGGCCGAACGGCCCGACGTAGTAGTAGAGCTGCGGGTTGATGCGCGTGTGCCGCCCCGAGGCGAACACCGTCGTCGCGGTGGTCGTCGCCAGGTAGCTGAAGATGGTGTTCTGGCCGGGCGACTTGAAGCCGCCCACCCAGGTGTTCGTGGCGGAGCCCTTCTCGTTACCGGTGCCCGCCGCGATGCCGACACCCAGGCGACCGAACGCCTTCAGCGCGTCGGTGTTGAACGGCTGCAAGAAGACCCGCCCTTCGAACGACTTGGCGTGATCGCTGTCGATGTCGTTGATGCCGTTGTCGGGATTTCCGTTCACGATGGCGCCCTCGTAGCGAACGATCCCGCCCGCGATGTCGCCCCACAGCTCCAGGCCGACCTCGCGCTGCGCGGTCAGGTTGGAGTCGAGCGCACGCTCGATGAAGGTGACGTCCTGGTCGGCCTGCAACCGCTCGAGGCCCAGCGGCGGCTTGAACTTGCCGGCCCGGAACCGCAGCCACGGGAACGGGTGCACGTCCAGGTACGCGTCCAGCAGCGCGACGGTGTTGTTGCCGAAGTCGGGCGCCAGATAAAAGTCGGTCAGGCCCAGCACCGTGCCGGCGATGATCGGTCGCGCGCGTCGGACCAGGAACGTGTCGCTGTTCCCCAGCGTCGCGTCGTCGAGGAAGCGGCGGCCATCGAGCTGGAACAGCGTCTTGAACCGGATCTGGTACTGCCGGTCGGCGCTGGTGATGGAGAAACCGTTCTCGTCGGCCTGGACGGTCGGCCCGGGGCGAACCGCCGGCGCAAGCGGCGCCGGCGGCGGCGCCAGCCGAACCTGCGCCAGCTCGATCTCCAGGGCGTGGGTCCGCTGTTCGAGCGCGTCGACCCGATCTTGCCAGGCCGGCGCCGGCGCCACGCCCGGGGTCTCGCCCGGCGGGACGGGGGCGGGGGGAACCGGCGGAGCGGGCGGCGGCGCGGCCTCGACTGGGGCCCCCGGAGCAGGAGCGGCCGACTGGGCCATGGCGGTCGACCCGGACCAGACGGTCGCCGTCGCCGCCAACAACATACTTAGCCTACCGATTTTATAGATTTTTGCTCGTGCCGAGCCGCTCATGCTGTCCCCTTGGTTTCGTGGTCGATCAGATGCTGTAACTGACCGTCGTTCCGGTGCCGATCCGCGCGCGGGCCATCTGCGCCTGGACATCGGCGAGCGTGGTCCCGTCGAGGATTGCCGCGATCGCGTCGCGGACCTTCTTCATGACCTGGCGGGTGCCGCACGTCGTCTCGTCAACGCACTCCTCGCAGCGCACGAACGCCCGCTCGCTCGCGCACGGGACGGGCGCCAGCGGCCCGTCGATGGTCCGGACGATCTGACCGATCGTGATCTGATCGGCTGGGCGCGCCAGCGCGTATCCGCCCCCCTTCCCCTTCTTGCTCTTCAAGACGCCCGCGTTCTTGAGCTCGAGGAGGATCGCCTCCAGGAACTTGCGCGGAATGTTCTCCCGCTCTGCCAGGTCCGCGATCAAGACAGGACCGCGCGTTTCGTCCGCCGCCAGCGCGTAGAGCGCTCTGAGGGCGTACCGGGCCTTGCGCGACAGATTAGTCATCCTATCTGGTGTATCGACTATCAAGTCGCCTCAGGCAGGTCAAGAGAAAAGACGGTCCGCCGTTTTACCGAACGGGAAAAACTCCCTTTCGCCCCGGGAGAATCTCCCGAGACTCACCTGGGGCGGCGCGACCTAACACACCGATCTCATTCACATCTGGGGGGTGGCACGCGGGCTGCTTTGGCTTCCCCCGGAGGCCCGACATGCAGATCCACCCCCGCGCGTTCCTGTGGCCCGCCAGCGTGCTCCTCGCCGCGATCGCGCCGGCCTGCGCCCTCCATCCCCCGGTGCAGAACGGCGGCGCCGCGATGGCCGTTCCGCCGGGCGTTCAGGTGGCCGTTCTCGGACAGAGCTGTGATCAGACCGTCGAGCCCGACCTGCAGGGCGCCGACCTGGTGGAGACAACGGTGGAGATTCAGGTGCGCAACGTCGGCGTCACGCCGCTGACGGTCCACCGCGAGGCCTTCGGCCTGCGCGCACCCAACGGCGAGGCGGTTCCGACGTCCACCTGGTGCGCCAGCGATCCGTTTTCCGTCGAGGCCGGCCAGTCTCGCACCTTCCAGCTGCGCTTCATGAGCCGTGGCGGCCTGAGCTGCACGCAGCCGATGCAGCTCGAATCCGCCTCGGCGATCACAGCCGGCGCCACCCCGATCGGAATCGGCGCGGTCACGTTCGTCCCCCACGCCTGAGGCGGCCTAGCCCCAGGAGGTCGCGCTCCGGACGCGCCAGGTTCGTCTGCGCGGCGTCCACGCTCCACGGCGCCGTGAAGATGACGAAGCCGAGGATCGTGAAGGCGAGGTCGCGCATGGAAGGCGGGGCGGCCGTCGCCGCTGACCGAGCTTACCCGCCGTCGAGGCCTGCCGCGCCGCCCGTTCCGATGGTCGGCGTGGCCGCGTCGAGGCCCCCGCCGTCGATGCCCGTCGCGGGTCCTTCGAGGTGCGCGCCGATCTTCTGCGCGATGGCCTGGAAGGCGGCGGCATAGCTGCCGTCGCAGATTGACGCCGTGAGGCCGTTGCTGCCGAACGCCTGCACCCACTGGGTGATCCGAACGCCGGGATCGCCGAAGCTGCCGTCGGTCGTGGTCTGCGTCGCCGCGGGGTTCAGATCCGCGTCACCGGCGACGCCGCAGGAGTGCTCGATCTGCGGCCAGAGCTCGCCAGCGGTGCCTGGAGAGCCCATCGAAGCCGGCTGCCACGAAACCGTGTAGGGCGCGGGCGGGGCGACGATCGCCCCGACGACGATCTGGTTGTCGGGGTCGACCTTCAGCGCCTTGATCTGGCGCACGAAGGTGCTGACAGGCGTCAGCAGGCCGGTCACCGTGTCGTTCGACACACAGCTGGCGAGAGCCAAGCTGGGAGACGTGGCGGGCCCCTGAGCGTCGGTCGGAGGGTTCAGCGGCGGCTCGATCAACGTCTGAGGCTTCGTGCTGGTGGGATCGACGCAGAGGTGACCGAACTCGTTGCAGCGGTAGTTGGCGATGGGACCAAGGCCGAGCGGGTTCTCCAGGCTCTGGCTACCGCTGCCGCCGTTCCCGAGAGAGAAGAGCTTGGTGTTCACCGGCGCCGAGCAGTCGTCCTCGTTGGTCAGCAGGATGATCGCCAGCTCGGCGTCATCGCGCAGGAACCCGGCGTTCTGCGACGGCGCCGGCTGGCCATCGGCCCCCAGCGCCCGCGCGACGGAGGCCAGCGGCTGCTCGAATCCGCAGCCGCGGTCGCCCAGCGGCATGAGGCAGGAGAGGACATCGGCCAGGCTGCCGGTGTAGTTCGCCACCCCGCCGACGTCGGAGACGTAGGTGGCGCCCGGCTGCAGCATCGTGCTCGCGCAGGTGTTCTCCGGCTGATTGAAGAAGACCCCGCCGTTCCCGGCGGTGGTGCAGCCGTCCGAGCCGGCGGCATCCCCCGGCGCCCCCATGTCGGACGAGACCACCGCGATGTGGACGTCCGGCACGCCGGTGGGGAGCGCCTGCATCGCCTGGGTGAGCATCGAGAGCTGCGCCACCAGCTTGCCCTGCATCGCCGTCATCGACGACGAGTTGTCGATCATGAACAGGATGTCGACGTTGTTGCCGTTGTGACCGGTGCCTTTCGGCAGCGCGCCCGTGGTGACGTTGAGGCTCTGCTGCGAGCAGGCCCCAAGGCCCGACATGACCAAGGTCGCGGCGAAACCCGCGGCGATCTTGAAACAGCGCGCGACAGATGGAAGAGACGCGGACATGACAGGCCTCCTGAGCGGGGGACTCGGCACCGTCCGATCGGTGCCTTCAGCTGGTAGTCCCGCGCCGCCCAGGAATCCTGGTCAGCTATTTCCGGCCGCGTCAGCGCCGGCGACGCCGGAGCAGCACCAGGGCGCCCACCAGGGCCATCCCCAGCGCCCACCCGCCCTGCGGACCGTTGCCTGACGTGGAGCAAGAGCAGCCCCCCGGCCCAGCGTCGTCTCCGCCGCCGCTCGTGCCGCCAGTCCCGGTGCCGGAACCGCCGCTGCCCACCGTGCGACCACCGGTGCCGGTGCTCGTCGAGCCGCCCGTTCCGCCGCTCGTGCCGCCAGACCCCGTGCCCGAGCTTCCGCCCGAGCCGGTCACGGTCGAGCCGCCCGTCCCGGTGTTACCGCCGCTACCGGTCGAACCGCCGGTGCCGGTCATGCCGCCGGTCCCGGTCGAACCGCCGGTGCCGGTCGTGCCGCCAGTCCCCGTCGAACCGCCGGTCCCCCCGGTCGTGCCGCCGGTCCCCGTCGTGCCGCCGGCGCCGGAGGTCGACTGGCCGCAGCCGGTGCCGATCTGAACGGCGCTGGTGGCGCCGGCGCCGACCGACAGGGTGACCACGGTGGCCTTGCCGCTGGAGGCCGTCACGTTCCCGGCGCTGGTGCCGCCCACGCTGACCGCGTAGGTGCCCGCGGCCAGCCCACTGATGGTCAGCGTGGTCATGTGCGCGTCGCCGGTCTGGTTCTGCAGCGTGAAGCCGATGTAGTTGTTCGACGCGCTGATCGTGGCGCCGGCGTAGCGGTCACGGTTCAGCGTGAACCCCAGCTTCTGGGAGATCATGTTGAGGCGTTTGAACACGCCGTCGGTCGGCGTGACCGAGGTGCAGCTGTTGGCCGACGAGACGTTGGCGCCGTAACCGACCAGACCGAAGATCGGATCGTTGCTCACGTCGGCGCTCAGGATCCGGATCGCACCGAACAGGCCCAGATCCGCTTCGCCGCTCATCTGCCGCCAGTCGTTGTGCAGGGTGCTGGTCGCCGGCTCGAAGCTGTTGACGTAGACGTTCCCCTTCATCCCCTGGTAGGTCCAGGCGACGGTGCCGATGTTGGCCGAGCTCGAGTCGATCTGGCCCGAGTTGATGGCGCCGATGTTGGCCACCTTGGCGGCGTACGAGAGCCGCTCGTCCACTTCGGGCGTGGTCGACTGGCCGCGGACGTAATCGTCCAGGCAGTAGCCGGCCAGCGCGGCGGTGTACTGGAACTGCCACCAGTTCTCGCCGTTCAGCGTGACCGGGTCGGCGTAGTAGTACCAGACCGGCTCCTGCCCGCGGCAGGCGCGCGACTTGGCGTTCACCTTGCCGAGGATGGTCGTGTTGCCGTTCTGCTTGGCCGCCATGTAGACGGCCTCTTCACCCGTGTTGTCGTAGGTGTACTCCGAGCCGTAGGGGTACTTGGCCGAGGAGAAGGCGCTGTAAAGCTGGTTGATGGCGCTGTTGACGAACGCTGCTTCGGTGGTGTGCCCGCCGGCCGTCAGCGCCGCCGCGATGTCGGGCAGCGTCTGCTCGCCCATGTAGCCGGTGCCCGGGTCGCCGTGCCCCGAGTAGAGCGTGTGGATGATGTTGTACGCGCGCAGCAGGTACGTGTCCGCGGTCTGCTGGTACTTGATCAGGTTCGGGTAGAGGCTGGCGATCTTGTACATCGAGAAGTACGTGTTGAACGCGTGCGGATAGGCGTAGGCGCGGTCGTAGTAGCAATTCATGATGTTGCTGGCGCTGGTGCCGGCCGGACACCACCAGTCCTGCACGATGTACGAGCTGGTGTCGATCGCGCGGCCCCAGACCGTCGCCAGGTACGTGTCGAGCGCGGTCACCTCGGAGGCGACCGGGGTCTGGGCGTTCTTCTCCGCCAGGAACTCGCCGTGGGTCCAGCCCCAGTCGTCGCCCCAGCCGCTGCCCTCTTCCAGGCCGCGCTTGGCCTTGGTGTCCATCATCCAGTCGTCGATCAGCCCCTTCATGTCGCCGCTGGTCCACTGCTGGTTGGCGACCATGAACGTGGCGTGCCGCTGCAGGGCGGCGTCGATCGGCTCCAGGACGTAGAACTGCAGCACGGTCGTCATCCCGTTGCCGTAGCTGACGGTGACGTTGTTCTGACCGAGCGTCGTGAAGTTGATCTGATAGAGCTTGTGATTCGTCGCCACCGTGCCCAGCGGGGTGATCGTCGTCCCCGACGGCCCGGTGACGGAGCTGATCGTCGCCGAGGTGTGCAGGTCGACCTTGGCCGGCATGTTGGTCGGCACGATCATGCCGGGCACCGCCGTCACGTCGATCATCCCCTCGCTGTAGAGGCGGTTCTGCACGTCGGTGTGGCTGGCGACGTTGAAGAACTTGAAGCTGTAGGTCTGGCTGGCGCCGGGCGCCAGCGTGAGGCTGGTGTTCGGCAGGTAGCCGCGGTTGGTGCTCTTGATGACGTTCGAGTGGATGTAGAAGACATCCAGGCCGTTCTGCCACTTGGGCGTGCCGCCGCCGGCGACCCAGGTGCTGCCCGAGTGCTCCTTGGACACCCAGTTGTCCATGTACTCGAAGCCGGCGCCGGTCGACTGGTCGGGCACCATCAGGACGAAGGGACCGACGCCGCTGGGCCGCTCGACGGTGATGTAGGAGTTGTTGTTGCCCGTGAACGAGTGATAGACGGTGCGCGTCTCGTAGATGACGTCGTTCGCCTGGGTCCAGTACTCGTTGAACGGCAGCGGGAGACCGAGGTCGCCCATCTCCATCGTCTGCGTACTGGTGTTGGTGACGGTGATCTGCCAGGAGAGGTAGTCGTTCACCAGCGCGTAGGTCTCGACCAGCTTGAAGTTCTTCACGCCCTTGGCGTTGGCCGAGTTCTGGTAGGTCGCCGTCACCGAGTTGGTCCCGGTGGTGATGGCGCGGACGTCCGCCGACTGGTTGGTCATGGCGGTGGTCCAGGCGCCGCCGTTCAGGCGGTAGGTGAACATCAACTCCCCGACCCACTCGTGGTCGGAGGTGTTCTGCCCGGGCGCGTTGGTCCCGTTCAGGACGTAGTTGGTCGGAAAGGCGTCACCGGTCAACTGGAGCGAGTTGATCTCGCCGTTGGTGCCGATCTTCACGTTGAAGTAGCTGTTCGAGATCGTCTGCGCGGTGGCGTCGGCCGCCAGCATCGAGACCAACAACCCGACGGCCGTCGCGGCGGCGCGCTTACCCCTGGCTGTGATTTTCATGCGGCTGGGAAGTGACGGCACCTCACGCGCACGGCTCGCCGGAAGTGTGGAGAAACGCCGCGGGCCAGCCTACGTTTTTCTTGAGCCGCCGGCGACGCCCCTCGTCACTTCAGCCCGAGGTCACTTCAGCTCGCCTGGGGGCGGGGGAAGCAGCGGATCGCGGCCGTCTCGACGCGCCAGGCCTCCACGAAGGACGGCCGGGCCAGTGACAGGGTGACGTCACTGGCGTCGTCGATGAGCGCCCGGGCCACCGGGCTGTCGTCGACCTGGTAGCCGAGCCTCTGGAACAGCGCGCGCGAGGGGGCGTTGGCCGGGATCACCGAGATGTAGACCCGCTCGAGGCCCAGCACCTGAAACCCGAACGCGTGCAGCATCAGCCCGAACCGCGTGCCGAGCCCCCGCCCCTGCGTCGCCCGGTCCCCGATCATGATCGCGAACTCGGCGGTGGCCGCCTCCGGGTGCCGGAAGTCGGCGTCGCCCAGCAATACGCCCTCCCGCTGGAGCAGGAACGGCCGGCCCCCGCCGTCGCGCAGCTGGTGGTAGTAGGCGACCACGTCGGCGGCGTCGAAGGGATCGTCCTCGTGCGCCATCATCCGCCGGTTGTGGGCGTCATTGTAGTAGGCGGCCAGCGCGGGTGCGGCGCGCCGCACCTCGTCGGCGGAGGGCTCGATCGCGGTCAGCGTCTCGTCCCCCCGCCTCCATTCCACCGCCCACAGCGACGGTTCAGACATCGCCGTAGAGTACGCGATCCAGATCGGCTACCGGCACCAGATCGCGATGTCGGCGGCGCTCGGCGTGTAGAGCTGAGCACCGGAGGGGTTCGAGATCGCGATCGGGTTCGTCCCCTGGATGACGGCGCCGAACTGCCGCAGCAGCGCCCCCGACGCGGTGTCGGTCACGCCGAGCGCGTCGTAGTTGCTGGCGTGGTCGTGGATGACGGACGCGTTGGTGACGGTCACCGTGCCGTCGGCCGAGGTGACCGACTGACCTTCTTGCGTCGGACCGAGCGTGCCGAGCGACGCGAGCGCCGGGGGCGTGCTGGTGTCGGCGGGCGGCGCGCAGAGCTGGGCGTCGTCGGCCTCGTGCCAGAAGTGAAACAGCGCCGCCGGATCGCCGGTTCCGGCGCCATACCGCCCGTCGGCCGACCAGGTCACCGCCGCCAGCGGATACGGCGACGCGCGGACCGCCTCCCCGGTCCGGGTGTCGAACCAGGAGGTCGCGGCGGCCGAGGCGCCGACGAGATCGTTCCCCGGCGAGACGCCGAGCACGGTGGTGCCGGACGGCAGCGTGAACGCCGCGATGAAGTGCAGATCGCTGGTCGCCTGCGCGGTGATCGTCTGGCCGCTCTGGGTGAAGACCTGCGTGCCGTCGGGCGAGAACCCCAGCACCGTGCCGGTG
>CAZTZM010000048.1:0-2119 GCA_964618005.1 uncultured Myxococcales bacterium
CGGTCCCGACCGTGCCGCTGGTGCTGGTCACGCCGCCGGTGCCGGTCACGCCGCCGGTCGCGATCGCGCCGCCGGTGCCGTGGCCGCCGGTGCTGGTGGTGCCGCCGGTGCCGAGCGCACCGCCGGTTCCTTCGCGCGCGCCGCCGCTTCCGCCCGACCCGGCGTCGCCGCCCCCCTCGCTGTTGGCGCAGGCGACGAACAGGACGGTCGAGCAGGTAAGATACAGCAAGCGGCGCATGGACTTCCTTTGGGTGGGGGCGGCGAAGGGGACAGCCCCACGGCAGGGAGAAGGGCATTGTCAGGAAAAGTTGGTGCCCGGCCCTTCTCTGCGTCGCTATGGCGCGATCGCGAAGCAGCCGAGGAGAGCATGTGCGTGATCGCCGACGCGCTCGAGAGGATCGACCTGCTGGACCTGTCGCCGCCGGGGCCCAATTGACCGGGGCGCCGGACGGCGCCGTGATCTGCGGCGTTTGTCGCAAGGCGATCGCGTCGTTCTGGACCTGCGGCGTGTGTGAGCGGGCGGGGCTGCGCGTCGTCGTCTGCTCGACGCGCTGCAAGCGCGTGCACGGGCGTGACGGCCGGCACCGCAAAGAGCTGAAGTCTCAGCGCGGCTGAGCTTCGGGCGCGCCCCGCCGCTGTTCATTTGCCTGTTGCGGGCTCGGGTCCCGTTGTTGCTCGGTGAGCAACAGCCGATGCGTCCGGACCCCGGAAACGCGCCATTTCGTATTCAAAAAAATGTTGGCCCGATTACTGCTTTATTCTTGGGTGTCAACCCCCAGTCACCTGTGACAACCGCAAACCCCGAGCGATCGGGGGACGCAAAACCAACGGGACTCTCGCAGTCAGCCGGGGTTGCCTCAGGAGAAAACACCCATGAGAGACCTCGGCAAACGCACAATTCAGATCAGCATCGCACTTGGCGCCATCGTCGGCCTGATTGGCTGCGGGCAGGAGCAGTCAGAGGCGGAGTCATCGAGCCATGACTTCGCGCTCAGCTCCGTCAACGGTCTGTCGGCGATCAACGGCCTCAGCTCCGTCAACGGCCTGTCGGCCATGAATGGGCTATCAGCCGTCAACGGGCTGTCGGCCGTGAACGGCCTGTCGGCCATGAACGGGCTGAGCTCGGTGAACGGGCTGAGCTCGGTGAACGGGCTGATGACGACCTCGGCCGGCCGGCGAACGGTGTCCTACCTCGCCAAGTGTGCCTTGGCCGCGGGCGACTCGCTGGTCAAGCAGGACCAGAACGGCGTCAACTACACGTATCCGGGTGGCATCGGCCTCTGCCCCGCCTGGAAGAACGGCGACGTTCACACCGACGCGACCTGCATGGAGGGTGTGTCGGCCTGCCTGATGGCGCACGTCAACACCGCCGGCATCCACGTGCCGCTGTGGCTCGACTCGAACGACCCCGCCATCGGCTGGGGCGTCGATCGCGTCAACTACCCGATGCAGGAAGGCACGTTCTTCGGTGACATCATCGACACCGGCGTGTTGACCAGCCTCTCGAAGCCGAGCGTCACCGCGCCCGTCGCGTACTACTGCGACGGCGCGGGTTACCCCGGCGGCGCCAGCGGCGTCGTGGCGGGACGCCTGGGCGCCAACCAGAGCGGCGCTCCGTACGTGAACCCCTTCGGCAACGGCGTGCTGTGCCAGAATGCCAACGCGGTCGGGCAGTTCAGCAATGGCGTCGGAGGCAGCTGCCCCGCCGGTTCGAACACGAACCCCGCGGCTGGCTGCCCGGACGGGTACAAGGCGCTCACCACCAACGGCAACGGCGGTGTCTGGCAACATGGCATCACCGTGTGGCGGAACAACAACTACGTCCCGGTCTTTGACACCGGCTACATCTACCGGCTCTCGCCTTACCTGGCGAACGGCGGCGAGTCGGTCGACGTACAGTACGGCTCGACCGCGGACGGCACCATGGTGCAGCAGTACGCGTCGTGGAACGGCACGCCGCAGATGTTCACGCTGATTGCCGACGGCGCCAACTGGCACGTCGCGATGACCGCCAACACCGCCAAGTGCCTGGACCTGGTCGGCGGCGGCAGCTCGCTCGGCAACGGCACCCAGATCGCCATCAACGACTGCAAGATGGGCGACGCCAGCCAGCAGTGGA
>CAZTZM010000049.1:0-7928 GCA_964618005.1 uncultured Myxococcales bacterium
TAGCCGCAGACCATCTGGCCGATGAGCGCGCCCGCGTTGACGCCCATGTAAAAGATCGTGAAGCCGCCGTCGCGCCGCGGATCGCCGGCCTCGTACAGCTGGCCGACCATGGTCGACGCGTTGACCTTGAAGAACCCGGTCCCGATCGCGACCAGCGCCATCCCGATGAAGAACGTGGGTCGGGTCGGCGCCGCCATCGAGAAGTGCCCCGCCGCGATGATCAGCGCGCCGACCACCATCGACCGGTGCGTCCCCCACCAGCGATCGGCGATGTAGCCACCCGCGACCGGGAGCGCATAGGCGACGAAGCCGTACCAGCCAAACAGACGGCTGGCGGCGGCGTGCGACCACCCCATCCCGCCGCGCGCGCTGTCGGCGATGAACAGGACCAGGATGGCGCGCATCCCGTAGTACGAGAAGCGCTCCCACATCTCGACGGTGAACAGCAGGTAGAGACCGGCCGGCTGGCGCGCTTTGGCGGGCTTTTCCACAGGGTTGAAACGCTAACACGCGCCGACGCGTGCGGCGCGGGACCGCGGTGCTAGCATCGCCACCATGCCGCCCGCGGCACGTGCGCGAAGGCTCTCGGTCCTCATCCTTTGCCTGATCGCCTGGGCCGGCTTCCTGGCCGTGGTCGTCGTGCCGTCGGCGCGGACACCCAGCACGAACGGCTTCGTCGCCTACTACACCGAATCCCGGGTCCTGCTGGAGAACCCCCGCCAGGTCGGACGCGTCTACGACGACGCCTGGTTCCACACCCAGACCGTCCGCTTCTTCGCGCCGCACGTCTTCGACGTGGTCCACGCCCAGTCCCCGGCGATGAGCCTGATCCTGGCGCCCGTGGCGTGGCTGCCGCCCGCGCCCGCCCGCGCCATCTGGATCGCCCTCTCCGTCGCGCTGTGGCTGGCGGGGCTGGCCGTCCTGGTGCGGGCGCTGCCGCTCGGGCAGAGCCGCGCCGAGGCCGTGCTGGCCCTGTCGGCCGCGGGGACGTTGTACTCGCCGCTCATCGATGGCCTGGCGCGCGGCCAGGTCTACACGCTGCTGTTCTTCCTGCTCTGCCTGGCGCTGCGGATCCTGCTGCGCCCACCGGGGGAGCGCCGCTGGACGGCCGGGATCCCGCTGGGGATCATGATCTTCATCAAGGCGGTCAGCCCCTGGCTCTGGCTGGCGCTGTGGGCCGCCCGGCAGAAGCGCGTGCTGGCCGTGGCCGCGGCGACGCTGCTGGCGGCGGCGCTGCTGACCTGGCCGGTGCTCGGGTCGGACGCCTGGCGGACCGCGCTGCATGACGGGCTGTGGCTGCGCGCGAACCCGTACATTCATCTGACCGCCTACCAGACGGTGGTCAGCTTCACCGGCCACCTGTTCGTCCGCACGCCCGGGGCCAACCCGGCGCCGATCGCCGATCGACCGATCGTGGCGGCGCTGCTGGCCCTGGCCATCCTGACCGGCGCGCTGGTTCGCTCGGCGCGCCTGCAGCGGCTCGACGCGGCGGACCTCGAGGGGCGCGCCCTCTCGATGGCGCTGTTCGTGTCGCTGATGGAGTGCTTCTCGCCGATGGCCGAGGCCTATCACTTCGTGCTGGCGGTGCCGGCGATCGTCATCGCGTTCTGGTGGACCACGCGCGCGCCGGAGCGCCGCCGCCGGCGCTGGAGCCTGCTTGGCTGGGTCCTGCTGCTCAACGTCCCGCAGCTTTGGTACGGATGGCCGCCGCTGTCGCGCGGCTGGCTGGCGCTGCTCGCCTATCCGCGCCTCTACGGCGCGTTCGGCCTCTGGTTCTGGATCGGCCGCGCGCTCGAGAGCGAGGGCCGTGACCCGGCGCGGGCGGCGGAGGCAAAGTGATAGGATGCGCCCCGTGGTCCGGATTCCCGTCGTCGCCGTCGCCACGCTGGCCGCCGCCGTTCTGGCTGCCGCCACCGCCGTGGCGGCACCGTCGCCGCTGAAGGTGCAGGTCGAGAAGAGCAAGGTCGACCTCAAACAGCACCGGCTAGAGGTGAAGATGTCGCACCCCGCCGGCAAGGTGAAGATCCAGGTCTTCGCCGACTCCGAAGCCATGCTGGCCGACGAGGAGCAGGACTTCAGCGGCCGCCCCGCCGGCGCGCCGCTGATCGTGACCTGGACCCCCTCCAGCGACGCGCCGGTCGGCCGCATCGAGGTGCACGCCTACGACGCCCAGGGGAACTGGGTGGGCGTCGAGCTGGCCCCCTGGTTCGTCCCCATCCCGCACGAGGACGTGAACTTCAAGACCGGGTCGGCCGACATCGAAGAGGCCGAGGCGCCCAAGCTGGAGTCCGCCTACACCAAGCTGGAGGAGGTGCTGGCCAAGGATCAGGCGCACGGCCGCATGCACCCCGGCATCACGCTCTACATCGCCGGGCACACCGACACCGTGGGAAGCGCCGCGCACAACTTGAAGCTGTCGCAGGACCGCGCCCGCTCGATCGCCGCCTGGTTCCGCAAGCGCGGCGTCAAGCTGCCGATCGCGTTCGAGGGATTCGGCGAGACCTCACCCGAGGTGAAGACCGCCGACGACGTCGACGAGCCCCGCAACCGCCGCGTCGACTACGTCCTCTCCGACGGGCCGCCGACCTACTCGGCCGCGTTCAAGCCGAGCTGGAAGCGGATCCCATAGCTCACGGCGCCGGCGCGGGGGCAATCATCGGCGGCGGCGGGAGCGCCGGCGGCAGCGTGGTCAGGAACAGCCGCACCATCCGATCGACGTCGGCGGGCCGGTTGGCCTCGAGGTCCAGGGAGTCGCGGGCGTGCCAGAGGACGCGACCGTCGTACGTCGACACCAGCGTCATCGAGACGTAGAGCTCGTCGCCGGCGAAGATCGGATCGTCGTAGGTGACGCTGCCGTCGTGCGTGTAGACCGGCTGGTCGATCGGGATGACCAGGTTCAGCCCCCCGCCGACGTAAAGGGGACCGCCGCGCCCAACCGGCGGGCGCCCGCCGCCACGCCAGGTGCGTACCGGCGCGGCGCCGATCGGGGGCGCGCGCACCGCGCCGGGATGGAAGGCCGCCGGGTGGACCGCTGATCCTCCGAGCGGGGCCGCGCGCCAGCCACCGCTCGACGCCGCGTGAGAGCCGCCGGAGACGCCGTGGGGTGCACCGCCCCCTTTCTGGGACGCCAGCACCAGCACGATGGCCGCGACGATGACCACGATGAAGACGGCCGTCAGGATGGTCGCGGTCTGCCGTCCCGGCGTCGTGACGACGCCCTTCACGTTCACGTACAGGACCGCGTCGGACTGCGTGGCCCAACCGATCCGGTTGGCCAGCTCGGGCGAGACACGCGGCGGCAGCTCCGTCGCCCCTTCCCGTCCGCCGTCCGGGCTGCTGGCGAAGCTGATCACCCCGCGCGCCAGCCCTTCCAGCACCGCCCCGCTCAAGAGCGGCGTCCCGTCCGGTCCGGGAACGTCGCCCCAGGTCGGCAGCGTCGCCACGTCGTAGCCGCGCTCGCGCAAGGTCCGCTGGATGGCCCCCACCGCCTCCCCAGCCAGCGCCTGCCCGACCCTCGCCGACTTCACCGGATCGTTGTCGCCCACCTGATCCAGCACCACGAACACGTCCGGCGGCAGCACCGCGATCCGCCCCGGCGTGTAGGCCCGCGCGGCGTACCCCGAATCGACCAGCGGCCGCGGCCCGGTCGCGCACCCCGCGACCCAGGCGAACACCGCCAGCCCCCACGCCGCACGAAACTTCACGGCCACGACGCTATCACGCGCTTACAAGGCGTAACCACCCGCCTCGATCACATGCTTGGCGATCTTGCGGCGGAGCGAGAACGTGTTGACCCGGTCGAGGCTGTAGTAGTTGTTGATGTCGCGGATCTCACGCCCCCACTCCTCGTCCTGCGACATCCACATCAGCATCTCGCGCAGCATGTCGAACACCTGCTCATGCGCGCGCGCGACGAACAGCTGGGTCATGTAGAGCGGAATCTGGCTGGCGGCCTCGCCCTTGTCGGCGATCAGCTGCAGCGTCCGCGAGATCGCCGAGTCCATCCCGAAGGTCAGGATGATGGCGTCGGCCAGCGTGCCCAGCAGCTCCTGCTTCTCGGAGATCTGCTGCATGTACTTCTGGACGCCCAAAGAGGCGGAGTAGGCGATGGCGCGCTTGGCGTAGTCGCACTTCTTGCGCTCGCGCCCCAGCGGCCCCTCCGGCACGCGGCGATCGATCTTGATCGGATCGGCCAGCTCTTGCTGGACCTCGCCCACCAGCTTCATCAGCGCCAGGCGCCCGCCCAGCGCGCGCTTCAGCATCGTCCCCGGCACCAGCAGCCGGTTGATCTCGTTCGTCCCCTCGAAGATGCGGTTGATGCGCGCGTCGCGGCTGACGCGCTCGATCGGGTAGTCCTCGATGTAGCCGGCGCCGCCGAAGATCTGCAGCGTCTCGTCGGCGGTGGCGTGCAGGATCTCCGACCCGAACACCTTGATGATCGACGCCTCGATGGCGTGCTCCTCGATGGCGTCGATCGACTTCTTCTGCGCCTGGGGGTCGTTGGGATCGATGGCCCGCGCGCGCGCGTCCAGCAGCCCGGCGGTGCGGAACGCCATCGACTCGGCGACGAAGGTCTGGGTCGCGATCTCGCCGATCTTCTTGCGGATCAGGTCGAACTCGGCGATCGGCTTGCCGAACTGCTTGCGGTCGCGCGCGAACTTCACCCCCAGCTCCAGGCAGTACTTGGCGCCGCCGACCGCGCCGATCCCCAGCTTCCAGCGGCCGATGTTCAGGATGTTGAAGGCGATCTTGTGCCCCTGGCCGATCGTGCCCAGGACGCTGTCGATCGGGATCGTGCAGTCCTCGAGGTAGAGCGGGCAGGTCGAGCTGCCGCGGATCCCCAGCTTGTGCTCCTCGGGGCCGATGGTCAGGCCGGGCGCGTTGCGGTCGACCAGGAAGGCGGTGAACTGCTCGCCGTCGATCTTGGCGAAGATGGTGAAGAGATCGGCGAAGCCGGCGTTCGTGATGTAGAGCTTCGAGCCGGTGAGCTTCCAGTGGGCGCCGTCAGCCGACTTCACGGCCTTGGTCTTGGCGGCCAGCGCGTCCGAGCCGGAGCCCGGCTCGGTCAGCGCATAGGCGGCGATCAGCTCGCCGGTGGCCAGCTTGGGCAGGTACTTCTGCCGCTGCTCGGCGGTGCCGAACAGGACCAGCGGCATGGTCCCGATGCCGACGTGCGCGCCGAAGCTGACGGCGTACGACCCCTCGCGGCTGGCCGCCTCCGTGATCAGGCTGGAGCTGGTCTTGTCGCCGCCCAGGCCGCCGTACGCCTCGGGGATGTCGTGCCCCAGCAGGCCGACCGCGCCCGCCTTCTGCAAGAGCTCGCGCATCACGCCTGGCTTCTTCGATTCGATGTCGGCGACCCGCGGCATGACCTCGCGCTGAACGAAGTCGTCCGCGGTCTCCTGCATCATGCGCTGCTCGTCGGAGAGCATCTCCGGCGTGAAGATGGTGGTCGATCCGGTCGGCTCGAGCAGGAATCCGCCGCCGGGCGATAGCGTGATCGAGGGGGCGCCCATGTTGATCAGGATATCAGCTTCGCGGGCAACGCGCGCCGCACGACCAGCACGGACAGGGCGATGCCCAACAGCGACAAGAGCACGCCGCTCAGCAGCCAGGGTGGCCGGTGCCGCAGGGTCAGGTGGTGGCTCCCGGCGGGCACCTGCACCGCCAGGAGCCCGATCGCCCCTTTCACCGGCAACTCGCGCGGGCGCGCGCGGATATCCCAGAATCGCCCCTCGCGGACCACATAGGCACCCAAACTCTCACCGCCGTCCGCCTGCCAGCCGGTCTCGTAGTTCTGGTTGACGATCAGCGTGGCGGGCGCGGCGAGCCGAAGATCGAAGTCCAGGCGATTGGGCGACCAGGCTGTCGCGGCGATCGTCCCGGCGGCGGGCGGCTCGAGCCGCGCCTGCGGCCCGCGCCCGTCGGTGATCCCGAACGCCGGGCGCCACTCGAGCGGCACATAACAGCCACGCGTGCCGAACCCGGCGGTCGGAAAGCTGGGGAGGCGCGCGTAGCTGGCGGCGGGGTTCTGGAAGAAATCGGCGCTGGCCGGCCGGCGCGGCATCGCCGGGTCGAGCCCCTGTTGCAAGATCGGCTGGTTGACCAGGCAGACGTCGACCGCCACCGCCACGACCAACGCCAGCTCGGCGACCTCGATGGCGCGGCGGAAGCGCGGCCGCCAGCGCACCAGCGCCCCCCGCGCCGCCGCCAGACCCGCCGCCGCCAGCAGCCCGAACGTGACCATCGCCGGCCCCAGGAACCGCGACGGGACGCGGAGCGAGTGGAACACCGGCAGCGCGTGCAGCCCGGCGAACAGCGACGGCCCGCTGATGTTGCCCAGCGCGCACCAGATCAGGACGGCGAACACCGCCAGGTCGATCCGGCGCGCGCGCCGCTGCGGATCACGCCCGAACAGGGCGACCGCCACGCCCGCCAGCATCAGCGCCACCGGCACCACGCCGACGTAGTCGTCGTACTCCGGCCAGACGTAGCCATGACCGGCCAGCCGGCGCCCGTGCGCCCGCGTGACCCAGAAGGAGAAGATCTCGGAGAGGCCGATCTTGTCGTCCAGCGGCTCGAGCCGCGGGTGCTCGCGCAGGTAGTGCAGCGCCGGCAGCAGGCGCAGCGCCGCCAGCAAGACGAACAGCGCCGCCACCAGGGGCAAAACGCGAGCGAGGGCGCGCCGATCCTCCCGCGACCCCAACCGTGCCAGGCTCTCCGCCGCCAGCGCGACCGCCATCAGCGGCGCCGGATAAGTCCCGCCTTCGATCACCGTCAGGGCGAACAGCGCGGCCACCATCACCGCGTAACGAAGGTCCCTCAGCGATCTTCGGAACGCCCAAACAATGAAAGGCAAGTAGAGAAACGACGTGAACGACAGGTGGCCGCCGCCGATGTGCTCGGCGAAGAAGCCACAGGCCGCGGTGACTGTCGCGGCCAGGATCTGCTCAGCGGCGTTGCCGCCCCGATCGGCGACCAGCGCCCGCGCCCCCAGCGCCCCGATCACCAGGTGCGCCAGGATCCAGACCTTCATCGCCACCGGCGTCGACAGCCAGAAGAACGTCAGCAGGAACAGCGGGCCCGGAAACGGCGACTCGGGGTCCTGGTACAGGACCAGCCCGCCGCAGTGGTAGGGGTTCCAGGATGGGAACTGGTGGAAGTCGGCCAGCGCCACGCGCGACGCCTCCCACAGCGACGAGAACGCGCGCCAGTCGTCGGTCCCGCCCGCGCGATCGAGGCTGACCCGGCAAGCGCCCAGGCCGCCCGGGCAGTAGACGATCATCGGCGCCGCCAGCGCGAAGGCGATCGCCACGCAGGCGGCGATCGCCCAGGTCCGGGGCGCCCGCCACCAAACCGCGCGAGGCGGCTGGCCGGACCCGTCTGGAGACGCCTCGGGCTCGCTCACGGATGAACCAGAGGCTATCCGTTAAACGAACTTGCGTGAACCGCTGGCTCGCATACTCTGATCCGACTGGGATGAGCGCGCCGACGCGACCCCGAACCCGCGGCGACCGTCCCCGGCTGGCGCTTGTGCTGTCCGGAGGCGGGGCCCGAGGCGCCTACGAAGCGGGCGTCATGCGTTACATCCGTGAGGATCTGGCGGGTGACCTGGGCGGCCAGGTGCAGTTCGACATCATCTGCGGCACCTCGGTCGGCGCCATCCACGCCTGCTTCTTCGCCGCCACCGCCGACATCGCCCCCCTGCAGGGCCGGATTTTGGTCGATCGGTGGGAGAGCTTCGTCCTGGAAGAGATGGTCAGCTTCGGCGTGAAGGAGTTCATGCGCGCGCCGGCCACCATCCTGGGCAGCGGCCACATCGAGGAGGTCGAAGGCCAGCGCCACCTGGGCGGCATCGTGCAGACCCAGCAGCTGGAACGGGTCGTTCGCCGCCTGATCCCCTGGCACAAGATCGAATCCAACATCCA
>CAZTZM010000050.1:0-4965 GCA_964618005.1 uncultured Myxococcales bacterium
GGATAGAGCCGGACGTAGTTCCGATATAGCTCCAGCGCCCGCCCGCGGTTGCCGCCCAGCCGGTAAGCCTGGGCCGCGTCGTACAGCAGCGCCGGGTCGGGCCGCAGGCCGAACGCCGTCTCGTACCTCTCGGCCGCCTCCAGGTAGTGGCCCAGACCGAAGGCCGCCGTCGCCTCGTCGTACGCCCTGCGCGCCTCGTTGCGGTCGCCGCGGGCCGACGCCGCCGGCGCGGCGGCCAGGGCGGCGGCAACCATCGCCAGCAACGCCACCCCCGTCCGCGCGAGACCCTTATGCATCGTCCGCGATCACAATATCACCACCGTGCCTGCCCTCGAAGGAAGCGCTGATGGTGTGTGCCCGCGTTCAGTACGCCAGGCTGATCACGTCGTAGGCCACCAGCGCGGGAAGCGTCACGGTGGCCGCGCCGCTGGCGTACGTCGCCGGCAACGTCGTGTCGCCGCCCGGGGCGTCGGGCGAGGCGAGCGTCACGGCGGTCGGCGCGCTGGGCAGCGGGATCGTCACCGTGACGCCGTCGTGCTCCGTCGGGGCGCCGCTGTAGTCGTGGTTCACCAGGTGGACCAGGCGCCGCCGCGGCTGCGCCTGGTCGCCGACCGCGATCATGACCGGCGTGGTCAGCGACGTGGTCACGCCGCTGGCGTCGCCCGACGCGACGCCGTGATAGAGGCTGGCGTGGGCCTTGTAGAACGCCGCCAGGCTCTGGAAGAGCGGCATCAGGCCCAGCTGCGTGGCGGTCGCGTCGCCCAGCGTGTCCTGCAGGAAGAACGCGAAGAAGAGCCCGTTGGCGTAGGCCTCGGCGGCGTAGAGGCGCCAGTAGTCCTGCTGCTCGCTCTGCGGCATGTGCAGGTAGTCGGACATAAAGTCGGTGGGCCAGTCGATGAACAGCACCACCGGCGCGCCCGGCGCGAACAGGGCCGACCGTGCCTTCAGGTTCAGGAACGGCCGCTGCAAGCTGACCGTCCCGTCCAGGTGCGCCGCCGCGGTCGTCGACCCCGCGGTCACGGGCACGTACTCGGCCTCGCGCCCGCCGTCGTCGTCCTGGTTGTAGTTGTAGAGACCGACCCCCTGGAAGTCGACCAGCGGGTAGATGCCGTTCGAGGTGAGGTAGATCGATCGGCCGTACTTCTGCTGCGCGTAGGCGCGCAGCGCGCCGGCGATCGCGCCCCAGTAGCGATAGGGCTCGGCGCTGTTGACGAAGTCCGGCGCGGCCGGCGTCGGGCGGCCGCCCAGCGTCTGGCCCCAGATCGCCGCCAGCGGATTGGCCGCCGCGAACGGCGACGACGCCCACCCCTTGGCCGCCAGGTACCGCTGATAGTTGAAGTTGTTCGTGAGGTCTCCAGCCGAAACGCCCGCTTTGAGAACGTTGTCGGCGGGCATCTGGAACATCGTCGCGTAGTCGGCGCCGGGATACCGCCACAGCAGGTAGGCGTTGAAATCAGCCAGGTGTGCGGCGTCGAACCCCTCGTTCCCGTCGTAGGTGGCGCCCTGATAGTCTTGGTTGATCTCGTCGAAGAACAGGCCGTCGACACCGCCGTCGATCTGGATCTCGGCGATCCGGATCAGGTAGGCGCGGTAGTCGGGATCGGCCAGCGACCCGCGATAAAGCCCGGGCAGGATCTGGGGGTGGACGACCGGCTGGCCGCTGGCGTCGCGCGTGCAGACGTCGTCGACCGTCAGCGCCGGGAACGGCGGGTTCGGGAACTCGTCGGCGAACAGCGCGGTGGCCGTCGTGCCACCGATGAACTTGATGCCCCCGGCGTGGCACTGGGTGACGTAGCCGAAGTCGTAGTCGCCGGCGTTCACGCCGTACGTGTCCCAGCGCTGCCAGGCCCGGATGTTCATGTCGGGTGCCAGCGTGGTGACCTGGGGATCGCCCTGATCGTTGCCGGTCTGGCTGAACGCGAACACGGTCACGTCGTCGAGCGGCACCGGCGCGCCCGCATCGGCCGCCGAGGTCCAGGGACCGAGCCCGACGTCGACCACCGCCCCGCCCTCCGCGGCCGCGTCCGGCGCGGCCGCGTCGACCGGCCGGCTGCTCGCGGCGGGCATCCCCCCGCACGCGCCGGCCAACGCGGCTGTGACGAGGACCAAGACCCGCGCGAGGGGGCAGTGTCGCTTCATGGGGGTCCATGGTGCCCGGACAGCGCGCGCCGAATCGAGTAGATTCAGGAGGTCCCCCATGCCCGAGCGCGTCGTCGAAACCCGGTCCCTCAAGCTGCGGGTCCTGCAGGCTGAGCTCGAGGCCTCCAGCGAGGCGCCGGCCGCCCGCCCCCGGTTCCAGCCCAAGCCGGCGTGGATCCGGATGAAGCTGCCGCGGGGCGAGGTCTTCTTCGACCTGAAGAAGCGGGTGGCGGAGCTGGGCCTGCACACGGTCTGCGAGAGCGCCTCCTGCCCCAACATCGGCGAGTGCTGGAACCGGCAGTCGCTGACCATCATGATCCTGGGCGGGATCTGCACCCGCTCTTGCCAGTTCTGCGACGTGCCGACCGGCCGCCCGCTGCCGCCCGACCCCGCTGAGCCCGAGCACGTCGCCACCATGCTGGGCGAGCTGGGGCTGCGCCACACGGTCATCACCTGCGTCGATCGCGACGATCTGGCCGACGGCGGCGCCGCGCACTGGGCGGCGACGATTCGCGCGGTCAAGCGCCGCAGCCCGGAGCTGGTGCTGGAGGTGCTGACCGGCGACTTCAAGGGGGACACGGCCGCGGTCGACACCGTGCTGGCCGCCGGCCCCGACGTCTTCGCCCACAACCTGGAGACGGTGCCGCGGCTCTCGCGCCAGGTGCGCGTGCAGGCCAGCTACCCGCGGTCGTACGCTGTTCTTCGTCACGCCAAGCAGCACGGCGCCATCACCAAGACCGGCCTCATGCTGGGCCTCGGCGAGGAGCTGGACGAGGTGCGGGCCGTCCTGCGCGAGCTGCGCGAGATCGGCGTCGACATCCTGACCCTGGGCCAGTACCTGCGCCCGTCGCCCAAGCACCTGGCCGTGGCCCGCTTCGTCACGCCGGCCGAGTTCGAGGCCCTCAAGACCGAGGCGCTGGCGCTCGGCTTCCCCCACGTCGAGTCCGGCCCGATGGTCCGCTCCAGCTACCACGCCGACGGCCAGCGCGACATCGTGATGGCGCTGCGCAGTCGGGCGACGTCCAGCGATCGCGTGGGGGAGCGCGAGGCTGGCTCGCGCGAGCCCTTCGCGGCGGGCGCGGGACTCTCAGGGTCCCGAATAAGATGATTCCCTACTTCAACGGCCACCTGTTCGACGTGGCGGGGTGGCCGATCCACATGTTCGGCGTCCTGGTCGCGCTCGGCGTGATCGTCGGCGACCGGATCGTCGTCACGCAGGGGACCAAGCGCGGGCTCGAGGCGCAGGACGTGCGCTTCCTGAACGCGCGCATCGTGATCGGGGGGTTCATCATGGCCCACCTGGTCTCGGTGATCTTCTACTTCCCCGAGCGGATCAAAGAGAACCCGCTGGTCCTGCTGAACGTCTGGTCGGGGCTGTCGTCGTTCGGCGGCTTCCTGGGCGCGCTGATCGCGTTCGTCTACTACACGAAGCGCGAGAAGATCGATCGGTTGCTCTACGCCGACTCGGTCGCGCTCGGCCTCTCGGTGGGCTGGATCTTCGGCCGCACCGGCTGCTTCACGGCGCACGATCACCCGGGGCGCCACACGTCGTTCTTCCTGTCGGTGCGCTACCCCGACGGCCCGCGCCATGACCTGGGCCTGGACGAGCTGCTGTTCACCATCCTCATGACGGCGATCCTGTTCACCTACGCGCGCAAGCCGCGCCCCCCCGGCCGCGTCATCGGCCTGGCGGCGCTGATGTACGCGCCGATCCGGTTCGGGCTGGACTTCCTGCGCGCGACCGACGTGGCGCGCCCGGACCAGCGCTACGCCGGCCTGACGCCCGCGCAGTGGGCCTGCCTGGCGACGGTCGGACTGGGCCTCCACCTGATGCGGCTGAAGGCCCGGCCGCCGGTCGAGCCGCCGCAGGCGGCCTGAGCGGCGCCGTTACAGAGATCGGGTCGGCCGGAAACACGGCGTTTGCCGGCGGCGTGCTGAGATGCCGCCCATGAGCGGCCTCGGAGGTCTCAACAAGGCGCCCGCCGGCGTGGTCATCGGCCTCGTGCAGCTGCAGCTGCCGACGGTGACGACGCCCGCCGAGCTGTCGGCGCAGAAGGATCGGATCGTCGGGCTGGTCGGCAAGGCGCGCCGCAACCTGCCCGGCATGGACCTGGTGGTGTTCCCCGAATATTCGCTGCACGGCCTGTCGATGAGCACCGCGCCCGAACTGATGTGCCGGATCGACGGCCCGGAGGTGACCGCCTTCCGCGCCGCCTGCGCGGAGAACCGCATCTGGGGTTGCTTCTCGATCATGGAGACGAACCCGCGCGGCAACCCCTACAACAGCGGGCTCATCGTCGACGACGCGGGCCAGATCCGCCTCTACTACCGCAAGCTGCACCCCTGGGTGCCCGTCGAACCGTGGGAGCCCGGCGACCTGGGCGTCCCGGTGTGCGACGGCCCGAACGGCAGCCGCCTGGGGCTCATCATCTGCCACGACGGCATGTTCCCGGAGATGGCGCGTGAGGCGGCCTACAAGGGCGCGGAGATCATCATCCGCACCGCCGGCTACACGGCTCCCATCCGCCACGCCTGGACGATCACCAACCAGGCCAACGCGTTCCAGAACCTGGCGGTGACCGCCTCGGTTTGCCTGTGCGGCTCCGACGGGACGTTCGACTCGATGGGTGAAGGGATGATCGTCAACTTCGACGGCGTCCCGCTGGCCACCGGCGGCGGCCGCCCCGACGAGATCATCACCGCCGAGGTCCGCCCCGATCTGGTGCGCGAGGCGCGCCGCGGCTGGGGCGTCGAGAACAACATCTATCAGCTGGCCCACCGCGGCTACGTGGCGGTCAAAGGCGGCGCGGGCGACTGCCCGTACAC
>CAZTZM010000051.1:0-10516 GCA_964618005.1 uncultured Myxococcales bacterium
GGCGCGACGCCGACCGGCGGCACCGGCGGCGGCACCAGCGTCTGCGGCAGCGGCGCCGAGAACGCCAACGTCACGCTCACCTGCCCGGCGGGGCAGACGATCGACGCGATCACCTTCGCCAGCTTCGGGTCGCCGACCGGCTCGTGCGGCAGCTTCGCCACCGGCTCGTGCAACGCCTCGTCGTCGCTGGCCGTGGTCTCGGCGCTGTGCGTGGGGCGCGCCAGCTGCACCGTCGCCGCGAACAACGGCACCTTCACCGACCCGTGCGACAAGACGGTGAAGAGCCTGTCGATCCAGGCCACCTGCACCGTCGGCGGCGGCATGGAGCCGCCCACCCCCGGCCAGCAGCCGGTCAAGGGCTTCGCCGGGAATCCGACCGCCTGCACCGACCTCACACACCTGCGGACCAGCTGGTACTACAACTGGGAGCAGACGCCGGGCAGCTGCTCCAGCGCGGGGGTTCCGTTCGTCCCCATGATCTGGGGGCACACCGGCAGCGAGCAGAGCGCCTCGGGCATCTCCAGCGCGGTGTCGTCGTTCGTCAGCAAGGACTATGGGTACGTGCTCGGTTTCAACGAACCGGACAACAGCACGCAGTCGAACATCGTCGTCGCCACGGCGGCGACGCTGTGGCCGTCGTTCACCAACAGCGCCATCAAGATCGGTACGCCGGCCACGCAGGCCAACACCACCGGCCAGGCCTGGTTCACGACGTTCATGGGCGACGTGAACGGCAGCGCCACGCTGCACGCCGACTTCATCGCTCTCCACTGGTACGGCTGGAACGCCGGTTCGTGCGACTCCGCCGCCTCGCAGCTGGAGAGCTACATCAACTGGGCCGAGGGGTTCTCGGGCAACCGGCCGATCTGGCTGACCGAGTGGGGCTGCCTGAACGACAGCGCGCCCGACACGCAGACCGTCCTGAATTTCTACAACGGCGCGCTGGCGGTGTTCGCCCGTCACCCGCGGATCCAGCGGTACTCCTTTTATCCGTGGTCGACGAACAACGAGCTGGTGAACTCCGACGGCTCGCTGACCGCGCTGGGCGCCGCCTACGCGGCCGCGCCGGCCTACAAGTAGAGCCGCCCGTGGACCGCGCGCAGGAGTTGATCGACCGCCTGGGCCTGGTGCCGCATCCCGAGCGGGGCTTCTACGCCGAGACCTACCGCGCGCCGCTGATCGTCAGTGGGTTGCCGGCGCATCCGGGACAGCGGGCGGCGTCGACGGCGATCTACTTCCTGATCGCGCGCGCGCAGCCGACCACCTACCTGCACCGGCTGCGTTCCGACGAGATCTTTCATTTCTACGAAGGCGGACCGCTGGACGTGTTGCTGCTGGCGGCCGACGGGACGGGCGAGGTGCGGCGCCTGGGCACCGATCTGGCGGCGGGCGAGCGGCCGCAGATCGTCATCCGGGCCGGCACCTGGTTCGGCACCGAGCTGGCGCCGGGCGCGTCGCACTGCCTGTTCGGCTGCACGGTGGCGCCCGGGTTCGACTTCGCCGATTTCGAGCTGGCCGAGGGGCCGGAGCTGGCGGCGCGCTACCCGGCGTTCGCCGATCGCATCGCCCGGATGGTGCGTCCGGCCGCGAAGTGACGGGGCCGTCAAGCCGACCGGCGGTTCAGCCGAAAAGCGGAGTCATGCGCGGCGGTCGTCGGGCTTCACTGGTACTGGCGGCGTGCTGGCTCGGGGCTTGCGGCGGCAGCGCGGGGGACGGCGCGACCGGCGGCAGCGGCGGCGCCAAGGGCACCGGGGGCGCCGGAGGCACCGGGGGGACGACCGCCACGGGCGGTGTACCAGGCTCTGGCGGCGCCGTCGCCACGGTCGGCGGGATCTTCACCGCCGCCGAGCCCTGGACCGAGGACGTCTCTGGCCTCACGAAGGACGCCAGCTCCGACGCGATCATCGCCGACCTCGACAGCGAGGGCGGCTGGGGCGGTGGCGTGTTGCAGATCGACTTCTCGATCCCGCTGTTCGTCGGCGACGCCGCGACGCCGCGCCAGACGATCACCGCGCTGGCGGGGCAGAAGTATTGCTACGGCGGGACCGACTGCGATCCGGTGCCGCTGCAGATGCCCGTCCCGACCAACGGCAACGCCGAGGGCAGCAGCAATTACACCTGCGACACGTCAGGCAAGACGGACGGGCAGGGCGACTGTCACGTCCTGGTGGTGGCCGCCGACGAGCAGAAGCTCTACGAGCTCTACAACGCGACCCAGGGCAGCAGCGGCCTCACGGCGCGGGGCGCGTTCATCTGGGACCTGACCAAGGCCTACCCGGACAACCTGCGCGGCGACCAGTGCACCTCGGCCGACGCGGCCGGCTTCCCTATCGCCGCCCTGCTGCCGACCGCGGACGAGGTGGCGGCCGGCGCGGTCAGCCACGCGCTGCGCTTCATCTTGCCGAACGAGTCGATGGCGGCGGGCGTCTACGTCCACCCGGCGACGCACGCCGGGTCGCCCAGCAGTCCCGACGCCAGCGCGCCCCCCTACGGCGTGCGCTTCCGCCTGAAGGCCGGGTTCGACGTGTCGGCGTACAACGCCTCCGAGAAGGTCATCCTGGCGGCCATGAAGAAGTACGGGATGCTGCTCTCGGACGGCGGCACCATCGCGCTGACCTTCGCCGACGACCGGACCACGACCGCCAAGTGGGCCGACCTGGGCGTCACCGCCCGCTCGTTCGCCGCCATCACCGTGGATGACTTCGAAGTGGTTGATTTCAGCGCGGAAATCCCCCTGACCGACGACTGTGTCCGCAATCCCTGAAATAATTGTCCGTCGATTGTCCGGTCTGGACGGCGCCGAACGTCGAGAGGGTGAAGGTCGAAAGGAGGGTGGTCCTCCCGGCGCCTTCGAGGTTGAAGCAGGAGGGATTCCGATGGCGAACTATCTGTACCTTTTCCGGGGTGGCGATATGCGCAGCATGTCCCCGCAGCAGCTGGAGGAGAACATGAAGCGGTGGGGGGCCTGGATCGGCCAGATCTCGCAGGCCGGGCAGTACAAGGGCGGGGATCCGCTGGCCGAGGGCGGGCGCGTCCTGGCCGGCAAGAAGAAGGCGATCCAGGACGGGCCATTCGGCGAGACCAAGGATCTGGTCGGCGGCTACCTGCTGGTGACCGCGCCCAGCCTGGAGGCGGCGGTCGAGCTGGCCCGTGGCTGCCCGATCTTCGAGCACGAGACCGGCAGCGTCGAGGTCCGCGAAGTCCGGGCGATGTGACCCAGCCGGACACCACGACGGTCGACCACCTGTTCCGCCGCGAGGCGGGGCGGATGACGGCCGTCGTCTTGCGCCTGCTGGGCTTCGGCCACCTGGACCTGGCCGAGGACATCGTGCACGACGCACTGGTGCAGGCGCTGGAGGTCTGGAAGTTCAAGGGCGTCCCCGACAACCCGGCCGCCTGGTTGATGGCGGCGGCCAAGAACCGCGCCATCGACGTCATCCGGCGCGAGCGCACCGCGCGCCGGTTCGCGCCCGAGGTCGCCGATCAGCTGTCGACCGAGTGGGCGCTGGTGCCGACGGTGGCGGCCGCCTTCGAGGACAAGGAGATCGTGGACGCCGAGCTGCGCTTGATGTTCGAGCTCTGCGACGGGCGCCTGCCGGAAGACACGCAGGTGATGATCGTCCTCAAATACCTATGCGGCTTCGGCGTGCGCGAGCTGGCGCAGGCGTTCCTGAGCGGCGAGGACGCGATCGAAAAGCGCCTGGTCCGTGCGCGCGGCACGCTGCAGGCGGCGGGCGCGCTGGCCCTGCTGGACGATCCGCAGCGCGTGCGGGCACGCGCGCCGGCCGTCTGCCGCGCGCTTTATCTGATGTTCAACGAGGGCTACCACGGCAGCCACCCCGAGGCGGTCGTGCGCGAGGACCTGTGCCGGGAGGCGATGCGCCTGGCGACGCTGCTGGCCGAACACCCGGTGACGGGCGCCGGTGAGACGAAGGCGCTGCTGGCGTTGATGTGCCTGCTGGCGGCGCGGCTGCCGGCGCGGCGCGACGCGCGCGGCGACCTGATCCCGCTCGACGAGCAGGATCGCGCGCTGTGGGACGCCGACCTGAACGCGCGCGGGCTGGACGCGCTGGCGGCCTCCGCGATCGGCGGCCCGGTCAGCGAGATGCACCTGGAGGCGGCGATCGCGGCCGTTCACGCCTGCGCGGCCAGCTTCGCGGCGACCGACTGGGACCAGATCCTGGGGCTCTATGATCAGCTGCACGCGATGCGGCCCAGCCCGGTGGTGGCGCTGAACCGCGCGGTGGCGATCGGGTTCGCGCGCGGGCCGGAGGCGGGGCTGGCGGAGCTGGACGTGATCGAAGGGCGCGAGCGGCTGGCGGACTACCTGTTTCTGTCCGCCACGCGCGCCGATCTCCTGCGCCGCGCCGGCCGGCTGGCGGAGGCGCGGCCGCACCTGCAACGCGCCCGCGACCTGGCCCGCAACGATCCCGAGCGGCGCTTCTTCGATCGGCGGCTGGCGGAGTGCGCCGCCGGCGTCAGCGGACGGTCGTCCAGGTGACCTTGCGCTCGCCGCGCAGGTACAGCACCTGCGCCTGCAACGCCGCCAGGTTGACGACCACGAAGTAGAACGGCACGTGCACCAGCGGCAGCCGCACCTTCAGGCGCTGCCGCAGCCACCCCAGGCCGGCGGCCGTGTAGAACCCGAGCTGGGCGTACATGAGCCAGCCGTAGAACGGCGCCAGCGGACCGTCCAGCAGCGCCAGCGGCATCCCGAGGATGAAGATCCCGATCAAGAACTCCGGCACCAGGTAGCGCAGCACCTTGTGGCTCCAGAGCTGAAAGGCGAAGAAGCCGGTGCGAAACGGGTTCAGCAGCCGGGCCCGGCGCACCAGCGCGTGGATCGTCCGCACGATCACCCGCACGCGCATCTCGAACTCGCGGCCGGTCTCCTCGTTCGTCTTCTCCGACGAGATGGCGCCGCCGCCGTAGACGGTCAGGTAGCCGCGCTGGAAGACGTCGCCCGCCACCACGAAGTCGCTGATGAGGTCGGCCTCGATCGGCCGGTAGGCGGCGGCGCGCACGGCGTAGAGCGCCCCCGACACGCCGATCAGCGTGCTGACCTGCGACTCCAGCTCCTTCACGCGTCTCTCGTAGCGCCAGTAGAGGCCGCCGCCGCGCCCCACCGCGCTGCCGCCTTCGGAGCGATACTCCAGCTCGGCGCCGACGCAGCCGACGCGCGGGTCGGCGAACGGCGCCACCAGGCCGCGCGCGATGCCGGGCTCGAACGCGGTCGTGGCGTCGGTGAAGATCAGGATCTCGCCCGTCGCCTGCGCGGTCGCCAGGTTCTGCGCCGCGGTCTTGCCGCCGCGCCGGGGCAGCACCGCCAGGCGGACGCCGCGCGCCTCGAAGCCGCGCACGATGTCGTGCGTGCCGTCCTCCGACGCGTCCGACGCGACGATGATCTCCAGCTTGTCGCGCGGGTAGTCCAGCGCCAGCGTCATCTCCAGCTTGCGCGCGATCGCCTTCTCTTCGTTGTAGGCCGAGATGATCACCGTGACCGGCGGCTCGATCGGCGCGGTGGTGAGCGCGCGCGGGCCACGCAGCCGCGCCAGCGCCAGCAGCAGCAGCGGGTAGCCCGCATACGTCCAGCCGATCCCGAGCAGGCAGAGCCAGTAGAGGAGCTCCATCACCGAAACCACTCTTCGGCCCAGAGCTGGAACATCATGAGCGCCCACAGGATGGTGGCGTTGTTGCGGCGCCGTGTGAAGTGCTCGGTCTTCAGCTGCGCCACCACCGACGGCTCGAACCACCGGCGACGGGCCAGTGCCGCCGGCGACAGGTGGTCCTCGAGCAGCCCGCGCAGGTCCTCCCGCAGCCAGCGCGCCAGCGGCAGGCTGAAGCCGGCCTTGCGCCGGTAGAGGATGTCCGCCGGCAGGTCGGCCTCCAGCGCGCGCTTGAGCAGGTACTTCTTCTGGCGGCCGCGGATCTTCAGGTCCCCGGGGACGGTGGCCATCAGCTCGACGAACGGGTGGTCGAGGAACGGCACCCGCAGCTCCAGCGAGGCCGCCATGCTGGTCCGGTCGGCCACCGCCAGCAGATCGTCGACCAGGTAGGTCTGCTGGTCGACGGCCAGGATGCGGTTCAAGGGATCGGCCTCGGGCTGCTCGGCCCCCAGCGCCTCGAACAGGGCGCGCGCCGAGTCGAGCGCCACCCGCTCCCGCAGCTCGGGCCGGTACAGAGCGGCGCGCCGCGCCGGCTCCAGCGGGCTCGAGAAGGCGAAGAAGCGGTCGACCCGCGGCAGCTCGGCGGCGCGCACGAACCGCTTGGCCTGATCGACGGCGCGCCCACCGGTCCGCGGCTCGGGGAGCGCCTCGACCAGCCGGCGCACGATCCCCCGGCGCAGAACGCCCGGCATCAGCCGATACCACTCGGCGGCCATCACGCCCAGGTACCGCTGGTAGCCGCCGGCCAGCTCGTCGCCCCCCAACCCCGACAGCGCCACCGTGAGCTGCCGGCGGGCCGCCCGGCAGATCAGCAGGTTGGGGACGGCGCCCGCGTCACCGAGCGGCTCGTCGAAGACGCGGGCCAGCGCCTGGATCGCCTCGCCGATGTCGGGCGCCACCTCCAGCTCCTGGTGGTCGGTGCCGAACCGGGCCGCGATCTGGCGCGCGAAGGGCCGCTCGTCGAAGCCGGCGTCGGCCGCCGGGAAGCCGAGCGAGAAGGTCTTGAGGCGCCCGCCGGCCACGCGCGCGGCGCTGGCGACGATCGCGCTGGAGTCGATGCCGCCCGACAGGAAGACCCCCAACGGCACGTCGGCCGCCAGGTGGCAGCGGACGGCGTCGTCCAGCGCGTGCCGGACCGCCCCGATCCACTCGGCCTCCGTCCGCGTCCGATCGGGGCGCGCCTGCAGGCGCCAGTAGCGCCGCAGCTCGGCCGGGCGCCCCGGATCTTTGATCAGCAGGTGCCCGGGCGGCAGCTTGCAGACCTCACGGAAGATGGTCCGTGGCGCCGGGATGTAGAGCAGCGCGACGTACTGGTCCAGCGCCACCTCGTCCAGCGTCAGCGGCAGATCCGGGACCGCGCGCAGGCTCTTGAGCTCGCTGGCGGCGTAGAGATCGCCGCCCGCCTCGGTCCAGTAGAGCGGCTTTATCCCCAGCCGGTCGCGCGCCAGCACCACCCGGCCGCGCCGCCGATCGTGAACCGCGAACGCGAACATCCCGCGCAGCCGCTCGACCACCGCCTGGCCCCAGGCCGCGTAGCCGTGGACGATGACCTCCGTGTCCGAGCGGGTGGCGAAGCGGTGGCCGCGCGCCGCCAGCTCGTCACGCAGCGCGCGGTGGTTATAGATCTCGCCGTTGAAGACGACCGCCAGCGACCGGTCTTCGTTGAACATCGGCTGGTCGCCGCCCGCGGGGTCGATGACGCGCAGCCGCCGCATCCCCAGCCCGACCGCTCCGTCGACATCGATCCCCTCGGCATCTGGTCCCCGGTGGACGATCCGGTCGCACATCCGCCGCAGCAGCTCGGCCTCCGCCGGCCGGCCGTCGCGCGCGACTACGCAGATTCCGCACATCGGGTCGGGGCCAGGGTAGGAGGGCAATGCCGTCAAGGCAACGGGGGCGGCCGATCGGATCCCGTCGGAAACGACGCCAAGTCCGCGAAAAACGCTTGGATTGGGGCGCGGGTTCGACGAACATTATCGGCGGTGGACGCGGGCCCTGGGGCGGTCGATGATCACGAAGCAAAGTGGACCTCACGAAGCGGGCGTCCGTTCGATTCGCGACCTGCCGACCGACAGCCAGCGTGCTAGTTCCCCAGACACTGGCGTGACCACGAATCCTTCGTCTCCCCCCGATCCGCGAACCGCCGACGAGCTGTCGCTGCGCGAAGTGCTCGCCGAGGACTTCCAGACCTACGGCCGCCGCTGGGTCGAGCCCGGGCTGTGGGCCGTGGTGGTCCACCGGCTGGGCGCGCGCCTGGATCGCGTGCCGGTCCCGCTGGCGCGGCGCCCGCTGGACGTCGCGCAGAAGGTGCTCTCGACCGCCACCGACTGGGTGTGGGGGATCAACATCCCGCGCACGACCCGGGTCGGGCGGCGCGTCCGCATCTGGCACAACGGGTCGATCTTCCTGAACGCCCGGTCGATCGGCAACGACGTCCAGATCCGGCACGACACCACGCTGGGCGCGGTCCGGCTGAAGGACAGCAAGGAGCCCGACAAGCTGCCGGTCATCGAGGACGGGGCCGACATCGGCTCCGGCGCCTGCGTGCTGGGCGGCGTGACGCTGGGGCGGGGCGCGGTGGTCGGCGCCAACGCCGTGGTCTTGCAGTCGGTGCCGGCGGGCGCCACCGTGTTCGGGGTGCCGGCGCGGATCATGCCCCTATGACCGTGGCTCGCCCGAACCCCAGCCCCCTCCCCGACGCACCCCTGCCAACCGGCGAGATCAACGCCAACCCGTCGGACATCGGGTTCTTCGAGCTGCTGGCGGAGGACTTCCAGACCTACGACCGCGATCCGATGGCCGCCGGCTTCTGGGCGGTGGCGGTGCACCGGGTGGGCAACTGGCGCATGTCCATCAAGTCCAGGTGGCTGCGCGCGCCGGCCACCGTCGCCTACCGCATGGCCTACCGGGGCGTCATCGCGCTGTGGGGGATCGATCTCCCCTACAACATGAAGATCGGACGTCGCTTCCGGCTGGGGCACCACGGCTGCGTCCACATCGGCGCGCGCGAGATCGGCGACGACGTGACGGTCTACCACTCGGTGACGGTGGGCCTCATCCGCCACAAGACGCTGCGCTTCCCGATGATCGGCGACCGGGTGGAGATCGGGCCGGGCGCCGCTGTCGTCGGCAGCGTGAACATCGGCGACGACACCATCATCGGCGCCAACACCGTGGTGGGGCGCGACCTGCCGGCATCTTCGAAGGTGATGGGGATCCCCATGCGGTTCGAGAAGCCGTAGGCGGACGTGGACGTCGCGACCGTCATCGTGAACTACCGCACCGCCGAGGCAACGATCGAGGCGGTGGCCGCCCTGTCGGCCGATTACGACCAGCTGCCCGGGTCACGCGTGGTGGTGGTCGACAACGCCTCCGGGGACGGCTCGCTGGAGCGCCTGCGCGCGGCGTTCGCCGACCCCAGGTGGAAGGGGCGGGTCGAGGTGGTCGACGCCGGTCGCAACGGCGGCTTCGGCAGCGGCGTCAACGCCGGCGTCCGGCGGGCGCTGGCCCTGGATCCCACCCTTCGCTTTGTCTACATCCTGAACCCCGACGCCGTCATCGAGCCGGGGGCGCTGCTGGGGCTGATCAGGTTCATGGAGGCCCACCCCGACGCCGGCCTGCTGGGGAACGTGGTCCGGAACCGCGGCGCCGACGTCGTGCACGCGTTCCGGTTCCCCACGCTGCTGAGCGAGCTGGAGACCGGCGCCAACTTCGGCCCGCTGACCAGGCTGCTCCGCCGCCACATGGTCCCGATGAACCCGCCCGGGTCGTGCGAGGTCGACTGGGTCTCGGGCGTCAGCATGCTGGTGCGGCGCGAGGTCTTCGCGTCGGTCGGCCTGTTCGACGAGCTGTTTTTTCTCTACTTCGAGGAGATCGACTTCGCGAAGCGGATCCAGGACGCCGGCTGGAAGAACTACTTCGTGGCCGACATCTTCGTCGATCACGTGGGCGGTCTCTCGACCGGGTTCAAGGACGAGACCCGCCGGATGCCGGGCTACTGGTTCGATTCGCGGCGCCGCTACTTCGTGAAGCACCACGGGTTGCTCTACGCCGCCGCCTGTGATGCGGCGCGGCTGGGCGGGTACGCCCTCTACAAGGCCAAGGTGGCGGTCTCCAAGCGGTCGCACAGCGTTCGGCCGTCGTTCGGGCGGGATCTCCTCCGCCATACCTTGGCCAACTTCCGTAAGCCAGCCGCCGGCTAACTGCGCAACGACGTCTTCCAACCGGCCCCGGGCGGGCTTACCGTCGGGGGCATGTCCGCTTCAGCCGGTGCCGGAAAACCTGCTCCCCGTGACGTCCTGATCGACATCGACCGCCTGGTCGCTGCCTACCACGACCGCAAACCCGATCCCGCCAACCCCGCGCAGCTGGTCGCCTTCGGGACCAGCGGCCACCGGGGCGCGCCGGAAGACGGCGCGTTCAACGAGGCGCACATCCTGGTCATCACGCAGGCGATCTGCGAGCACCGGGCGCGGCAGGGGATCACTGGCCCGTTGTACCTGGGCGCCGACACGCACGCCGCCTCGGATCCCGCGCTGCGGACCGCGCTGGAGGTGCTGGCCGCCAACGGCGTGACCGTGCGCGTGTCGCGCGAGGGCGACTACACGCCCACGCCGGCCCTGTCGCGCGCGATCCTCACGTACAACGCCGGTCGTCGCGACGGGCTGGCCGACGGCATCATCATCACGCCGTCCCACAACCCGCCGCGCGACGGCGGCTTCAAGTACAACCCGCCCAACGGCGGCCCCGCCGACAGCGACGTCACGGACGGGATCCAGAAGCGCGCCAACGAGCTGCTGCGCGCCGGGACCGAGATCCGCCGCGTGTCGTACGAGGCGGCGCGGAAGGCG
>CAZTZM010000052.1:0-13716 GCA_964618005.1 uncultured Myxococcales bacterium
ACCAGCTCGGTCGGGCCGGCGATCGAGTCGATGCCGACGTCGCCGAACACCAGGCGCTTGGCCGCCGCCACGTAGGCGTTTCCGGGCCCGACGATCTTGTCGACGCGCGGGACGCTCTCCGTCCCGTAGGCCAGCGCCGCGATCGCCTGCGCGCCGCCGATGACGAACACGCGGCCGACGCCCGACAGGCGCGCGGCCAGCAGCGTCTCCGGCGAGGGCCCCGGCGTGACCATCACGATCTCGCGCACGCCGGCGACCTGCGCCGGGATGGCCGTCATGATGACCGTCGACGGGTAGCGGGCGGTTCCGCCCGGAACGTAGAGGCCCACGCGGGCCAGGGGATCGACCCGGCTGCCGGTCCGGATGCCGCCTTCGTCGATCTCGTATGACGGGTGGCGCTCGCGTTCGTAAAAGGCGCGCACGCGTCCGGCGGCCAGCTCCAGCGCGGCGCGGACGGCCGGCGTCGCGCGGGCGGCCATCGCGTCCCACTCCGCCGGGGCCAACTCCAGCGCGTCCAGCTCGCGCTTCTCGAACCGCGCGGTCAGCTCGCGCACGGCGGCGTCGCCGCCGGCGCGGACCTGGGCGATCACCTTCCGCGCCGCGGCCTCGATGTCGTCCGAAACCGAAACGTTGCGATGGCAGAGCGCGTCCAGGCGCGAGGAATAGTCGGCGTCCGTCTTCTGAAAGATCCGCAACATGGGAAGCCCGGCAGCATAGCAGCCGCCGCGCGGGCTAGGGGAGGGGGACGCCGAACGCGCCCGTCAGGTCGCCCCCCAGGCGGTCGTCGCGCAGGGGGCGCGCCGCCGCCAGCAGCGGGACCAGGCGCCGGTCGTGAAAGCGCGCGTAGTACGGCTCGGCCCACGCCAGATCGGCGCCGCGCGGCGGCATCTTCATCTCCTGGGTCACGCCGGCGGCGGCGGCGAACGGCGCCGGGTCGCGCCATCCGTCGATGACCCGGTCGGCCAGCTTCCGCAAGGCGCCGTTGTTCTCGCCATATAGATCGATGCCGTTCGCGCGGCCGAGCTCGGCCAGCATCACCAGCGGGGCCAGCGCGAACTGGTGATAGTGAAAGGCCAGCTGGCGCCGGCCGAGCTCGAGCGGCAGGAAGCCGTCGGGGTGGATCTGCCCGAGCCCGATCCGCGCCCGCTCGATTCCCCAGGCGAACAACGGGCGGCTCTGGGTGGCGGCGCCGGTCGCCGCGACCCCCAGCCCCGCCCAGTAGGCGTGGTTGTTCTGGCTCGACATCCGGCCGGGGTGATCGTTGGCCAGCCGCACGGCCTCTGCGACCTGGACCAACCAGGCGTCGACCGCCGCGCGCGCCGCCGGGTCGACGCTCGGCACGTCGCGAATCTGAAGATACGCGAGCGCCAGGCCGCTCAGCGTCCAGGCCCGATCATAGACACCCTGCTGGTTCGTGGTGCCCAGCAGCGACCCGTCGCGCGCCCAGCGCGCCAGCGCCTCGACCGCGCGGGTGGCGTAAGCCGGCTGGGGTGGGCGGCTGGCCACCCACCCGTTCGCCAGATCGATGACGCGCCCCACGTACGCCCGCAGCGGCGCGAACGCCTGCTGGTTCTCCTGCTTCCGGACGGGATCGACGATCGCGTGGCTGCTGCCCAGGTAATAGGAGACGCCCGCCAGATCGCGGATCGGCGGCGCGACGGGAGAGGGCGGCGGCGGTGGCAGCGCGCGTCCGGCAGTGGCGCGGCGGGCGTTCACGTCCAGCGGGCCCCGCAACGGCCCCAGAACCGGAAGAGCCGACGTGGCGAGCAACGCCGCCAGTACGCCCAGCCGCGACATGCGACCAGGTTAGCGCGCGCGGCGCGGGCGCTAAAGGCCGTACTTCTTCAGCTTCTCGTACAGCGTCGAGGGGGCGATCCCCAGCGTGCGGGCCGCCTGCACCTTATTGCCGCGCACCGCGATCAGCGTCTGGCGAATGGCGGCGCGCTCGAGGTGCCCCAGCGAATGGCCGCCGAGCGGCAGGCGATCGAGCACCGCCTCGTCCGACGGTGGATCGATGAAGCGCAGGTGGCGCGGCTCCAGCGCGCCGGTGCCCGGCTCGACGAAGGCCAGCGCACAGGCGATCACGTTCTTCAGCTCGCGGACGTTGCCCGGCCAGCTGTGCGCGCGCAGGGCGGCGTACGCCGTCTCCGTCACCACCACGTCGCCGCGCCCCAGATCCTGCAGCAGGCGCGGCGCCAGCAGCGGCAGGTCGTCCAGCCGCTCGCGCAGCGGCGGCAGGCTGACGATGGCGGCGGCCAGGCGGAAGTAGAGGTCCTGGCGGAACTGCTTGGCGGCCACCAGCGCCCCCAGGTCGCGGTTGGTGGCGGCCACGATCCGCACGTCGATCCGGCGGTCCTTCGTCCCACCCACGCGGCGCACGGAGCGGTTGTCGAGCACGCGGAGCAGGCGCGGCTGCAGCTCCAGCGGCAGCTCGCCGATCTCGTCCAGGAACAGCGTGCCGCCGCCGGCGCGCTCGAACGCGCCCGGGTGTTCGGCGTGCGCGCCCGTGAAGGCGCCCCGCTCGTGACCGAACAGCTCACTCTCGACCAGGTTGGGCGGAACGGCGCCGCAGTCGAAGACGACGAATGGCTCGTCGGCCCGCGGGCTGGTGTCGTGAATCAGGTGGGCGAAGACGTCCTTGCCGGTGCCCGTCTCGCCCGTCAGCGTGACCGTCACCTCCGTGGGGGCGAGGCGCGCCACGACGGCGTAGAGGTCATGCATCGCGCGCGACGCCGCGAAGTTCTGCCCCAGGCTCCTGACGGAGGGTGATGCGGACGGCGGCGGCGCAGACATCGAGCGCAACGGACGCAGCAGTGACCTCATTGCGGTGCTGGCGATTTCCATGGCGGTTGCCGCTCCCGAAAAGTGGTGGTGGGCTGCGAGAAATCCAACGATTGGCTTATACAGGACGCGTGGTGGGGCTCATGTGACGATTCGGGAGCGGATCTGTTTCGCCGCACGAGCGCCCTCCGCGTCCGGTAATCGGTGACCGAAAACCGGGCACGCGTTCAAAGAAAATAGTGAATCTGAAAGAACAGCGTGTTGTTGGGCGTTCCCCCCGACGGGTACTGCACGCGCTCCATCAGCTGCATCTCGAAGTGGGCGTAAGGAAACCAGCTCACGAGCAACGTGCCGGCCGTATAGGCGTCGTTCACCTGCACGTCGACCTGGTTGCGTTCGCCCAAGAGCGTGATCATGACGCCCGTGATCGGAAAGACCGAGAAGCCCGCGGCGCCCACCACCTGCTGTCGAGACGTGTCGTCCAGCTCGGTGAAGATCTGATCGACCACGTCGACCTCGCCCAGCAGCAGGGTGTGGAGGTTCTCGATGTACCCCTTGGCGACCACGCCCGCCATCAGCTTCGTCACGCCGGGCGACATCGCCAGACGCATCTGCCCGGCGAGCGCGATCGTCTCGTCGCGGAAGCGCGATTCGAAGTAGCCCGCGAACCCCTTCTCGTCGCTGCCGATGTGGCGGACGAAGTCGGGTGCGAACGCCGTCAGGTGAAGCTCGGCCTCCGGGTAAACGAAGCCGCCCGACATGTTGTACGTCTCTTCCAGCTCGTCGAACCCGAGATCGCGATTGATGTAGAGGATGTGCTCGGCCATTCGCAGCCCGTAGGGGGCGTAGAAGCGGCCGACGCGCAGGTAGGGGCCCAGCGCCTCGGGCTGCCACATCACGTAGTGCTCGGGAAAGATCAGCTGCGACGTTGAGACCGGCTGGAAGTTCTGGATCGGAATCGCCACGTCGGGATCGCGCACCTGTCCGCGCAGGCCGACGTTCCCCAGGATCGACAGACCCGCCGGCAGCGCGATGCGGGCGTCCAGCTCGGCCTGCATCGGGAACGCGGCCACCGTGGGGCCGGCGGGATCTTGCACGTCCTCGTCGACCAGGGCGCCGCGCAGCTCGCCGCCGAGCGCCAGCCAGGAGGGAAGGTCGACCGCGCCGTGAAGAAAGGCGCCGTTGCCGCCGAACGTCGACAGCTGATCGCCGACGGCGTCGCGGCCGTAACTGTTGATGAGGCCGCCGCCGGCGGGAGAGAAATGACACTGGTTGCAGCGCACGGCCCCGCTGGAGAGCTGCCACTGCGGATAGGCCTGCGCGGGCCGCCCCGCCCACCACGACAGCGCCACCGCGATCGCCAGCAACAACGATCGTCGAAGCACCGCCCGGGCGTTCAGAAAAGAGAACATAGGCGCGCGCCTCAGGCCGCGACGCGCCGGCGTTCGCCCGCGTTTCGCCGGAAGGCAAACACCAGCAACAAGACACAGGCCGCCGCGCCCCCGACCATCACGACCATCCGTCCCAGCCACCGCATGGTCATCGCGCGGGTCGCCTCTTCCATCTTGGCGATGCCGTTGCTGTTCATGCCGATGCCGCGCGCCTGATCGATCAGCGCCTTGGCCGCCGATCGGTCGTGGTTGTTCAGCGCCAGCGCCCACTTGAAGGACACCGTCTGGGGATCGTTGGGCGCCGCCTTGTCGAGCTCCTTGGTGCACGACGCGAGCGCGGGCATGTCGCTGAAGCGCAGATCGACCTCGCACCGGAGCATGGTCGGCAGCGCGCCCAGCTGAGCCTCCTTCGAGAGGTGGCTCAAGACGTTGTCCAGCTCCTTGCGCTCGTCGGCGGGCAGGGGCCGCGGCGCCCGGAGAACCAGGCGCACGAAGTGGAGGTAGTCCGTCGCGGTCGAGCCGTTCCGCGTGATCGCCGTCCGGCAGGCGATGACCGCGTTGGGGATGTCGCCGGTCGCGTCCAGGGCGTCGCACAGCTTGCGCGGGCCGTAGGCGACCTGCGGCGTCGCCCTGGTGAGCGCGCGGTAGTAGCGCGCCTCGGCGGCGTGGTCACCGGCCTTGCCGGCGTGCTCCGCCTTGGCCTCGAGATCCTGGATGAAATATCCGAACTGCAGCGGCCGGTTGTTCTGCTCGTCGACCTCGGGGACGCTGGATTCGGGGTCCTCGTCGTCGATCTCGAACGCGCTCAGGTGATCGCGCGGGGCGGTCGGCATGGCCTTCGCGACACCACCCAGCGCCAGCCAGGTTCCCAGCGTCAGCAACAGCGCGTTCACCAGCGGCGACGGCGCGGGCGACGGCAGCGATCGCGCCGCGCGCCGCCTCCATCGACGCCACGAGGCGTGCGCCAGCGTTCCCAGCAGCGCCAGCACCACCAGCGCCCGGAGAACGGAGGCCCACCAGTGCACGCGCTCCGCGGGGTACCTCAACGCTTGCGACAGCTGTGGTGAGTCGGGCGCCACGCGGCGCAGATCGGCCAGGCACGATTCCATCACGTCCGCGCTCCCCAGCTTTCGGGCGATGTCGCAGCGGGCCAGATACCCCCAGGCCTGGTTGCTGGCCTTGCGGACCGCGGCGTCCGCGATCATCGAGCTGACCACCAGGTCGTCAAACGACGGGTGCGCGGCGGGCGACATCATCGAGGCGACCTCGTTGCGCATGTCCTCCGCCTGACCACCCAGCGACATCGCCTGATGGCAGGAGGCGCGGCTGGAGGTGGTCGCCTGGCCGCTCTCCTCGGCCGCCAAGGCGGCCCGGCAGGCCTTGCGCGCCAGAGGCGCGGCTTCGTCGGCGCGGCTGAGGCGTGGAGCGAGCGCGACGGCCATCACCGCCATGGTTCCCAGCGTCAAGGATCTCATCGCGAACCGGGAGGGCGTTATAGAGCTTCGGCGCCCATCGCTCTTGTAACGATTCTGAAAACAACCGGAAACCAAACACAACGTCCGGAAATCGGTGAGTCGCGATCGCGAAAGGTCGTGGTAGGAGGCATCCGAGCGGAGTCAGCCGCGGCCTGCCGGCGCTGCACAAATATTGCTGAACCGGGCCCACTTCTGCCGTGGCCTTTGTACGGGGTGGAATGAACGTGGTCAAATCACATTTGCGATCGATATCCTCGATCGTTGTCATTGCTTGCGCGGTCATTGCGTGCGCACTGGTCGGCGCGCTCGCGGCTTGCGGATCAGACAACAACCTCGTGTTGCCGATCAACGGCGGCAGCGGAGCGGGCGTCGTTCCGCTGGGCGGCTCGGGCGGCCACCCGGCCCATGACGGCGGCATCGACGCCGCCGTCACCGGTGGCGGCGGAATCACGGTCACGCTCACCGGGTCGGGCGGCGTCGTGGGCACCGGGTCGGGCGGCGCCGGCGGTTCCAGCGCCGGCGGTTCCAGCGCGGGCGGCGCGGGCGGGCAGAGCGTCCCGGACGACCCGTGCACGGCTTGCGAGAAGGCGAAGTGCGGCAATCCACCCGGACTGCACTTGCCTCTCGCTCCCTCGATCATCGCGCAAGATCCCTACGCGGAACAGGTCGCCGCGTACGAGACCTGCTTCGATCCGCACGGCGTGAACGCCGTGGCGCTGAACGGGATGTGTCCGAGCGCGGAGCTCACCGTGAACGCGATGAACGGTCCCCAGGCGGGGACGGCCAAGACGACGCTCTGTCAGGCGCTGCTCGCCTGTGGTCGCCGGACCCAGTGCGTGGGCGGACAGGACAATTTCGTTCGCTGCTATTGCGGCACGGTCAATGACGACTCCGACGACGCGGGTGACTTCTCGGTTTCCGAATGCCTTGCCCCCGGCTTCACGGCCATGGGCGCCTGCATGGAAGAGTTCTTGGATGCCCTGGAGATCAACGCGTTCACGCAGAACGACCTGGCCCACTCCAGCGATCCCTGTATCGCCGAAGGCGCCGCGCAGACCCTGACGTTCTGCGACGTCAATTGCTGCCCAGAGGAATGCCTGGGAACGCCGCCGGACGGCTCCGAGGATCCGACGATGTGCACGCCGTCCGGGGCCAGCTTGACGCCCAACTTTGGCGGCGGCGGAGCGACCGGGACTGGTGGCACGCCTGGGACGGGCGGCGTCTCCGGGACCGGCGGCAAATCTGGAACCGGTGGCTCACCCGGGACCGGCGGCGTGGGGACCGGCGGTACGCCAGGTACCGGCGGCACGCCCGGCACGGGCGGCTCGACGGTGGGGAGCGGTGGAAGTGGGGCGGCGGGCGCTGCGGGAACGGGCGGCTCCAGCGGCTCCGTGCTTCAAAATCCCCGGTTCGACACCGATGTCAGCGGCTGGACCGGCACCGCGGGCACGACGCTCAGCCGCAACAGCGCCGACAAGGACGGGAGCTCGCAGTCCGGCTCGCTCGATCTGAAGTTGACCGGCGGCGACGCCAGTCTCGGCGTCCAGGCGGCCGCCACCCAGTGCATTGCCGCGAGCGCCGGCAAGACGCTCGCCCTGAGCACGGCCGTCAAGATCCCGGACGGTTCCAGCCAGGGTTCGATCGGCGCCTGGTTCTACACCTCGGGTGATTGTTCGGGCACCCCGTCTGGCACCTTCGCCGCGCCGTCCCCTAGCGCCAGCGCCGGCTGGCAGGTCGTCACGGGGTCCACCCCGGTGCCCAGCGGGGCGCAGTCGGTGCTGGTCCGGTTGACCGTTCTCAAGCCCTACGGACAGACCGCCGCGGAGGCGCTGTTCGACGACGTGTCGGCGGGCTTCCAATGACGGGTCGGCTGGTCGCGGTGGCAAGCCTGGTCGCCGGTGTCCTGCTGGCCGCGGGTTGCGGCAGGCCGGGCGGGCCCGATGCGTTTCTCACCCAGACCGAGTTCCCCGGCCCGGACGCCGGCGTACCCCCGACCGTGGCGGCGTTGACCTGCGCACCGGCCAAGTCGTCGATCTACGTCCCGCCGCGTTCGACGGTCATCGGTCAGGCGCAGTCCACCAGCGCCACGAACACCTACGCCACGGCCGATCTGTTCGACCTCTTCAACCACGTGTGCGGCAGCTGTCACTCGGGCGAAGGGGCGCAGGGCGGCTTCAACGTTCCGAACGCCGCGGCCTTCCCGTCGACCGTGACCGTCGAGGCCTACAACCTCATGACGACGACCGATCCGACCATGGTCATGCCGCCCTACATGACCCTGCTCTCGGAGGAGCCAGCCAGCAGCGCCGTCGTCCAGCTCGCCAGCTATCTCAAGGACTGGCTCGACCAGGGAAGTCCGGCCGGGCAGTTCATTCTCCCCGGCACGGGTCAGATCGCCAGCACGGGCTACACGATGTCGGCGACGCTGGGCGCGCAGCTGACCAACATCGGAAGCTGCATTCCCCCCAAGGCCATGGTGGGCACGAATGCCAGCGCGATGACCGACCTGGACGCGATGTTCGCGCAGGCCACGCAGCTTCCGCCCACGCTGGACCAGACCGACCTCAACACGCTCGACAGCGCGGTCCTCGCCCAGAGCGGCGTGATCTCCTACGCGCCGACCTATCCGCTCTGGAGCGACGACGCGCAGAAGATGCGTTATGTGCGCGTGCCGCAGGGCCAGTCGATCGTCTTCGACAAGGCGGCGCAGAAGTTCTCGATCCCCGCGAACACGCGCTTCTACAAGACCTTCCTCAAGGAGGTCGTCGATGTGAACGGGAACCAGACCTACAAGAAGATCGAGACGCGCCTCATCGTCTCTCGCCCCGACACCATGAACCCGGACGGCAGCGCGCAGCAGAACGCCCTCTACGGCACGTACGTGTGGAACGAGGACGAATCGCAGGCCAACCTGCTCAACGTCACGCTTCGCGACAACGAAGGCTTCGCCGACAAGATCTTCGAGTACGTGACCGACGAGAAGAAGGCCGCGCCGATCATCGCCAGCAATCCCTCCAACCTGTTGCGCGCCGAAGAGAACGCGGGCGTCACGCGCCACTACGCGGTCCCGGGCTCGCTCCGCTGCGTCCAGTGCCACGAGGGGAGCCCCAGCGAGAGCTTCGTGCTGGGGTTCACGCCGCTGCAGATCGCCCGCCGCCCGACGGGTGAGGGCGGGACCTACGAAGCGGCCGCCGGCGACGAGCTGACCCAGCTTCAACGGCTGATCGACTACGGCGTCATCACCGGTATCTCCTCGCCCGGCGACATCCTGCCGCTCGAGCGCTCGGAAGGGTCACGGGCGCCGCGCAACGTCTACGAGCTGAACGCGCAAGCCTACATGGTCGGCAACTGCGCCCACTGCCACAACCCGCGCGGCTATCCGTCGATTCGACAGCCGGCCGTGAAGGACCTCCTGGTCTTTCTGCCGGGGTCCGGCGCCAACGAAGGGATCTTCCAGTTCCCGCTCGACACGATGAGCCCCCTCCGCCAGCGGGGCGAGCTTCAGAACATCCCGATCCCGTACATCACGCCTTCGCTCTACGACACGCCGAACAACACCTCGACCCCGAAGTACTTCTGTCCGGGCAACGCGGACGACGACGGAAACTGCGTCGACGCCCCCTATCCGGCGGCCTGGGTGCTGGCGCCCTGGCGCAGTCTCATCTACCGCAACACGGACACCGCGTTCGACTATTTCGACGACTACGCGCTGTTTCCGCACATGCCGCTCAACACGTCCGGCTACGACTGTCGGGTGGCGAAGCTGATGGGTGACTGGATGGTCAGCATCCCCGCGAAGCTGAAGAACCCCAAGGCGACAGAGAACATATTTCCCGTCTACAACGTCACGCCGCCCATCTACGCGCCGAGCACCGACACCGACGCGCAGCCCTATCAGGAGGTTCTCCCGACGGATCCCGGCTACGGGACGGCGCTGGCCGCCAGCCAGGCTCGTCTGGCCAGCTACCACAGCAGCTACCGGTACAACTTCTGTCCCAGCTTCTACACCGCGGACATCATCGACCCCTTCATCCAGTCGGAGGTCGATCAGGGCGTACCCGTGACCTCGGACATCGTCTCGCTTCCGGATCCGAACGACGCGTCGCTGATCGAGATGCCGGCGTTGACGCCGCTCCGACCCGACTACATCGCGTTCGACAACACCGATCCGCCGCCGCCCTGGGCGCCGCGCCGCGCGGCTGACTGGCCGACCGCGCTGGTCAACCCGAACATCACCAGCTATCTGGCGGCTGAACAGCTGAACGGCAACACGACCGACCCGGAGGACCTGGCGAATGTCGTGACCGCGCTGGAGTCGGTCACGCTGACCGACGACGTCCGGACCGCGCTGACGACCAAGGTGCCGTTCGGGCTCTATGCCGCGCAGCCGGGGTGCACGTTCAGCGGCGTTCCGACCGCCTCCAGCTTCACCGGCGCCAACCAGCCGGACTGGATGACGGTGGCGCCGCCGCCGGCGAACGCGCCCGTGCTGGTCGAGTCACCGGGCGCCGCCGTGTTCACGACCGTCTGCTACAACTGCCACGGCCTGAGGGCTGACGCGCAAGGCTTGCTCGCCGACGAGATCTCGACGCTGACCGGCGGCGATGCGCGGGTGGCCAATCTGCGAGACGGGCTTCTGGGCCCGGTGACCAGCCCCGGCGCCAACCGGACGCCGGTCTTCGGCCCTTCGGCGACCACGCTGGGGATCACGACCGACGACCTCACGGCGCGCTACATGGCCTGGATGACCCTGGGCGGGACAGAGAAGCACCTGCCGCAGGACATCTTGAACGAGGTGGCGGTCTCTCCCGTCTTTGGCCTCGTGCGGGATCACATCATCCAGATCGGCTCGCCGAACATGCTGCAGCTTGGTCTCACGTTGTGCGAACAGATTCTGGGCATCGACGCCTACGTCAATCAGGTGCCGCTGAATTACCTGTTCGACAGCGGGCGGATCGGATGGAGCAATTTCAGCGGGCTGATCGAGGCCACGGGGGACGCCGACATGTGGCTGAAGCTGTGCAGCCTGGGCAACCGCCCGGTGGTGCGCGTCCTGCTTCCCATCTCGTCCAACCCGGCCTGGACGGTCGACGATCTCGACGCGTTTCCGGGCAACCTCTACTGGGCCACGGACCCGACCAACCAGACCGACTTCTATGGCGCGAACCCCGTCATGGACCAGAACGGGAACGTGCAAACGGGCATCGACGGCTCGAAGAACTTCTTCCCCCTCTGCATGCAGAAGCCGGCCGACGCGGCGAGCCTGCAGTACGCGACGCAGACGTTGCAGGCGCGACCGGTTTCGACGACCGGTGCGACGCTTCCGTTCTGCCCCGATTCGCTCTTCAACCCAAGCAACCAGAACCAGCTGGCGCAGGCGGGATCCAACCCGACCGACTGGATCGACGGCCGAAAGTGGGCGGCGCGTGGCGCGATCAACGCAGCGCTGGCCGTGTTTCTGTATCTGAACGGCGTCGAGAGCGATCCCACCCAGGCCCAGGTCCCCTACAACCAGTGTCCAACCTCCAGCAACTGAGGATCGTCGACGTGACCGCACCTGCCGTTCATCCTCCGGGCCCGATCGCCGGCGCACGCAGGCGCCGCCTGCTTCGCGAAGCGGGGGCGCTCGCGTTGCCCGCGGTCGCCGCCGTGCTGATGTTGCGCTTCCTGATACCGTCGCGGCTCGAGGGGGCCGAGGGGGGAACGACGGGCCTCTGGGCCTGGCTGGGCTATCACCAGCCCCTGTTTCTGGGTGTGGCCTTCTTCGTGGCGCTCTCCGAGGCGGGTCGATATTGGATGTCTCGCCTCCGGACCGCGACAGGCTCGCCGGCCCTGGCGGCGTCCGGCGGTGTCACGGGCCGCGGGATTCGGCGCCTCTTCGCCGCGCTGGCGGTCGTGGTGGTCGTCGCCTTCGTGCTGCGCGGGACGGTGGCCGCCACCTTTCGCGTCGCTGGTCCGTCGATGTTGCCGACGCTGGAGATCGGCGATCGCGTGCTGGTCGACCGCCTCGCCTACGGCCTGAACATCCCGTACACCAAGGTTCATCTCGGTCGTCGGACGCCCGCGCGCGGCGATCTGGTGGTCTTCCGCGCCAACGGCCTCACCGGGGCTGATGGTCCTCAGTCGGTCGTGAAGCGCGTCATCGGTTTGCCGGGCGACGATGTCTCTTACGAGAACGGCGTGCTCGCGATCAATGGCTGGCACGTCCCCGCTTGCGACGCGGGCCCGTATGTCCATGTCTCCGGCCACCTGACGGTGCGTGGTCGGCTGACCGTCGAGTATCTGGGCGACGACGCCTTCCTGACCGTGCGCAAGCCGATCGAGCATTCGTTTCCCAACTACACCGTCGCCCCGGGCGAGGTCTTCGTGGTTGGCGACGACCGCGGTCTCAGCAGCGACTCGCGGCTCTGGAACGAGGGCCGCGGCGCCGGCGTCCCCAGCGATAGCCTGGAGGGGCGCGTCTCGCGCGTGCTGCTGGGCGCGCGACCCGACGGACGCCTCGACTTCGGTCGGCTCCTGACCCGGCCGTTCGGTCTCACCGTGCGTCTGCCCGGCTTCGACATCGGCAAGGTGGACGAGCGCATCAGCAACTGCCTGGCCAGGCGGCCCACCGACACGTCGCCGCCGCCGCCCGCCGCGCTCTCGATCCCTCGATAAAGAAAAAGGGCGGAACCCCGGTGGGGGCCCGCCCTTTTGGGTCGATCTCGGTAGGGCTTAGAAGATGTAGAAGCCGGAGAACTGGATCCGGTTGTCCTTGCCCTTGGTGCCGTCCAGGTAGTTCTGCTGGAAGTAGGCGTACTCGAGGCCGAAGCGAACCGCGGCGTTCACGTCGACGAAGAGGTTGCCGTCGGCCCAGTACGACGTGTCGAACGTCTTGCCCGCCAGGCTGGGCGTCCCCGAGGGCGACGCCGCGCTGAGCGCCGCGATGTCGCTCGAGTGCATGCGCGAGAAGTTGCCCGAGATCCAGGCGCGGGTCGGCGTCGGCAGGTAGTACTGCGCCCCGACGATGAACGACTCCCAGCGGATGGCGTGCAGCACGCCGTCCGGCGTGAAGACGACCAGGCCGTTGTCCACGTCCTGCGGGTAGGTCTGGGCCGCGCCCGTGGCCGACGCCGGCAGCGTCGGGAAGGCGGCGCCGCCCGAGAGGCCGGTGTAGAGGTCGGCGATCGCCTGCCCGTAGACGAACGAGCCGGTCAGCGTCAGCGCGTTGTCCGGGTGATTCACGTCGGTCGCCGGGATGATCGGCAGCAGGGCGTCGACCGAGTAGCCGTAGCCGTTCAGCGACACCTGCTTGGTCGGCGAGGCGGCCAGGTTCGGGACGTTGAAGTAGCGGCCCACCGTCGAGAAGCCGATCGACAGCGGATCGACGGCGCTGCCCGTGGCGCCCGCCGTGTGCATGCCCTTCCAGCCGTTGAGCGACAGGCGGATGCCGGCCTGCCCGTCGGGGATCTCGGAGTCACGCTGCGGCGGACGCGAGGCCGCCAGGGCGATCTCCACCGTCACCGGGTCGGTCTTGATGGTCTTCGAGACGCGGATCTGGGGCGAACGCGAATAGATCTGACCGGGCACGCCCTGGATCTCGACGGTGTTGGGGTGGAACATCGACTGCCACCCGAACAGCTGCCAGTACTGACCGACCAGCACGTCGACGACGGGCGTCTCCAGCTTGAACGCCAGGTGGCGGACGCGGAACGTCGGGCTGGTGAAGTACGAGGCCTCCGAGACGGCGGGCGAGCCGGCCGGCGACGGCGATCCCTGCGGCTGATTGCCGAGGAAGTCCATCTCCGCGATGGCCGACGTCTTGATGTTGTCCGTCTCAGGGCCCTTGAACTTGAAGCCGAGGCGGGAGTTGCGGATGCCGAACATGGTCCGGCCGTGCGACCCGGCGAACGTGCCCTGCTTGGCGATCGCGGCGTTGCCGGCCGATTCATTGAAGCTCTGGGTCGAGTCGTTGATCATGTCCAGCTCGGCAAAGCCATAGATGCTCGCGCCCCATTTGCTAGTCATCGGCACTGGAGCCGATGCTGCGGGCGCGGGCGCAGGCGCGGCAGCGGACGGCGCGGGGGCCG
>CAZTZM010000053.1:0-6356 GCA_964618005.1 uncultured Myxococcales bacterium
GCGGATCAGGCGCTCCGACCCCTCGCGCGAGACGGGCTTGATCCCGATCCCCGAGGTCTCGGGGAAGCGGATCTTCTTCACGCCCATCTCCTTCTGCAGGAAGGCGATGACCTTCTTGGCCTCGGGCGACTCGGCCTGCCACTCGATGCCGGCGTAGATGTCCTCCGTGTTCTCGCGGAAGATCACCATGTCGACCTTCTCGGGCGCCTTGACCGGCGAGGGCACGCCCTTGAAGTAGCGGACCGGCCGCAGGCAGACGTAAAGGTCCAGCATCTGGCGGATGGCGACGTTCAGCGACCGGATGCCGCCGCCGACCGGCGTGGTCAGCGGCCCCTTGATGCCGACGAAGTAGGTCTTGAACGCCTCCAGCGTCTCGTCGGGCAGCCAGGTGTCGAACAGGTTCTTGGCCTTCTCGCCCGCGTAGACCTCGGCCCAGGCGATCTTCTTCTTGCCGCCGAACTCCTTCTGCACGGCCGCGTCGAGCACCCGGACGCTGGCGCGCCAGATGTCGGGGCCCGTGCCGTCACCCTCGATGAAGGGGATGACCGGGTGATCGGGGACCTCGAGATGGCCGTCCTTGTGGACGGTGATGGAATCGGCTCCGGACGGGATGACAGGCTTCGCGCTGGGCATGACTTTGAGGCTGATTACCCCCGACCGAGGCCCATCAACGCAAGGGAAAAGCGACGTCAATTCGCGTGGAACGGGGCGGGGGGCTTGGCCCGGCGGCGTCCGCCGTGGGAGGTCCGGGAACGACGCGCCCGGAGCCGTGATAGCTTGCACCGATCCGATGAGCCTGCGTCCGCTCCGGCGCGTCGGCCGCGCCGCCTACGTCGTCTATGGCGCCTCGGTGATCGCCGCCGTCATGCTCACGCTGCGGATCGTGACGGAGTTCGTGCGCCGGCCCCACACCGCCGTCGCGCTCCAGCGCGTGGCCTCGCGGATCATGCTCGCGTGCCTGCGCTGCCGGTTCTCCGTGCGGGGCGCGCGCCCCACGCCCGGTGCGCCTCCGCGCGTCTACGTGGCGAACCACACCTCTTACCTCGACATCCCGCTCATGCTCGCCGCGCTCGGCTGCGACTTCGCGTTCGTCACCAAGCACGAGCTGCTCCGCTGGCCGATCATCTCGCGCATCACGCAGTCCGGCGGGCACATCCCCGTCGACCGGGAGCGGCTCGGGTCGCGCGGCGCCGTGCTGGGCCGCATGGTCAAGACGTTGCGCGCCGGGCGCAGCGTGCTGGTCTTCCCCGAGGGGACGTTCTCCCACGACGATCGCCTGCGGCCGTTCCAGGCCGGCGCCTTCAAGAGCGCCGTCTCGGCCAGCGTGCCTGTCGTTCCCATCGCGCTGGAGGGCGTGGCCTCCGTGTGGTCGCCGCACGCCCGCTTCCCGCGCGCGGGGCGTGTCGAGATCTGGGTGGGCGACGCGCTCGCGGTCGACGCGCCCACCGACGACGAGACCGACCGCGTCGAGGCGCTGCGCGCGACCGCGCTGCGGTTCATCGAGACGCACGCCCGGCGTTCCGCCGACGCGCCCGCCGCCTGATTCGCCCTGCGGCGGGCTGGCCGCTCAGCGGATGGGGGTGCCGGGCGGGACGGCGCGGTCGAGGGCCGAAAGCGCCAGCACGTCGGCGTCGCCCGCGGCCAGGATCATCCCTTGCGACATCACGCCCCGGATCTTCCGCGGCGCCAGGTTCGCGAAGTAGACGACCGTCTTGCCGACCAGTGCTTCGGGGGCGTAGGCGGCGGCGATCCCCGAGACGACCGTGCGGGGTGTGCTCTCGCCCACGTCGAGCGTCAGCTTAAGCAGCTTGTCGGCTTTCGGGACGCGCTCGGCGGTCACCACCTTGGCCGCCCGCAGGTCGATCTTGCCGAAGTCGTCGATCGAAGCATCGGGCGGCGGCGCCGTGGGTTCAGCATGCGCGGCCGGCGGTGTCACGGCCGGTGCCGCGGGCGCCGGCGCCTCGGCCGGCACCCACTTGGCGATCAGCTCGGCCTGGCGTTCGGGGTCGATGCGCGGGAAGACCGGCTTGGGCTCGGCGAGCGTGCCGCCCGGCCAGCCGAAGGCTTCCGGCCAGGACCCGTCGTCCGCGCCGCGCCCGAGCTGCCGCAAGATCTCGCGCGCCGACTCGGGCATCGCCGGCCCGACCATCAGCGCCGCCCAGCGGAGCGCCTCGCAGCAGCCGGCCAGGACGTCGCGGAGCTTCTCCTGCTCGCCCGTCTTGTGCAGGACCCAGGGCTTCGCCTCGTCGATCTTCTGATTGTAGGCGCGAATGAGCCGCCAGGTCGACTCCAGCGCGCCGGACGGGTCGAACGCCTCCCACGCCGACTGCGCGTCCGCCAGCAGCCCGGCGGCGGCGGGATCCGCGACCGGGCGGGCCGGCAGCTCGGCGCCGACGTAGCGGTGCACCATCGACAGTGTCCGGTTCAGCAGGTTGCCGAGGTCGTTCCCCAGGTCCGACTGGTGGCGTTGGAACAGCGCCTCGTAGGTGAAGTCGCCGTCGCCGCCGAAGGTATATTCGCGCAGCACGAAGTAGCGCAGGGGATCGATGCCCAGCTCCGCGCCGATCGCCATCGGATCGACGCGCGTGGCCGGCATCGACTTCGAGATCTTCTGCCCCTTCACGGTCAGGTAGCCGTGGCAGAAGATCTGCTTGGGCGGCGGCAGCCCGGCGCTCATCAGCATCGCCGGCCAGTACACGGCGTGGAAGCGCAGGATGTCCTTGGCGATCAGGTGGTGAACGGCGGACCAGAAAGGTCCTTTCCCTTCGCCGCGCGCCACCGCGTCGGGTCCACCGAGAACCGTGAGGTAGTTCGTGAGCGCGTCGATCCAGACGTACACCGTGTGGGAGGGGTCGGCGGGAACCGGAATGCCCCACTTCACCGCCGTGCGCGAGATCGACAGATCGCGCAGGCCACTCTTCACGAACGAGCGCACCTCGTTGAGGCGCGACTCCGGCCGCACCGGATTCGTCTCGTACCAGGCCAGCAGCTTGTCGGCGTACTTCGACAGCCGGAAGAAGTAGTTCTTCTCCTTGACGTTCTCGACCGGGGTCAGATGGATCTTGCACAGCTTGCGATCGCCGTCGGCGATCACGTCGTCCTCGGACTTGGAGTCCTCGCAGCCGACGCAGTACATGCCGTCGTACTCGGCCTCGTAGATGTCGTCTTTCAGGCGCGCCCACATCTCGCCGACGGCCTGCAGGTGGCGCGGCTGCGTGGTGCGGATGAAGTCGTCGTTCGAGATCCCGATCCGCTTCCAGGTCTCCTGGAACTTGGCCGCGATCTGGTCGCAGTAGGCCTGCGGGTCCATGCCGCGCTCGCGCGCGATGCGCTCGATCTTCTGGCCGTGCTCGTCGAGGCCGGTCAGGAAGAAGACGTTCTCCCGGCCGTTCCGCGCGCGTTGATACCGCGCCAGCGCGTCGGCGACGACGGTCGTGTAGAAAGTGCCCAGGTGGGGGAGGGCGTTGACGTAGTAGATGGGGGTCGTGACGTAGAAGCGGGACATGGATCCTTGTCGATTATCGTTCGCCAGGCGGCAGCGGTGCCGGCTGGACTTCCTCGGCGGTGAAGGTCTTGGGCGGCTGCCCGTCGAAATACACCCGAACCCGCCCGCGCAGCACGTCCAGATCGCCGACGCGCCCGATGCCGTCGGGCGTGCCGACGCGCTTGCCGATCTTCGGAAGCTTCTCGGCCGCCTCCAGGTAGGTGGCGTCCTCGTAGACCAGGCAGCACTTGAGACGGCCGCACTGGCCCGACACCTTGGTGGGGCTCATGGCCAGGTTCTGGTGCTTGGCCATCTTGATCGACACCGGGGCGAACTTGGGCAGGAACGTCGAGCAGCAGAGCTCGCGTCCGCACGATCCGATGCCGCCCACCATCTTGGCCTCGTCGCGCACGCCGACCTGCCGCATCTCGATCCGCGTGTGGTAGCGGGCCGCCAGCTCGCGCACCAGCTCGCGGAAGTCGATCCGCGTCTCCGACGCGAAGTAGAAGACGGCCCGCCCCCCGCGCTGGAAGTCGACCCGGAACAGCTTGATCCCCAGCCCCTGCGCCACGGCCCGCTCGCGGGCAAAGGCGCGGGCCTCACGGGCGCGCTCGGCCGCGGCGCGCAGGCGATCCAGGTCGCGGGCGTCGGCGCGGCGCAGGACGCGCGGCAGGGGATCCCCGGCGGGCCGCCGCACGACCCCGATCGCCACCTGTCCCACGTCGCCGTCGTCCAGGCGGGCCGGGCCGCCGCCGACCACGACTTGCTCGCCAGGGCGCAGATCGAGGTCGCCGCATTCGCACGCCAGCACGCGACCGCGCGGATCCAGCTTGACCCCCACGACGTTGACCAGGGGCGCCAGGTCGGGCGCGCTCACGCGCGGACCTCCTGCTGCTTGAGGGCGATCAGCAGGCGCTCCAGCGCCAGCGTGGGGTTGACGTTCACCTGCAGCGCCAGTGCCACGTCGACGATGGCGGCCGTCGCCCGGCCCAGGCGATCGAGGCCCGCCGCCGCCAGCGCCTCCGGGTTCTCGGCGCGCGCCAGCGCGGCCAGCTCGGGGGCGCCGGCGGCGACCGCCATCGCGTCCCGGTAGAGGCCCGCCAGCAGCGAGATCAGACGGGGAAGGTCGGCTTTCCCCTCCTTTTCGGCCGTCAGCCCGGCCGCCGCGTCGAACAGCTGCCCGGCGCCCGGCGTCGCCACCGCGGCGCGCAGGGTGCCCAGCGCCTCCGCCAGGCCGCCCCCGGACCCCTCGTCGGAGGCCGCTTCTAGCAGGCGGGCCGCCGAGCCGTCGGCCAGCGCGACGGCCAGCTCGGCCCGCGCCTCCGGGATGGCCCGCGCCCGGGCGATCGCCAGCAGCGCCGGCCCGGTCAGGGCCCGAAAGCGGATCCGCTGCGCGCGCGAGCGCACCGTGGGGAGCAGGCGATCGGGCGCGGTGGTGCACAGCACCAGGTGGTTCCCGGGCAGCGGCTCTTCCAGGGTCTTCAGCAGGCCGTTCGCCGCGTTGGGGTTCATCGCGTCGGCGTCGTCGACCACGATCACGCGCGCCGACGCCTCGTGCGGGCGCGTCCGGGCCAGCGCCGAGATGGCGCGGATGTCCTCGACGATCACCTGGCCGCCGGGGCCCGAGGGGCCGAAGGTCGGCACGTCGGGGTGAAGGCCGCTGTCGATCCGGCGGCAGACCTCGCAGCGGCCGCAGCCGTGCCCCGGTTCCGCCGGGCAGTTGAGGGCCATCGCCAACCCCAGCGCGGCGCTCCGCTTGCCGGTTCCGGGCGGCCCTTCGAAGACGTAGGCGTGGGCGACCCGGCCGGCGGCCACGGCGCGCTCCAGCGCCGCGCGCGCCCAGTCCTGCCCGATGAGGTCCGCGAATCGCACCGGTTCGAACCCTAACATACGGAGATCGGGGCCGCGGTCGACAGGGTGGGGCGCGGACAGTAACCTTGGTGGGTCATGGGAATCCTCGGCAGGCTCTCGACGCTCATCAAGTCGAACCTCAACGACGCCATCAACTCCATGCAGGACCCCGGCAAGGAGATCGACCAGATGGTGCGCGACATGGAGGACTACGCCCGGCAGGCGCGCGCGGAGGTCGGCCGGTCGATCGCCGACGAGCGGCTCCTCGAGCGCCGGCAGCAGGTGCTGGAGGGGGAGATCACGGACTGGCAGAAGCGGGCCGAGACGGCCATCCGGGCCGGCGAGGACGCGCTCGCCAAGCAGGCGCTGGTGCGCAAGGCGGAGAAGGAGACCGAGCGCGACGAGGTGAAGAAGTCCTTGCAGGAGCAGGGGGTCTACGCCGACCAGCTCACGGCCGCGCTGAAGGCGCTGGAGGTCCGGCTCAAGGATGTGAAGCTGCGCCAGGGGACCTTGAAGGCCAAGGCGCGGGCCAACCGGGACGGCACGATGTCCCAGAAGACCTCCGCGTTCGGAGATTTCGAGCGGGTGGCCAGCCGCATCGACGCCACGGAGGCCGAGGCCGGGCTGGACGACGAGTTGACCGGACGGACCGCGGAGCGGGCGACCGCCGAGCGCCGGCTGAATGAGCTGGCCGGCAACAGCGCCGTGGACGATGCGCTGGCCGAGCTCAAACGCAAACTCGGCAAATAACCACGGGCGGTGGCCCGAGCGGCCCGATTTGTTGTGGTAGGCTCGGCCGGATATGGCCAAGCGGCCGCAAGCTTCACCTTCCGCGAGCCCCCGTCCGGCAGCCCCCCTTTATCCCAACCGGGAGAACACCGCGCGGGTGGCGATGCGCGGGAGCACCTTGCCGAGCTGGTTCTGGGGCCTGCTGGGCTGCTTGAGTGTCCTGGGCATTGGTTTGGCGGCCTTGTGGGTCGTCGTGCGGGGGGGGGCGCCCGCGGCGGGCGTGGCCGTCGCG
>CAZTZM010000054.1:0-3146 GCA_964618005.1 uncultured Myxococcales bacterium
ACCGCCGCTTGGTCGCGCTCGCCGGACGCGCGGATACGGCGGGCTGGCTTCCGGGCCTCGAATCTACCCAATCAGTTCAACCCGAAATGGGCCTAGACGGGCTCGTCGCACTCGGCGCGCATGACGTCGTCGAGCGTCTCGCGGCGGGCGACCAGCGTCGCGCGGCCGTCGTCCCAGAAGACCTGCGGGATGCGGCCGATCGAGACGTAGTTCGAGCTCATCGCGGCGCCGTACGCGCCGGCGTCGTGCAGCACCAGCAGGTCGCCGACCTCCGGCTGCGGCAGCGGGCGCGGGTCCAGCAGCTCCTTGTCGTCGCGCGTGAACACGTCGCCGCTCTCGCACAGCGGGCCGGCGACCACGAACGGCTCCGGCGTCCGGCCGGCGCCTTTGCCGACGATGGAGATGTGGTGGTACGAGCCGTACATCGCCGGGCGGACCAGATCGTTGAACCCGGCGTCGACCATGATGAACCGGTGGCCCGGACCCTTGGGGTTGGTCTCGGTGCGCTTCAGGTCCTTCACGCGGCAGACCAGCAACCCCGCGGCGGCGATCGGGTAGCGGCCCGGCTCGATCTCCACGCGGACGGGGTGACCGGCCGCGCGGGCCAGCTCGGCGGCCGCTTCGACCAGCAGCGCCCGGAAGCCGCCGAAGTCGTAGACCGGCGCGCCCGGGCGGTAGGGGTGCGGGATGCCGCCGCCCAGGTTGACCGCCTCGATGTCGGGGAACTCGCGCAGGCGCGGCCCGATCATCCCGACGAAGCGGCGCAGGTTCTCGTTGAACTCCTCGATGCTCGGCCCGGTCCCCAGGTGGGCGTGCAGCGCCACGATCGGCAGCTTGGCCGCCTTGGCTCGCACCCGTAGCTCGTCGATCGCCTCGTGCCAGATGCCGTGCTTCGACGACGGGCCGCCGGTGTCGCACGACTGCACGTGCCCGTGGCCGAAGCCGGGGTTCACGCGCACCGCGATCGGGCCGGTGTACCCCGCGCCGTGCAGCTCGGCGATCATCCCCGGCGAGCCGATGTTGGGCAGCACGTTGTGCTCCAGCACCACGGTGAGCGCGTTGTCGCGCAGCACGTCGGCGGTCAGCATGACCGCCGGCGGGCGGGCGCCCATCGGGAAGCCGGCGCGGCGCGCGCGCAGGACCTCGTTGCCGCTGACCGCGTCGATCCAGAGACCGGCGGCGCGCACCGCCTCCAGCACCTTCCAGCAGGAGTTCGCCTTCATGGCGTAACGGGCCTGCAGGTGGTCGCCCGCGGTCACCGCGGCCAGATCCGCCAGCCGGCGGCGCAGCTCGGCGCCGTCGTACAGATAGAACGGCGTGCCGACCTGGTCGGCGAGTTTCTCCAGGGGGTAGGCGGCGAGGTCGAGCGACGGCATCGTCGCGAACTATCCCAAAAGCCGCCGCCGGGTCAACGCGCGTTTCAGGCCGGGCGCGACGACGAAGGCAGGCGCGGCCGCTGGGAGTCGATCGCCGCGGGCGAGCGGCGCGGCAAGGTCACCGTGAACGCCGCCCCTGCGCCCAGCGCGCTGACCACCGAGATGCGGCCGCCGTGGGCCTTGCAGAGCTCGCTGGTGATCCAGAGGCCCAGCCCCAGGCCGGGGTGCTGCCGCTGGCCGCTGGCCCGCTCGAACCGGCGGAAGATCCGCTCCTGGTCCTCGCGCGAGATCCCGATCCCGTGGTCGCGCACCGTCACCTCGACCGTGTCGGCGCTGCCGCGGCCCTCGATGTGGATGCCGCCGCCCGCACCGTACTTCACCGCGTTGCCGATGAGGTTGGTCAGGACCTGATCGAGGCGCGCCTCGTCCCACAGGCCGTCCAGCCGGGGCGGAAGATCCATGGTCACCTGGCAGGCCGCGGCCGCGGCGTCGGGGCCGAATCGACCGGCCACCTCGCGGGCCAGCGCCGACAGGTTCACCTCGTCGAAGTTCAGCTCCAGGCGGCCCGTGCTCAGCCGCGTCACGTCCAGCATCCCGTCGATGAGGCCCGACAGCCGGCGCGATTGCCGCGCGATCCCGGCGATCCGTTCGCGATCGGGTTCGGTCAGACCGACGCCCGGCGGCCCCATCGTGCTTCGTTCGACCGCCTCGATCTGCAGCAGCAGCGACGTGAGCGGCGTGCGCAGCTCGTGCGCGGCGACGGCCAGGAAGTCGTCGCGCGCCGCGATGGCCGCCTCGGACGCGCGGGCCCGTGAGTCGGCCTCGGCTCGATCGCGGCGCAGGGCCGCCTCGCGCTCGTGCAGCTTGCCGTAGCTGCTGGAGACGAACGCCGACAGCAGGACCATGATCGCGGCCTGCCCGGACCACTGCCAGGAGAGCGCGGGCGCGGTCCCCGCGGCGGTGAGGATCCCCAGCCCGCCCGCCAGCATGGTCAGGCCCGACCCGACGATGGCGGCGGGGTGATCCTGGATGACCAGCGCCGTCGCGACCGGCAGCGCGAGCATCCAGTGAAACAGCGGGCTCGACGCCCCGCCGGTCAGCGCCGCCAGCGCCGCATAAAACGCCGCCGAGAACACGGCCAGCGTCAGCATGAGCTCGCGGGTTCGTGCCCGTCCCAGCCCACGCAGGCTGAGCGCGGTCAGGACGATGACGGCGGCCCACAGGAACCGCACCACCAGCGGCCGCCAGTCGAAACGGCCCAGCGCGATCCGATCGGTCGCGGTGAACGCCAGCACGACCACGGCCGCCAGGTACAGGACCCGTTGCCGCTCGCGCGTGCCGTCGTCTGACCGACGCTCCCCCTCGCCCATGGCGACATTCTAACGCGCGCGCTGCGGGGCGTTGACTTGGGAGGCGGGCGCTCCTTAGGATTCGGGTGGTGTCAAAGCGATCCGGGGCGTGTCTCCTGCTCCTGGCGGTGGTTTTGGGCAGCGGACAGCCGGCGCAGGCAGCCGATCCCCGCACCGAGTCCGCGCGCGAGCACTCGCAGCAGGGCGACGCCTACTACAAGCTGGAGAAGTACCGGAACGCGATCGCCGAGTACGAGCAGGCCTACCTGTCCAAGGCCGACCCGAGCTTTCTCTACAACATCGCCCATTGCCACCGCCTGATGGGCGAGCGCGCGGAGGCGATCAATTTCTACCGGCGCTTCTTGAAGGACGCGCCGAACGCCCCCAACCGCGCCATCGCCGAGAAGCACATCCGCGATCT
>CAZTZM010000055.1:0-12324 GCA_964618005.1 uncultured Myxococcales bacterium
CGGCGGCGTGGGGACGGGCGGTCAAGCCGGCGCGGGGACGGGCGGGACGGGGACCGGTGGCCAGGCGGGCGCGGGGACGGGCGGAACGGGGACGGGCGGCCAGGCGGGCACAGGCGGGACGGGGACGGGCGGCCAGGCGGGCGCGGGGACAGGCGGGATGGGCGGCGCGGGCGGCTGCCAGGCGGCGACGGACTGCTCGAACGGTCAGATCTGCGACGGCAGCACGCACACCTGCGTGCCTTGCCCCAGCGACGGCGCATGCCGCTCGGGGTACGGACCGAACCACGTCTGCGTCAACGGCGCCTGCATTTCGGGTAACTGCCAGACCTTCGCGGACTGCAGCAACGGCCAGCTCTGCGTCTCCAACCAGTGCACGAACTGCACGAGCGACGCGGCCTGCATGTCGGCCTACGGCGCCGACCACCTCTGCGTGTCGGGCGGCTGCGTGGCCGGCCAGTGCCGGACCGCCGCCGACTGCCCGACCGGCAGCGGTGAGATCTGCGACGCCACCTTCAACTGCACGGCCTGCGCGCTCGACACCGACTGCGTCTCGGCCTACGGCGCGAACCACCTGTGCGTGGGCGGCGCCTGCGTGGCCGGCAACTGCCGCCAGACCAGCGACTGCGGCGGCGGGCGCATCTGCGACACGGCGACCCTGACCTGCGTGGCCTGCCCCGACGACGCCACCTGCATGGCCAACTACAGCGGCCCCCAGCTCTGCCTCAACGGCAGCTGCGTGTCGGGCAACTGCCGCACCGCCGGCGACTGCACGCCGGGCCAGGTCTGCGACCTCAGCACGCACCAGTGCGGCGTGTGCGCCAACGACGCGGCCTGCGTCAGCGCCTACGGCGGCGGGCACCTGTGCGTCGGCGGCGCTTGCATCGCCGGCCAGTGCCGCACCTCGACGGATTGCTCGAACGGGCAGGTCTGCGACACCAGCGCCTTCACCTGCGGCGCCTGCGCGGGCGACACCGACTGCACCACCGGCTACGGCGCGAACCACCTGTGCATCGCCGGCCAGTGCGTCTCCGGGACCTGCCACACCACCACCGACTGCGGCGGCGGCGAGATCTGCGACGCCGGCACGCACACCTGCACCCTCTGCTCCAGCGACAGCGCCTGCCTGACCGCCTATGGCGCGCAGCACGTCTGCGTCGGCAACGTCTGCGTCTCGGGCAACTGCCACGCCTCGACGAATTGCACCGGCGGCCAGCTCTGCGACACGGCGACGCACTTCTGCCAGAGCTGCGCCAGCGACACCGCTTGCCAGTCCGACAGCGCCTACGGCGTGACGACGGTCTGCGTCTCGGGCGCCTGCACGTCCGGTGACTGCCACGGCCCGTCCTCGGACTGCCCGAGCGGCCAGCTCTGCGGCATCTCGCAGGCCGACACCTGCGGCCCCTGCTCGACCGACGGCCAGTGCATCTCCGACGCGGCCTACGGCGCCGGCAACATCTGCTACCAGGGCATCTGCCAGCTCGGCGACTGCCACGGCACCAGCTCGGACTGCACCGGCACCAACGCGGGCCTGGTCTGCGGCGCCATCGCGGCCAACGACTGCGGCGCCTGCAGCAGCGACTCGCAGTGCCAGGCCGATCCGGTCTACGGCTCGGCGACGATCTGCAACACGGCCACCGGCCAGACGCAGACCGGCAAGTGCGTCACGGCGGCCTGCAGCACCAGCGGCGCCTGCGCCGCCAACGGCGCGGACTTCTGCTGCAACGACATCTGCACGCCGGGCAACTGCTGCACCGACACCGACTGCGCGGGCAACCCCAGCTTCGGGTCGACGTTCCGCTGCGTGAACAACAGCTGCACCGGCTGCGCGTCGGCGACGGGCAACACGTACTTCGTCGACCCGGTGAACGGGGACGACGCGACCGCCACCGGCAGCGGCATCGCCGGCGGCGTCGCCACCCCCAGCTGCAGCTTCAAGACCGTCACGCACGCGCTCTCGGTGGTCGGCGCCATCGGCGCGGCCGGCACGAAGATCGTGATCGTCGGACAGGCGGGTCAGACGGTGGCGCTGGACGCCAGCGAGACGCTCCCCATCAACGTGCCGACCAACGTGGCGATCTCCACCAAGACCGGGCCGATCGTGCTGAACATGATCGCCGGCAGCGACACCTCCTTCGGCGGCTTCCGGCTGGTCGGCAACCAGTCGGTCATCGCCCCGGATCCGTCGGCGCCGATCACGATCGACGGCGGCGCCAACACGTCGGGCATCGGCATCGGCGTCTCGCCGGGCACGGGCAAGACGGCGGCTATCTCCTACGTGACCGTGCAGAACAGCGGCGGCAACGGCATCGCGGTCACGAACGGCACGCTGAACATCGGTCAGGGCGTGGTGGTGTCGAACGCGGGCAGCGCCAGCAAGCACCACGACGGCCTCAACGTCGCGGGCGGCACCGTGAACATCACGGTCCCCGCCGGCCAGGCGACGACCAGCTTCAACGGCAACACCGAGCACGGCATCTACGTGACGGGCGCGGCGGTGCTGAACGTCAGCGGCGTCCCGGTGTCGCCGGCGAACGGGCAGGGGACGGTCCTCGCCAACAACAACGCGTTCGACGGCCTGGAGATCTTCGAGACCGCCGGCGCAGCGCCGCTGTCGACGGTGCGGGGCCTGGTCGCCTGGGGGAACAGCAAGCAGGGCCTGCAGATCTTCGGGGGCGAGAAGGTGAAGGTCCGGGGCAGCACGCTGCTCAACAACAAGCTCAACGGCCTGCTCGTCACGTCATCCGACGCCAGCGCGGCCTCGAACGATCTGTCGGGGATCGACCTCGGCACGGCGGGCGATCCGGGCCAGAACCAGCTGCAGGCCTCGGCGGGCTCGAACCCCGATCTCACCGGCCTCTGCATCAGCATGTCGGCCAACCAGGGGACGCTGAAGCTGTCGGCCGAGGGAAACGTCTTCTCGGGTCCGACCGACTGCTCGTCGGCGACGACGGCCATCGCCCGCTCGTCGTCCTGCACCGGCGGCGTCGACATCGGGATCCTCTCCGCGTCCGGGACGACCGTCACGGTCGACGTGACGACCTGCCAGTGACGACCCAGCTACGGCAGGGCGCCGTCCGCGATCCAGGCGTGGATCCGCGCCACCTGCGCCGCCGGTAAGCGGCGGCGCGGGGGCATCGGCGGCCGGTGGCGGCGCTCGATCTTGGCGACGAGAAGGCTGGATCCCGGATCCCCCGCCACGACCGGCGGCCCCTCGTCGCCGCCGCGCATCAGGCCCGCGTAGCTGTCGAGATGCAGGCCGGCCTGCGCCTCGTCCGCGCCGTGGCACCCCACACACCAGCGGTCGAGGATGGGCGCCACGTCTCGGGCGAAGCTGGAGCGCGGCGGCGCCGAGGCGCGTGCCGGCGCGACGGCGGCCAACCCCAGCGCGGCTGCCAGGAGGCGGCGCAAAATCGAGGCCCGCGGGGCGCTTTCTTGCAATTCGGATCCCGCTCCTTTAGGGTCCATGACACCTTAGCCCGATGGCCTCCCGACAGTTGGATCTTATCGCGGGCGGCGCCAAACCCTCTCCCAAGGCCGCCGCCGATGGCGGTGGGCGCGGCCGCAAGCGCGGCGGCGCCGGTGGAGCGGGTGGCGACGAGCCCCCTCCGCCGCCGGCTGATGCCTCGCTCGTGGTCGAGGCGCAGCGGCGGTACCTGAACTACGCCGTCAGCGTCATCACGTCGCGCGCGCTTCCTGACGTGCGTGACGGCCTCAAGCCGGTGCAGCGGCGCATCCTCTACGCGATGTACGCCAACCTGCACCTCTACCCCGACGCCAAGTTCCGCAAGTCGGCGACGATCGTGGGGGACGTGCTGGGCAAGTTCCACCCGCACGGCGACTCGGCCTGCTACGAGGCGATGGTTCGCCTGGCGCAGCCGTTCTCCATGCGCGTGACGCTGGTCGAGGGGCACGGCAACTTCGGGTCGCTGGACGGCGACGCGCCGGCCGCCCACCGCTACACCGAGGCGCGCCTGGCGCCGCTGGCGATGGAGCTGCTGGACGAGATCAAGCAGGGGACGGTCGACTTCCGTCCCAACTACGACGGCACCACCGAGGAGCCGATCGTGCTGCCGGCCAAGGTGCCGCAGCTGCTGATCAACGGCTGCACCGGGATCGCGGTCGGCATGGCCACCAACATCCCGCCGCACAACCTGGGCGAGGTCTGCGCGGCGGCGGTGGCCATGCTCGACGACCCCAAGCTCGAGACCAAGGATCTCCTCAAGCACATCAAGGGCCCCGACTTTCCGACCGGTGGCCAGGTGATGAACAGCAAGAAGGAGCTGCGCGAGATCTACGAGACCGGGCAGGGCGGCATCCGCCTGCGCGGCGAGTGGAAGACCGAGTCCGCCGGCAAGGGCGCCGACCACGTCGTCATCACCTCGATCCCCTACGCGCTGACGAAGTCGACCGTGGTCGAGCGGATCGCGGACGTCATCATCAACAAGAAGCTCCCCATGCTGGTCGACGTGCGCGACGAGTCGACCGACGACGTCCGCATCGTGCTGGAGCTGAAGGCGGGCGCCGATCCGAACCTGGTGATGGCGTACCTCTACAAGCACACGCCGCTGGAGACCGGGTTCCACGTCAACCTCACCTGCCTGGTGCCGACGGAGAACCGCGAGATCGCGGGCCCGCTGCGGGTCGACCTGGCGGCGATGCTGCGCGAGTTCCTGACCTTCCGCGAGGAGACGGTCCGGCGGCGGTTCGAGTTCGAGCTGGCCGAGCTGGAGCGGCGCATCCATATCCTCGAGGGCTTCGCGATCATCTTCGACGCCCTGGACGAGGCGATCCGGATCATCCGCAAGTCGGACGGCAAGGCCGACGCGGCGGTCAAGCTCTCCAAGCGCTTCGAGCTGTCGGAGCCGCAGACCGACGCGATACTCGAGATGAAGCTCTACAAGCTGGCGCGCCTGGAGATGGACGCCATCCTGGAAGAGCTGAAGGCCAAGCGGGCCCGCGCCAAGGAGATCCGCGCCATCCTCGACGACAAGCGCAAGCTGCTGAAGGTGGTGCGCAGCGAGATCAGCGAGGTGGCCGGCCGCTTCGAGGACAAGCGGCGCACCAAGATCGGCGGCGGCGGGGGCGAGGAGACCGAGTTCGTGGCCGAGGACTTCATCGTCGACGAGGAGGTCACGGTGATCCTGTCGCGCGACGGCTGGCTGAAGCGCGTGCGCGAGGTGAAGGACCTCTCGGCCACGCGCCTGCGCGAAGGCGACGCGATCCTGGCGGTCATCCGCGGCTCGACCAAGGAGCCGATGGCGATCTTCTCCAGCCTGGGCTACGCGTACGTCATTCGCATCAACGACGTGCCGGCGTCGACCGGTTACGGCGAGCCGGTGCAGAAGCTGTTCAACTTCCGTGACGGCGAGCGCGTCGTCGGCGCGCTGTCGATGGCCGAGAAGGACGCGCCCGCCGGCATGCTGGCGGTGGCCGTCAGCAAGGGCGGCTTCGGGCTGCGGTTCCTGCTCGATTCGCACCGCGAGCTGTCGACCCGCGCCGGCCGCCGGTTCGCCAAGCCGGCCGACGGCGACGAGATCGTCGGCGTGGCGCTGGTCAAAGAGAAGAACGACGTCCTGTGCGTCGTCACGAGCGACGCGCACGCCCTGCTCTGCAAGCTCTCCGAGCTGCCGGAGCTCTCCAACCCGGGCCGCGGCGTCACGGTCATCAAGACCGTCGACGGCGTGGTGATCGGGTTCGGCGTGGGCGGCCCCAAGGACAAGGACGTCGTCGTCGCCGAGACCGACGACGGCAAGGAGCTGCCGGTCGGTCCCGGGCGTTTCGGGGTCACGGCCCGCGGCGGCAAGGGTCACGCCCTCAAGCGCAAGACCAAGATCGTCCGCCTCATCGTGTCGCTGCCGGCGCCGCCGGCCCTCTTGAACTGACGAGCTGAAGTGAGCACCAGCTACACCTCCGAAGACATCACCGTCCTGGAAGGGCTGGAGCCCGTCCGCAAGCGCCCCGGCATGTACATCGGGGGGACGGACAGCAAGGGCTATCACCACCTGCTGTGGGAGATCGTCGACAACTCCGTCGACGAGGTGATCAACGGCTACGGCACGAAGATCGAGGTCACGCTGCACGCCGACGGCAAGTCGGTCACCTGCGGCGACAACGGCCGCGGCATCCCGATCGACGTCAAGAAGGAGTTCAAGAAGTCGGCGCTGGAGCTGGTGCTGACCACGCTGCACGCAGGCGGCAAGTTCTCCTCGGGGCAGTATCAGTTCTCGGGCGGCCTGCACGGCGTCGGCTCCTCGGTGGTGAACGCGCTGTCGGAGAGCTTGACCGCCCAGGTCCGCCGCGACGGCGCGCTGTGGGAGCAGAAGTACGAACGCGGCAAGGCGGTCAGCAAGCTGACCAAGGTCGGCGCGGCGCGCGGCACCGGCACCTCGATCACCTTCAAGCCCGACGCCGGGATCTTCGGCAAGCAGTCGTTCTCGGCCGAGACGATCCGCTTCCGCCTGGACGCCAAGGCCTTCCTGCACAAGGGCCTCTCCATCGTCTTCAAGGACGAGGGGGCTAAAACCACCGAGACGTTCGAACACGCGGGCGGCATCGCCGACTTCCTGGCCAAGCTGGTCGCCGACCGTGGCAAGGCCCCCACGTCGCCGCAGGTCTTCTACTTCGAGCGGGCCGGCGAGGCCGGGTTCCGCATCGAGGCGGCGCTGCAGTGGACGGAGTCGCACGAGGAGACCATCCGCTCGTACGTCAACGGCATCCCCACCACGCAGGGCGGGGCGCACGAGCAGGGCTTCCGCGCCGCCATCGTCAAGGCGGTGCGCGCCTTCGTCGACGCCTCGAACCTGGCCCCCAAGGGGGTCACGCTGACCGCGGAAGACGTCCGCGAAGGGATCGTCGGCGTCCTCTCGATCTACATGCAGGAGCCCCAGTTCCAGGGGCAGACCAAGGAGCGGCTCGGCAGCCCCGAGGCCCAGGGCCAGGTCGACGGCGCGGTTCGTCCGGCGCTGGAGACGTTCCTGCTCAGCAACAAGACCTCCGGCGCGCAGATCGTCGAGCGGATCGCGCTGGCCGCCAAGGCCCGCGAGGCCTCGCGCGCGGCCGCGCAGGCGGTGTCGCGCAAGACGGCGGTCTCGCACCGCCTGAACCTCCCGGGCAAGCTGGCCGACTGCGCCTCGACCGACCCGGGCAAGAGCGAGCTGTTCATCGTCGAGGGCGATTCGGCCGGCGGCTCCGCCAAGCAGGGGCGCGAGCGCAAGACCCAGGCGATCCTTCCGCTGCGCGGCAAGGTGCTGAACACCGAGCAGGCCTCGCTGCAGAAGGTGCTCTCGAACAAGGAGCTGCAAGACGTCGTCTCGGCGCTGGGCTGCGGCGTCGGCGCCGACTTCAAGATCGAGCGCCTCCGCTACCACAAGATCATCCTGCTGATGGACGCCGACTCCGACGGCCATCACATCGCCACGCTGCTGCTGACGTTCTTCTACCGCCACCTGCAGCCCCTGATCGCCGAGGGGTTCGTCTACCTGGCGCAGCCGCCGCTGTTCCGCGTCGACCACGGCAAGGAGACGTTCTGGGCGCTGGACGAAGCCGACCGCGATCGCATCATCGGCGACCTCCCCAAGAACGCCCGCCCCGACATCATGCGCTTCAAGGGCCTCGGCGAGATGCAGCCCGACGAGCTGCGCCGCACCACGCTGGATCCGGCCACGCGCCGCTTGCTGCGGGTCCGGATCGACGACGTCGAGCAGACCGACAAGGTCCTGACGGAGCTGATGGGCAAGGACGTCGACGCGCGCTTCAAGTTCATCATGGAACGCGCGGCCCAGGCCGATCTCGACCTGTAGCAGCCCGCCGCCGCGTCACATTTGCGGCAGCTGGTCCTTGCTCTGTTTCCGGACGGTCAATTCGACAATCGCGGTCTCAGGAAATTCCAAAAGCGTGCCGATGACCTCACCTACATCTAGACGGGGGGATCATGCTGCTTCGCGCCGATCCAGAGCTTCGTGCGCCGCTTCACGCGCTGGTGGAGGGGCGACGGGTCACCACGCACTTCCAGCCGATCTTCTCGGTCCGGCGCAAGAGCGTCGTGGGGATGGAGGCTCTGTCGCGTGGCGTGGGGCCGGCCGGCGATCTCATCGCCCCCTATGCGCTGTTCAAGATGGCGGAGGCCGAGGGGATCTCGGGCGCGGTCGAGAACCTGTGTCGCGAGAGCGCCGTGCGCACCTTCACCCGTCTGGGCGATCGGCCGCCGGAGCTGCTGCTGTTCCTGAATCTGGACCTGACCGGGATGACGTCGCCGTCCGCGCTGGTCGCGGAGCTGGAGGCGCTGATCGGCGGCTCGCGCCTGCGCCCGCACAACGTGGGGGTCGAGTTCCTCGAGTCCCGGCTGGATGACGTCGGGCGATTCGGCGAGCTGGCGTCGGCGCTGCGGCGGCGCGGCTTCCTGGTGGTGCTGGACGACGTCGGCGCCGGCCACTCGAACCTGGATCGCGTCCCGCTGTTCCGGCCCGATGTCATCAAGATCGATCGCAGCCTGATCACCGGCGTCGACGGCGACTTCTACAAGCAGGAGACGTTCAAGAGCCTGGTCAGCCTGTCACGGCACATCGGCGCGCTGGTGGTGGCCGAGGGGATCGAGACCGAGGCGGAGGCGGTGACCGCGCTGGAGCTGGGCGCCGATCTGCTGCAGGGGTTTTACCTGGGCCGCCCGCGCGCGGCGGCGTCGTTCGAGGACGGCGGGCTGGAACGCGCCGCCGATTGCATCGAGCCCTTGGCGCACTCGTTCAAGAGCCGGATGGTCGGCCAGATCAACGCCCGCAAGCTGGAGTACCGCCGCTTCAACGCGATCCTGAGCCGCATCCTGACCGATCTCACCGGCGCGCCGGAGACCAGCTTCGACGCCATCCTGGCCCGCATGGTCAACGAGGATCCCAAGGTCGACTGCCTCTACGTCCTCGACGACGCCGGCACCCAGGTGACGGAGACGGTCCGCCCGACCGGGACCATCGAGCGGCCCGGCGGCGCCATCTTCCGCCCGGCGCCGCGCGGGACCGACCACTCGCTGAAGGAGTACTTCTACGTCCTGGTCGACGTCGAGCTGCAGAAGTACACGACCGATCCGTACGTGTCGCTGGCCAGCGGCGAGCTGTGCCGCACGATCAGCACCTGCTTCCGCGATCCCGCGCAGGGGCGCACGTACATCCTCTGCGTCGACGTCCGGGCCTGAGCTCGTCGACAGCGGAGCTCACACCAAGGGTTGATCACCGGTCGCGTTCTTGGTGAGCTCGTCCTTGTCGGGCTCGGCGGCGCCTGATGAGGAGGACGGCCATCAACACCGCGCCGCAGCCCAGAGAGCGCCGGCCAGCGCCACGGCGGGGGGACGCAACCGCACAGCCATACGACGGATCCATCGACGACAGGGGGGCGTCCGAGCTCGAGTTCGGGTCGGTGCCCATGCTCAGCTCGGAGATGTCGGGGACGCCGTCACCGTCGCTGTCGATGCCGTCCGCGTCGAGCGCCTCGAGCGCGGTCGTGATCGAGCCTCGATCTTCCGTCAAGCCGTGCGCGAGCATCGATATCCCGAACGGTGTCTGAACGCTGCCAGAGCCGGTCGTCCCGTCGATGTGACACAGACGACAGGGCGGCGTGTAGTCGAGATTCACGGGTGGCGAATGGTTGTTCTTGAAGTAGTCGATGATCTCTCCCGGAAACCTGGGAACCGCCCGCGCCGGGGTCGGGCGGCCCACCAGACCAACGATCGCCGACCCGATCAGCAGCAACGTAGAAGACGCCTTGGTTCGCATCGCCGGCCTCACAGAAAGAGATGGAGCTGAACCAGGAAGGTCTCGATCGGGATACGTCCCTCCGGGGGCGGCGTGGAGAGACTCTGATGGACGTAGTCAAACCGAACGTCGACGTGCGAGTAGAAGAACCAGGCCACGCTGCCCCACGCGCTCCAGGAGGTGTCGGTGCCGGGCTGTCCGGAGCCGTAGCTCTCGCCCGTGCCGATGAAGTGTAGCCCCTGCCACGGCTCGAAGTCCGCCTGGAGCATCGTCGCGAGACCGTTCCAGTGCGGCTGGCCCGAGAGCCCCTCGCCGACGTAGTCGGCCTCGGCCAGCAACACCAACCTTTCGACCGGATTCGCCCGCGCGGTCAGACCGTGGGCCTGACGAAGATTGGCCGCTCGCAGGAGGACATCCTCCTTGGCGTAGGTCACGAGGCTGTTGACGCCGAGGGCGTAGTGGCTCTCGGGGCTCCACTCGAGGTAGCCGCTGTAGCCGCGCTGACGATAGGCGTCGGGCGACTCCTGGTAATTGCCGGCGATCGCCATCACCTCGCCGCGAAATCCACCGCCCCGCGCAGCCAAGGCGACGCCGTGCTCCTGCGTGTCGTTGATGTCCGTCTGCGTGGCCTGCCGCACGAACAACGTGTGCTCGATCGATCGGATGCCGTACGGCACGTTGATCCGGCCGGCACGGAGCAGGACGGTGTCGTTCGCGAACGTGTAACCGACCCAGTACTCGCGTGCCACCAGGCTCGGACCGCTCTGGGAGGTCACCACGGCCGCTGGAAAGTCTCCGTTCGGTAAGACACCGAGAGCGCCGGCGGCTCGCCAGCGGCCGGCGTCGACGCCGACCCGTAGGTCGGCCTGCATCAAGATGTTCTGCTGGGAGTACGGCGCGCTGCCCGCCTTCATGAAGAAGAGCCCGTCCCGAAAGCTCCCGCCGGTGAGCAGCCAGTCGGGATTTTTCCAAAGACCAAAGAACGGTTCGACGGGCGCCGGGTCGCTGCCGTAGTGGGAGCGCAAGGTGTCGGCGGCCTCTTCCCGACCGAATTCGTTCAAGAGGCCGGCTCCCGACGGATCCAGATGGCAGGTGGCGCAGCCGGTGTAGCCGTGGCCTATCATCCACGTGTAGGCGTGAGCGCGACGGGGCGCCAGCGCGACAACCACCAAGACAGAGATAGCGATCACAAGCGAACAGCGAATGCGGATAGGCATAGGATCCGGGGCCCGGCGTGAAGGGGCGTGCGCTGTTCAGTACCTTCGACGCTCACAAACCAGGCGGCGCCGGACCGAAGATCGTCCGATTCCGTCATCCTTCAGCGGTCGATCGGCCATTGTCACCGAGCCCGCCTGCGCGACGGTCAGCCGCCATTCGGCGATCAGCCAGCGTCTGGACCCGACCCGCTCGGACGAGTGAAACGCTAGCGCAGCGTCGCGCCGACGTAGACGAACGCCGCGCCCAGACCCAGCGCCAGGCCGATCAGGACCAGCGGCGAGATCCGGATCTCGATCAGGAACGGGCGCCGCAGCCACTGCCACACCGACGGCAGGCGCGGCTCGGACAGGCGGGTCATCACCCTCGCCACGAGATCGGGAGGCGGCTTCACCTCGCGCAGGCGCGCCAGCTCGGCGATGCGGCCGTCCGGCGCGGCCGGCACGTCGAGCGCCCCCGGGCGATCCGCGTTCAGGACGTCACCCCGACACGCTCGACCAGCTGGCGCAGCATGGCGCGGGCCCGGACGACGCGGATCTTCAGGGTGGTGATGGGCAGCCGCAGGATGCTGCGGATCTCTTCGTACGAGAGATCCTCGGCGTCGCGCAGGATCAGCACCTCGCGGTACTTCGTGGGGAGCTTCAGCAGGGCGGCCCCCAGGTGCGCGCGCCGTTCGCCGTGCGAGGCGTTCGTCTCGGGCGTCAGCGGGTCGTAGGCGAAGGCGGCCTCACCGCCGTGCACCTCGCGATCGAGCGGCTCCTCGGTGCGGCGCTTGGACTTGAGGACGTCCTTCGAGCGGTTGACGGCGATCCGCAGCAGCCAGGTCGAGAAGGCGTGCGCGCGCCCCTCGCCGCGGAAGCGATCGAGCGCGTTGAACGCGTCGACGAACGCCTGCTGGGCGATGTCCTCGGCGTCGGCCCGGCTGCCGAGCATGCGGAACGCCACGGAGAACGCCAGTCGCTGATAGCGGTGGACCAGCGGCCGAAAGGCCTCGACCTCACCCGCCAGGCAGCGGGCGATGAGCCGGCTCTCTTCCTCGTCGCGGCCGGCGGGCGCGCGCTCGAGGGCCCGGTCGATCGTGGCGGCGACCGGAATCGGCGCCGAGATGCCGCTCTCGTCGGGGTCGAGCGCGATGACGCCCGAGACCGAGCCGCTGTGGTCTCCCTGCCGCATCGCCTGCGAGCCTACTCCAAAGCCCGGGAAAAGTGGCGCGGTATACTGGCGGTCCATGAATCCCGGGCGCGCGCACGGGCCGCGCCGCGGCGGGCCCGCCCGGTGGGGGACCTTGGCGGCCCTGGCCGTCGCCGCGGTTTTGGGGGGGACCCCCGCGGCCCGGGCGGAGACCGACACGCCGCCGCCGCGGGGCGGCTTC